>DATKZH010000445.1:0-2729 GCA_035528065.1 Thermoguttaceae bacterium | reverse complement strand
TCATGACTCTGTCAGGATCGTTGATGGTGTTCCTGTCGCTTCTGCCGGCCGGTCACGAACTGCCTTTGGTGACGGTCCCGGAGCCACGCGCGTCCCTGAGACCGGAGACTGTGGAGCAGAGGAAGGCCCGACATGCCAAAGTGGAGCGAGTCCGCGCCGGCACGGTGCTTCTCCTGCACCGGGGTGCCCACGAGTATGCGCCGGAGAACACGCTTTCGGCCATCCGGGCGGGGTTCGATCTTGGGGCGGATGGCGTCGAGCTCGACTTCCGTCGAACCAAAGACGGGGTCCTCGTGCTCTTCCACGACGACAGGATCGAGCGGATGCTCGATGGGGTCGGCCTCATCGAGGAGTCGTATTACGAGGAACTCCTGCTCCACAGCTTCACGTCGTTGCCGATGCTGGTGGCCAAGACCGAGCGCATACCGGTGTTGCGGGATGTACTCCAGATGGTCCGTGACCATGCAGGTTTGCTGCACCTGGACATCAAGGTGCCGGGCATCGACCGCGAACTGCTCGACGAACTCCGCAAGGCGGACATGCTGGATCACGTGGTTACGTACAACCACTACAACTCGGCGGCGTTCCGCGAGGCCGGGACTGCGACACTGCCCTTCAAGGGTTCGCTGATGGAGGCCGGCCAGGACACCAGCCCCACCGAGGCGAAGCGCCTCCTCGCCCGTCCCGGCAAGCTCGTGATCTGCGACGATCCCCGCGCCGTGCTGACGGAGTTGGGCCGGCCCTGCGTGGCAGTCTCGTCGAGGCCCCCGGCCATCTTGGGCGTTCGTTTGCCAGGACCGTTGGAGCAACTTGAGGAGGTCATGCGTGGCCGTTCACATCGGGTCTCGGTGCGTATCGCGGCGGTCCGCTTGGCAATCTTCGCCCCCCGGTGTTTCACGATCCTGGCCAGAGAAGTGCATCGGCGCGCCGACGCTGAGGTGCGCCGCGCCGTTGCGTGGAACCTGGGGATGATCGCCAAGCATCGCCCGTCCCTGGTCTCCAACGAGGTCCGGGGCGTATTGCTGCAACTCCTGCGGGATCGTGACACTGCTGTCCGTGCCGAGGCGGCTGTCGCGTGCGGACGCGCGGGGGTCAAGCCCGCCGCTGCCGCGATCGCAGCGATGCTGAGCGACCGGTCCGAGCATCTGGACCAGTGGCCCGACGATGAGAAGCGTTTGCGCGAGAGGCGGGCCCTCATCGAGGTCCGAGGGCGATACGCGTTCGCCCTCGGCCTGCTGGGGGTGAAGAGCCCCGCGGTTGTCAAGGTGCTCCGGAAGACGGTCAAACACCGGGCGGTCGATCGGGACTGGGATTTCGTGGGCCTCGACGGGGCGATGGCAGTTTGGGCGTTGGGCAGGTTGCGGGCGGCCGAGGCGACGGGGAGCCTGCGAACCGCGCTGTTCCGTGACGATCCGGTCTTGACGAAGGTCGACCGGGTCAAAGCCGGCGCGGGCAACCGTGTGTTTCGACCGGGCTGGTGGGACTTCCGCATCCGGAGGTTCGTGCCGGGTGCCTTGGCTGACATCGGCAGCGCCGAGGCCGTGTCGGCCCTACGATCTGTTCTGGATTGGCGCGGCGCGAAGGCGGAGGGCGACCTGTTCTCGTCGTATACGCGAGCAGATGCGGCCGAAGCCTTGGCGCGAATGCGGATCGAGGGCCGCGAGGCGATCCTGGCCGAACTGCTGACCCACGAAGTTCCGGAAGCTCGCGGAGCGGCGATTCGGTTCTGTTTGAGTCAATCAGAGCCTCGGTACGCCGCGCTGCTGAAGTCGCGAGCAAGATGGGCCTTGCCGTGGTGGAACGCCCAACACCGCGGCGGGACGTCAACGCGGCCTACACGTCGACCAGCGCAGCCATCGCGGAACGAACGTTCCGAGGCAGGTCCTTCCAGGCCGAGATGAGGCCCACAAGCTCGGGGGGCGCGTCCGCGGGGACGGCAGGTGTGACGCTCTCGCCGATCGCGTCGGGCTCGGTCTTCCCAGGCACGGCTCCGCCATTGCTCGGCAAGTCCGGCAGCGACTCGACGTCGTCGTGCAGGTCTCCCATCGCCACGTGAGTGTAGACGTTCATCCTCCTCCGCCGAGGCTTCGAGGGACGAGTCGTCAGGTCGATCGTGCTGTGGCGGGCGAGGGCCTGGGCGTTGCGAGGGTGCACGCCGGCGCGGGCGAGGTCGGAGATGAAAGTGTGTCGCTACGAAGGGCCTTCACACGGCAGGCGCTGTCTCATCGCCCAAAAGCATCTGCCGCTGCTTCCTCCACAGGATCGGGAGAAGCTTGGGGAGCCTGCGTAGGGCCAGACCTCCCGGCTCGCGGCCAGCAAGTATGTCGTCGACCAAGTCCGGCGCCAGGCCTGCCAGCTTGAGGATCCTCCCGACGTACGACCGCCCCAGGCCATACCGAGCGGCCAATTCCCCCACCGACCCCATCTCCTCCGTACCGAGACGCTCAAGTTCTCGGCCGCCTGCGGAGAGCTGGGCGGCTGTCCTGGGCGGAGGTGGTTTCTGCGGGCCAAACCCACGCGACTGGACGGAACTCGCTCCGGGCAGGATCATCGCTCGTCGACAGGCAAGTCCTCGCTTTTCGCTTTCGGGCCTGGTTCAATCGAGGGTAACAGTCAGGGGAAGATGACGGGACAAAAACACCGACACCTGCCGATGAAGGAAGTGACCAAACCTCCACCGTACATCGAAAGGAGTCGGTGCTATGGTTGCTCCCATCATCGACGCAACG
>DATKZH010000444.1:0-7241 GCA_035528065.1 Thermoguttaceae bacterium | reverse complement strand
CTTGAGCGCTCTTGCTCCCCTCTCCCGCGAGCGGGAGAGGGGTTGGGGGTGAGGGGAGGCGCAACCGGGAGGGGAGCGTAATGTCAGATCATCCGTGTTCTGAGACCACATCGCTTCTGGACGACAACCGTCTGACCCAAGCTCTCTCGCGACTTCGCGCGATCTTGGTAACCCTGGACAAAGATCCGGAACTGAAAGGGATGGTCGAGGCAAGAGACGCGGTGATCGCGCGCTACCAAGAGGTGTTCGGTCCTGAGCGGCTCGAGCACATTACGGAGCAGGAGTTTCGAGGTTTCTTGCTCCTCAAGAACAACCAGCATTGGAGCGGGCTTGCTCGCAAGGGGACCGCTTTGTGCAGCGACATGGCTCGCGTCCGCGAAGGGCTCTCCATCTTGCTGGACGAGAGTTGCCCTCTCAATAACCGACTGGAAGAGTTGGTCCCCAGGGGCAAGCCGCCGTTCATGAAGAACTTTGGCAAGGCATTGATCACGGCGATCCTCCATGTCTGCCACCCTGACAAGTACGGGGTGTACAACGGCACGTCGGAGGCGGGGATGCTGGCGGTCGGCGCTTTCCCGGAGTTTGACCGCGGCTCATCGTTCGCGGAACGATATATCAAGATCAACGACACGCTGCTTCAACTGGCCGCCAGACTGCAAATCGACCTTTGGACGCTCGATGGCCTGTGGTGGCGAGTCAAGTCCCACGAGGGCGCTCAGGAAGACGACGATCTTCAACCACTTCTTGCAGACGACCAGGATTCACAGGCGTTTGGCCTGGAACGCCACCTACACAACTTCATATTCGACAACTGGAGCAGCCTCCCGCTCGCAAAGCACTGGAACTTGCACGAAGAAGACGGGGAGGTCGTCGGCTACGAGTACAATACCAACGAGATCGGGAAGATCGATCTCCTGGCAACGCACCGAGCCGAGCCGCGATGGCTCGTGATTGAGCTTAAGCGCGAGCAGACGAGCGACGATACCATTGGGCAAGTTCTCCGATACATGGGCTGGGTCAAAGAGCATCTGGCTTCGCAGAACGAGACCGTAGAAGGCCTCGTCATCGCCCGCGAGTCTGACGCGAGAATACGATACGCGCTCATGCACACTACAAACGTGGCCTTCATGCGCTACGAGGTTGATTTCCAGCTCCAAGTGGTCCCGGGGCTGCGGGGACCCCAAGAATGAGACTTCGACCGCGACGCAACCCCCCTCACCCCCGACCCCTCTCCCGCAAGCGGGAGAGGGGAGCCTGAGGTCCACCCGCACAGGACTCGCTTTGTCACTCCCTTCGATACTCGCTTTGTCACCGACGTAACCCTGAGGATTGCCGATGACCGCCAACCATCCCAACAACTACCCCAAGCTCCACAACGCGGCCTGGCCCGGCGTGGTGGGGAAGGGCGACGACGGCGAGCCGCCGATCGACCTGGACACGATGCTCGACCTGACGGCCGCCGCCGAGGTCGACGGCGTCAAGTTCGACGGCTTCGACCTGTTCCTCTATTTGCCCCACATCGACATCGACTCGACCGTCCAGAGCGACGACGCGATCAAGGAGCTGGCCGAGAAGGCCCAATCGCGCGGCCTCCAGATCGGCACGGTCGTCGCCCCCATCTGGCCGCCGACCGGCGGCGGGGCCGCGATGGGCGATGAGGCCGAGCGCACGAAGTTCCTCGGCCAGGTCCGCAAGGGCTGCCGCGTGGCCAAGGTGCTCCGCGAGCTGGGCGTGCGACCGCACGGCGCCGTACGCATCGACTCGGGCGGCGGCGTCGAGCCCTGGCTCGAAGACCCCGAAGGCAATCAGAAACGGACCGCCGAGACGTTCCGCCAGGCGTGCGACGTCGCCGAAGAGCACGGCGAGAAGCTGGCGGCCGAGGGCGAGATCTGCTGGGGCGGCATGCACAGTTGGAAGCGGATGATCCAGCTCCTGGAGATGGTCGACCGCCCGCAGACGCTCGGCTTCCAGGCCGACATGGCCCACACGCTCCTCTACATCCTGGGCTACAACGCCCCAGAGGACGCCATCCTGCCGCAGGATTTCGACTGGAGTGATTCGGACGAGTTCGACGCGGCATACCAGCAGTTGACCGACGCCCTGCGCCCGTGGACCATCGACCTGCACATTGCCCAGAACGACGCCACGGTGCACGGCTCCGGCTCGCACGACAAGACGGGCCGCCACTGCCTGGCTACCGACCCGAACGGCAAGCTCGACATCCCCCGCCACGCCGGCCACTGGCTCCGCGACGCCGACGGCCGGCTCACCAAGCGGATCAAGCACCTCTGCTGGGACGGCTGCATGTTCCCCAACGACGTGATGATGAAGCCCGACACGTGGAACGACATCCTCCGGGCGATGATCGCGGTGCGGGACCGGCACGGATGGGTGGAGTAGGACCGTCGAGCCGAATTCGGCACGAATCTTGGAAAATCGAGAACTCCGATGCCAAGTCCCTTCCCCGGCATGGACCCGTACCTGGAGCACCCCGAAGTGTGGCCCGGGGTGCACGCGCGGCTGGTGAGCGAGTCGGCGGCTTTGCTGCAACCCCGGCTGCGGGCGAGGGGGTACTACGTCGACATTGGCGAGCGGATATGGCTTGCGCAGCCGCAGCGGCCGATTTATCCCGACCTGACGGTGGCGCGGCAGGCCCGGCCGCGCCCGGCACGCGAGAGGGTCGCCCTGGCGGAACCGGACGAGCCGGTTCGCATCGCCCGCGCCGAGGTGCAGGTTCGCGAACCGTACCTGGTGATCCATCGCGCGCAAGGCGCCGAAGTGGTCACGGGGATCGAGGTGCTCAGCCCGACGAACAAGCTGGATCGGCAGGGGCGCGCCCTTTACGAGCAGAAGCAGGCCGAGACGCGCGAGGCCGGCGTTCACTTGGTCGAGATCGACCTCTTGCGGGACGGCCTGCGCGTCGTGGAGTTTCCCGACGTGCTGCTGGAAGAGTTCCCGCGACACGATTACCTTGTCAACGTGGCACGGAGAGGTGGCGAAGATTACGAGATTTATCCCATTCGGATCCGCGACCGGCTGCCGCGGATTCGCGTGCCGCTGAAGACGGGCGACGAGGACGAAGTCCTCGATTTGCAGGCGGTCCTGGACCGAGCGTACGACCTGGGGCCGTATCCGGAACGCCTCGACTACGCTCGCTCCCCGAGGCCGCCCCTGGCCGACGACGACGCGGCCTGGGCCGCGGAGTTGCTCACCAGCCAAGGGCACCGCCCATGATCGAATTGCCGGCCGCTTCCGCCAGACACGGCTGATTGGAGGATCGCGCACGTGCTCACCAGCCTCGAAATCAAGAACTTCCGCACGTTCTCCCATCTGTTCATCGAGCGCCTGGGCCGGGTGAACCTCATCCTCGGCAAGAATAACGTGGGGAAGACATGCTTGCTTGAGGCACTGCGCCTCTATGATGCGGGTGGTGATCCTCGGGCAATCAAGGCCGTTCTCCTCGCTCGCAATGAAGTACGGATTGACCCTGCCCGGGAGTGTGCTGTTCCGATGCTGGACATGCTGTTCCACAAGACATCGGTAAAACACGATTTGCGGGGGCAATTGGCAATCGGACCGCGTCACGCTTCGGAAGAACACGAGGATTGGTTGTTGATATCCGGTCACGACGTATCTCTCACGGTTGTAGATGATCCAATCTCTCACCGGAAACAGGTCTTGAGCGTCGGAAGCCTGCGAATTGACTTTGGAGGACAGAGCAGGGGCGTGCGTTGCGAGGACTTACTCCTTGAGGAGCGCGAGGGTCGGGGTTCATCTCCGGAGCTTCCGTTCCTGAGCCCGGCCCCCGTTTCAGAGGACCTCGTAGGCCGTTGGTGGGACGCGATTGTCTTGACCGGACTGAAGGACGATGTGATTTCGGCACTGAAGTTGATTGATCAGACCGTTTTGGATGTCGGATTCGTCACGCACCCTCTTGATCCTTATCGCCGGATGGCGATGGTGCGGACAAGTCGGATTCCGGAGCCGTTTCCATTACGGAGTCTTGGAGACGGCGCGGTCCGCGTATTCAACTTGGCCGTGGCGCTGCAATACCGAGGATTTCGCTCGGAACCAGGTGGGGCAGGGAGAATACTGCTCGTGGATGAGGTGGAAAATGGAATTCACCATTCAGCGCATTACGATGTTTGGAAGGCGCTGTTTCGCCTTGCAGGCCTCAACGACGTTCAAGTCTTTGCCACGACGCACTCCTGGGACTGCCTGAAGGGTTTTGCCAGGGCTGTGGCCGAAGACGAAGAAAACGATGGCGTCGCGATTCGACTGGAGAAGGTGCAAGGCCAGGAACAGACCGGCGCCATTATCATCGAGGGGAATGACTTGCCGTTCGTGGTTCGCGACTCGATCGAGGTGCGCTAGCGATGGGCAAGCGGATTCTGCTGGTAGAGGGACAAGACGATCAACACGTGATGTGGAATCTCTTCGAGGTTCGGGCGGTTCCCAAGATGTTCACGGTGGAGCGTCCAAATCCTCACGAAAACGTTGAAGAAGGCGTTGGCAGCGGGACAGACGGCGGTGACACGGCTCTCTTGGACTCGATCCGCCGGTGGTTGCTCGAAGTCGACTTGGACTGTCTGGCGATCGTTATCGACGCCAACGACAAAGGCCCTGCCGCAAGGTGGCAGTCAATCCGCTCGCGGCTCTTGAACGCTGGCTACCAGAGCATCCCCGAGAAACACAGCCTGAAAGGAACGGTTTTCGAACTGCCGCTCGCTCCGCGAAGCCCCCGTTCGGTCCGTTTCAGCGTCTGGGTCATGCCGGACAACCAGTCGACCGGGATGCTCGAAGACTTCCTCGCCGGACTGATTCGGGAAGATGACGAGATGCTGCCACGCGTTGACGGCTTCCTCGATTCGATCCCCACGGAGCAGCGGAGATTCCGACCGCAGCATCGCCCGAAGGCTCGGATTCACACTTGGCTGGCCGTGGGCGAACGGCCGGGAAGGCCCATGGGGCAGGCCATCAAGGCCGACTCGCAACTGGACGCCAACCATCCGACGGTACAACCCTTCCTTGACTGGGTGCAAGTCGCTCTCGTAGACTGAATCGCCGGAGTCGCTGTCGCACCGGCCATACACCTTGGACTTACAAACAATCTCACTTCAACCATTGCGAGGATTCAACAATGGC
The DNA here is from genome assembly GCA_035528065.1 of Thermoguttaceae bacterium. GTDB lineage: Bacteria > Planctomycetota > Planctomycetia > Pirellulales > Thermoguttaceae > DATKZH01. Next base: position 2,096 of record DATKZH010000444.1, on the reverse strand, counting down.
CAAAGAACTACGCATCGGCGTGCTCGGCTGCGGTTTCATGGGCCGGGCGCATTCGAACGCCTGGCTCCAGGTCAACCACTTCTTCCCCCGGGAGCACCAGCCCGTGTTGAAGGCGTGCTACGCCCGGGAGGAGGACAAGGCGAAGCTGGAGGAGTTTGCCGCCAAGTGGGGCTACGAGTCGATGGAGACCGACTGGCGCAAGATCGTCGAGCGGGACGACGTCGACCTGGTCGACGTCTGCGCCCCGAACTTCCTCCACCACGACATGGTCATCGCGGCCGCCGAGGCGGGCAAGATGATCGTCTGCGAGAAGCCGCTGGCGATGAGCGCCGCCGAGGCCAAGGAGATGGTCGCCGCGGTCGAGAAGGCCGGCGTCGCGAACATGGTCTCGTTCAACTACCGCCGCGTGCCGGCCATCGCGCTATTCAAGCAGATCATCGACGAGGGCCGCGTGGGACGCCCCTTCCACTATCGGGCGACCTACAACCAGGACTACACCATCGGCGCCGACGTCCCCCAGGGCGGCATGGCCCTCTGGCGGCTCGACTCCAAGGTGGCCGGCTCGGGCGTGACCGGCGACCTCTTGGCCCACTCGATCGACTCGGCCGAGTGGCTCAACGGCCCGATCCGGCGGGTGACGGCCCACGCCGAGACGTTCATCAAGGAGCGGAAGCACGCCGACACCGGCAAGGTCGAGAAGGTCGACATCGACGACGCCTGCATGTTCCTGGCCGTCTTCGCCAACGGCTCCATCGGCACCTTCGAGAGCACCCGCTACGCCCGAGGGCGAAAGAACTACAGCACCATGGAGATGAACGGCGAGCACGGCGGGATCTACTTCGACCTGGAAGACCCCCACATCCTCCAGTTCTTCCGCTACGCCGATCCCGAGACGGGCAAGAAGATCGAAGATCACCTCACCGGCTGGCAGCGGATCCACGTCACCAACTTCGAGCATCCGTACATGAAGAACTGGTGGGTGCCGGGCTGCACGATCGGCTACGAGCACACGTTCATCAACAGCTTCGCCGACTTCCTGGCCAGCCTCGAAGGCGGCCCCGCCTTCCAGCCCGACATGAAGCAGGCGCTGCGCACCCAGCAGGTCTGCGACACGGTGCTCCAGAGCGCGCGGGAGGGGAAGTGGTTGGAGATACCGGCGTAGCGCATCTTTCTTTGCCACCGATACAGCACGCGCCCGGGCCTGCATACAACCTGCCGGCTCGGGCACTTCTTTGCCGCCATCGCCCACGGGACAACTCGCAGGTTTTTTCCATATTCTGCTAAGTCGCACGTGCAACGGGACTTGCGTTCGTCTACCCCCGTGCATCCTTCCCAGAATCATTCCCATTTCGTCATAGGGTAAGCGGTTAGGAGACTGCGGAGTTGGCCACCGTTTGGGGCATACAGGCGCAATGACGCTCAACTAAGCTGAAGTCCCCCCGGCAGATTTGCTGCAAGTAAGTGCCAAAATTGCACTTAGGTGCGATTTTAGGTAAGCATTCGCCCAACCCGTCTTGCGTGGGGTATATGGGGAGGGAATTGATCTGGCGATGATTTGGGGAGTTGAGTATATGGCATGGCCATGATGAGCGCCACGCTGCTTGAGAACCCTGATCAGTCGGCCTGCAGTTCCCGGCGGGAGGCGGAACTTGCGGCTTTGGTCGAGAAGCTGCTCGGCGAGATGGCCCAGCTACGTGGCGAGGTTGCCGAGTTGCGTCAGCAGGCCGGGTATTGGAAGGGGATGTTCGAACACGCGAAGCGGAAGAACGAGAAGTTGCAGAAGGAAATCGACTCGCTTCGCACCGAGAATCGGCAACTCAAAGACAAACTCTTCGCGGCCAAGTCGGAGAAGAAGAGACAAGACTTTTCGCATCGCGGAGCCGATGCGAAAAGTCTCTTGGACGAAGTGGCTTCGCCGCGGGAGGGAGGAGCGTGCGGGGGCGGGTTGGGAGGGGGAGTACGGAAGGGGCGGTCGAGGCGATTGGGGGGCGGAATCGAGAAGGGGATTCCTCGCCATGCGCGCAGCATGAAGAGGGCCGCGGCCTCGTCCGTTGCAGAACGCGGCTGAAAAGGGTCGCCACGAGCGTTTCAGGTCA
>DATKZH010000443.1:0-11769 GCA_035528065.1 Thermoguttaceae bacterium | reverse complement strand
GCGGCCCGGTCTGTCGGGTGTGAAAGCCCTCGGCTCAACCGAGGAACGGCGCCCGATACTGCCGGGCTTGAGGTGCTCAGGGGCAGGTGGAACTCTCGGTGGAGCGGTGAAATGCGTAGATATCGAGAGGAACGCCAATGACGAAGGTAGCCTGCTGGGGGTATCCTGACGCTGAGGTCCGAAAGCCAGGGGAGCAAACGGGATTAGATACCCCGGTAGTCCTGGCCCTAAACGATGCGCACTAGGTGGAGGAGGCCCTGACGGTCATCTCTGCCGCAGCGAAAGCGTTAAGTGCGCCGCCTGGGGAGTACGGTCGCAAGGCTAAAACTCAAAGGAATTGACGGGGGCTCACACAAGCGGTGGAGCATGTGGTTCAATTCGAGGCAACGCGAAGAACCTTATCCCGGGCTTGACATGCAGGTAGTAGAACCCCGAAAGGGGAACCACGGGTTCAGCCCCGAGCCTGCACAGGTGCTGCATGGCTGTCGTCAGCTCGTGCTGTGAAGTGTCGGGTTAAGTCCCTTAACGAGCGAAACCCCTGTCGCTAGTTGCCAGCGCGTTATGGCGGGGACTCTAGCGAGACTGCCGGCGTCAAGCCGGAGGAAGGTGGGGACGACGTCAAGTCATCGTGGCCTTTATGCCCGGGGATGCACACGTGCTACAATGGCGAGTACAGAGGGCTGCAATACCGCGAGGTGGAGCAAATCCCAAAAAACTCGCCCCAGTTCGGATTGGAGTCTGAAATTCGACTCCATGAAGTCGGAATCGCTAGTAATCGCGTATCAGCTACGACGCGGTGAATGTGTTCCTGAGCCTTGTACACACCGCCCGTCAAGTGATGGAAGCTGGTAGTACCCGAAGTCCGTTTAGCGAACCTGCAAAGGAAGCGGCGGCCGACGGTAAGACCGGTAACTGGCACTAAGTCGTAACAAGGTAGCCGTAGGGGAACCTGCGGCTGGATCACCTCCTTTCTAGGGATTACTTAGACCGCCCTCGGGCAACCGGCGGCGGAATAAGTCAGCGCATTTTCGACCGGCCCCATTGGGCCGGGGCGTGGCGGGGCAACCCGCCACCCGGTAAAGTCCACTGTTTGCCTTATCCCGCCCGGCGTGGCCCGCCCACGCCGGGCGCTCTCTTGCGCGGCTTGCACCATTCGTGGGCTTGCCGTCGCCAGGGAATCACAGTGGGCTCCAGGAATCCGAAATCGAGCATCGTCAGCGCGGCGGCGCTATTCGCTGCCGCGGCGTGGAGTCTCCCAGGTTGCCATAGGCAACTGCCAGAGCCGTCACCGCGGGTACTGCGTGTGGTTACGTGGAATATCCACGGCTGCTTCACAGGCATCGATCCGATTGTGGACGAACTGCGTCGTCTCGACGCAGACGTCATCTGCCTCCAGGAAGCGGAAGCGGATACGACCCACACCGGCGGGGCGGACCAAGCTGCATCCATCGCACGGCGACTCGGCATGCGCCACTTCTCGGCAGGTTCGCCCTTGCCTGACGGCGGCCAGCAGTGCATGGCGATTCTCTGCCGACAGAACCTGCGAGAACCAGCAGTCCTCGACGCCGCCACGGGGCGTGTCTACGGCGTGACGACGGTCATCCCCTGGCAAGGCCGCTCACTCCGGCTCGTTTCCGTGCACCTGACCAGCAGCTATCGTCCCGATCCCAAACACGTACTCAAGACGAGCCGCGCGCGGTCCAAGGAAGCCACTGATCTAGCCAAACGCCTGCAGCAATGGTCGGGTCAATGCATCGTCGCGGGTGATTTCAACTCAACGCCGGGAATGCCGGCCTACGATCGTGTCGCCAAGCACCTAGCCGGATCGCCGACAACCCAGCCCACTTATCCAACTGACAACCCCCTATTGCCGATCGACCACATTCTCTGTTCAAAGGGCCTGCAGGTTGATGGACTGAGCCTCGGTGCTACACATGCCTCCGACCACCTGCCGGTCTTAGCAAAGATCACGCTCTTAAGCGAAGATTCCGAGCCGTGAGTTCGCCCAGACCTGGACGCAGCCATCTCGCGACCGGACAGTGTCGTGGGGGTGAGCCGCCCACGCCGGGCTGGCGGATGGCCGGGTCTGGCGCAGCGCAGCCAGGCCGCGCCGTTGCATCGTTGGTGCCCCACGGCCTGACCTCGTGAGACCTTGCCACCCTTCTGCAAGGCGTGGCGAGATTCTTCGGTCGCTTCGCTCCCTCAGAATGACACCGTGGGCGACCGAATGGTCCGGTGCCCCTAGACGGATCCGCGTCGGGCTTATGGAATAGGAATCGCCGTCGCACGTATGCGTCAGCGGCCCGGCGCGGTAGTCGCCGGGGCGCTTGTGAGTACGACGATGACCTTGAGCGAACCAAACGCCGGGCACTATCGCGAGGTCCAGCGCGTCACACAGCTTTGGATCTGGATCATCGTGCTGGTGCCGACCGCGATCGCCTGGTGGGCGTTCGTGCAACAGGTTCTGTTGTCCAAGCCGTTCGGCATCAACCCGGCCCCGGACGTCGCGGTTGGGATCATCTGGGTCGTCTTCGGCCTGGCGTTCCCCCTGTTGATCCTCGCGGTCAATCTGCGAACCGAGGTGCGGGGCGACGTTGTCCGGCTGCGCTTCCTCCCTCTCTGGTCTCGGGCCATCGCGGTCAGCGACGTCCGGGAATGCCAGGCGCGGACCTATAGGCCGATCGGCGAATACTGGGGCTGGGGCATCCGCTGGACCCCCGGCCACGGCTGGTGCTACACGATCAAGGGTAACCGTGGCGTCCAGCTCACCCTCGCCGACGGCAAACGCCTGCTGATCGGCTCGAACCGGCCGGAACAACTGGCCGAGGCGATCAACTCCCGGCGCGCTCACAATCCGAATTAGACGGGCACCCGGTCGTTCCCACCCAGTGGTCGTCCTCAGAAGCCGAACGCGAGTGCGAACATCCTCAGCATCGCCACATGGCTACAAGACGGGCAAAGGGCTATGCTGTTGCGCACAGCGTCGATGTCGCACAGTGGGAGGACAGAATCATGCGAAGCTCGCGTCTGGCTCTGCTGAGACTCCTGCCGTTACCACCCGTTTTCATGGGTCTCTGGTGCGCCGCTTTCGTTGCCCCTCGCGCGCAAGCCGACGAGCCGGTGATTGGAATCACGGTCCAACCCGTGGAAGCGAAGGCGCCTTCCGGGCGGATCGGAGCGGCCGCCGCCTACGACTCCAAACAGGCCCGCGTGATCATCTTCGGCGGCGCGGACCCGAAGGCGAAGGTTAGCCATCCAACATTGATGACGTTCGATCCGAAGGCCAATACGTGGTCATCCATCGAGGTGGAGCAGGCCGGGCCGCGGGCAGTTGCGCACCCGTCCATGGTCTACGATCCGAAACGGCATGCCCTCTTTGTCTTCGGGGGCTGGGCGCGTGGGGCCGAACAGCCCTCGGCCGAGCTTTGGGTTCTGCACCTCGGCAAGGGGGACCCGCCGAGCTGGAAGGTTCTCTCCGACGGCCACAACGGACCATCGGCCCGAAACGGCGCCTGCATGGTCCTCGACGCCAAGCGGGATCGCCTCTTGCTTCACGGTGGGGACGGCGGACCGCATCCCACTTACGGTTACACGCCGCTCGACGACTTGTGGGCGTACCACCTGGCCGACGGGCGGTGGGCACAGTTGCGTCCTGCCGGGGACGCCCCCGAGCCGCGCTGGAACCATGCCGCCGCTCTCGATTCAGACAACGCCATGATCTACGTGTTCGGCGGGGCCGGTTATGTCGGCGACCGTGAGGTGCTCGATCGGGGCGTCTACGCCTTGGACATGCAGAAGCTGAGCTGGACGAAGCTGACGGGCAGTGCGGATGCCCCACCCGTGGTCCTGGGAGCGACGCTGACCTACGATCCGGACGCGAACGTGCTGCTCGTCGTGGGGGGCCTGGTAGTAGACACGCCGGGCCAACCAGGGTCACGTAGCGTGTGGTGTTTCGACTTGGCGACCAGGAGCTGGACCGAACATGCGCGGCTGCTCCCTACGACACGGCGCGACCATGTGGCGGTGTACGATCCCTCCAAGAGGCAGCACGTAATCTACGGCGGGCATACCGCGCTAGCACAGAACTACTACATGGTTGGGGAAATGTTGCGCGACGCGCTAATCATCAAAGTCAAGCGCTCGACGTCTCCGGCCAAGCCCGGGGACCGCGACTAGCAAAGGGCTTCACCCCTCGCGCAAAAAGGGGTCGGCTGGTTGATGGGGCGCCCGGTTCCCCTGCGCGACACAGGACCGTTACCGACGCGTAAGCGCGATAGTCGCCGGTTAATGCACCTTGATGCTCTGCAGCGTGCCGCCGAGCTGTTGGTGGACGTAGAGGCTGTTGCGGACGATGATCTTCCCGCGCCAGGCCCTGATTGTCCCCCTGCCGCCGTTGGCAACCCACGAATCGGGCTCGACAGTCTGGACGATCACCTCCACGAACGTCTCCAGATCCTGCTCGGGATCGCCCTCCGGCTCGCTTTCTGACGCCTCGGCGATCCCTCCCGAGCTACCTTGGCCGCTTGGCTCGAGTGCCCGCGCGGGATTGACGCGTACCGGGTTTTGGAAGCGTGGGACGCGTGCGAGCAGGTCGTGCACGTCGTAGACCCGCACGATCAGCTCTTCGTTCAGGTCGCTCCGGGTGGAGATGATGAGCAGGTTCTCCATCGTGCCGTAGGCCAGCTTGACGTCGGGTCCGCTTGCCTCGCCCAGGATCATCCAGAGCACCTGCGACAGACGCAGGTTGCGGGCTTTCATGCTAATGGGCTTGTCGCGCTCGACGCCGGCGTCTTGGAGCACCTGCCAACGCACCCAGATGTTGACCTTCGTGAAATCGGCGAGCCACTCCATGACCTGTTCGAAGGGCACCTCCTCAAGTAGGACTTCCGGCACGGACGAATCAAGGATTTCCTGCACGGACGGCGGTTTCGGCTGGTTCGCGCTCGGCTGGGACCGCTCCCCCTTTTCGGCTTGCCCCATCGCCGCCGACGCTAACACTGCGGCCGCTGCGAGGCCGACTAACAGCTTTCTCATGGCTGGCACTCCTGGGTATGGCATCCCCCGGCCGCCGGAGGGCTCCGCCACCCCCCGCGCACGCCGGTTCCACTATTGGTAGTGACACGCGTTGTGGCACTGCCGAGCACGGGCGGGGGCACGCGCCACCCGCAGCTACTCCAGCACCAGTGTTGCGATCAGGGGTTGCTTGATGCGTTCGCCCTTGCGGAAGCGGCCGGCGCGGAAGGTTTTGCCGGGTTCGGGGCGGACGGTTTGGTTGGGGTCGGTGATCTTCCGGCCGTCGTAGGCGAAGGCGCCGCCGCCGACCATGCGGCGGGCTTCGCCTTTGCTGATCTCGCGGTCGTGGGCCAGCCAGGCCAGCTTCCAGACCGGGATGACGCCGTCGGTGATCTCCTCGGCCGGGACCACCACGTCGATGGTCTCGAGCGCCCGGTCGCGGCCGAAGTGTTCGTGCCACCACTTGGCCGCGGCGTCCATTTCCCCCAGGCTGTGGTACCGCTCGCCGATGTGGCGGGCCAGCCGGTCCTTGGCCTTCATGGGGTGCTCGGCAATCGCGGCGCGCCACTCGGCTTCCGGCAACGTGGTCAGCAGTGTGAACCATTCGGGCAGCAGATCATCCGGAATGCTCATGGTCTTGCCGAACATATCGCGCGGCCGGTCGGTGACGCCGATGTAGTTGTCCAGACTCTTGGACATTTTCTTCTCGCCGTCCAGTCCGCGCAGCATGGGCAGGATCATGACGACCTGGGGCTCCTGGCCGGCATCTACCTGGAGCTCGCGGCCGACGAGGTTGTTGTAGGTCTGGTCGGTGCCGCCCAGCTCGACGTCCGCCTCGATGTTGACCGAGTCCCAGCCCTGCACCAGCGGGTAGAGCAGCTCATGGACACTGATCGGGATCTCCCCCTCATACCGCTTGCGGAAATCGTCGCGCTTGAGCATCTGCCCGACGGTCATCTTCCCGGCCAGCCGCAGCACAGCGGCAAAGTCCATCGGGTCGAGCCACTCGGAGTTGTGGCGGACCTCGAGCTTATCGGCGGACATGTCGAGGATGCGGCCGGCCTGATCGAGGTAGGTCTGCGCGTTCTGCTCGATCTCCTCTTTGGTCAGCACGGGGCGGGTCTTGCTGCGGCCGGTGGGGTCGCCGATGCGGGCGGTGAAATCGCCGATGATCAGGACGGCCTTGTGCCCCAGGTCCTGAAAGCGGCGCAACTCGCGCAAGACGATCGAGTGGCCCAGGTGAATGTCCGGGGCGGTGGGGTCCATCCCGAGCTTGACGCGCAATGGCCGACCGTCTTTGGCCGCCCGTTCGAGCTTGTGTTGCAACTCGACATCGGTGTAGACGCGCTCGCAGGGATCCAGCAGTTGTTGCAAACCCAAATCGCTCATAGGCGAGCATGATAGGATCGGCCGCCGCGGCTTTCCAGCCGGCGGCGCAGGCGAGATTAACAACCAGGGCCGGTGAACGCGGCAGACCCTGTCATTCTGAGGGAGCGCAGCACCGTGTCATTCTGAGGGAGCACAGCACCGTGTCATTCTGAGGGAGCGCGGCGACTGAAGAATCTGGCCACACGCTGCGGGGGCGTCCCGGACTCGACAAGAGACCCTTCGCTCCGTTCAGGGTGACTACGAGTAACCCGGGCTAGGGCGTCTCACGCGGCTGCTGTGTCCCGTCTTCACCCACGCGCAGCGTCCCGGTCGCCAAGCGGAAGTCGAGCAGGGCTGCCCAGCGCGAGGTCTTGGCGAGGTTCAGCCGATTGCGGGCGGCCGTCCAGTCATCTTCCGCTCTGAATAGGTCTTGGGCTCTGATGTCGCCCTCGTAGAACTGGAGCCGGGCGTACTCCCGGCGCAGGTCGCTCACTTGCAGGTTGCGGTGCTGGATCTCCAGCGACGTCTCCTCCAGGCCGATGCGATTGACGGCGCTGCGGACGTCCGAACGAATCCGCTCGAGTTGATCCTCGTACGCGCGCCGTGCCCGCCGCACGTCAATGAGCGAGGCCCGATAGCGGTTGCGCTCGCGTGTGCGTTCCAGTGGCAAAGAAAGAATCAACTCGGAACGCCAGTTTGCCCGGGCGACCTCGAAGGCCCCTAGTTTATAGTGCTCCGGATCGGTGTCGAAGCTGAGCGTCGAGTTCCAGTCGAGGTCGGGCAGCAGCCCGTTCCGCGCCACGGCCACGCCGCGTTTGGCGTCGTCAATCTGGTCACGCCTGTTGAGCAAGTCCAAGCGATACTGAATGGCTGCCTGGGTGGTCCGCTCTTCGTCCCCCATAGCCGGCGAACTCTGCAACAAGGGATAGCGCCCGGCCTCCACCTGCTGCTCGATCGTGTCGATGTCCTCAAGATCGTCCAGGCCCATCGGCTCGGAAACCGGCATGCCGATCAGCAGCTTGAACGTGTCTGTCTGGGATCGAAACGCTTCACGACGATCCTCCAGCGTGTTCTCCCCCGAGAGCATTTGCTGCTCCGCCTCACGGGTATCGAGCATGGTGCCAGTGCCAGCCTCTTCCAAGGCCCGGGCTCGTTCGAAGTCCTCCCGGAAGCGATCCAGACTTTGCGCGCTGTCGATCACGTTCTGCTTGGCCCGCAGCAAGTCGAAGTAGGTTTGGGCGACCTGCACGAGTTGTCGGCGGCGAAAGCGCTCGAAGTCACGCACGGCGTAGGTCAGGTCGCGTTCGAGCTGGACGAGGTCTTCGCGGGCCACGTGTCCGGCGCTGCGCAAGAACGGCACGTTAAGCCCCAACTGGATCTGGCTGCCTTCGGAAGCGGTGATGTTGTTCTCCACGTCCCGGATCAGCGTGCTGATCATCGCGGCCGTGAATTCGCCGCCGTACGGCAGCCGCTGCGAGACCGACAGGTCGGCCACGAAGCGCATCGCTTGATCGAAGTTGGTGATCTCGCCGTAATTGCCATACACCGTCCGCAGATCGGCGGCGAAGATCGGCGTCCAGAGGTGCCGCTCCAGCGTCAGCGCCAGAGTGACCAGGTAGAGATCTTCCTTGGCAGTCTGGTACTCACGTCGGTGCTGCTGGGCGTAGGCCAACGCGTCCGTGAGCGTGAAAACCTTGTCGCGATAGCGCGGGAGTTCCAGCTCGCCCTCGGGCCCTATCGCAGTCGGGGCGGTACTCGGCGCCGTGGCCGGGGCAGTACTCGGCATCGTGCTGGGGGCGGTGCTCGGCATGGTGGCCGGGGCTGCACTCGGCATCGTGGCGGGAGCGGTGCTCGGCATTGTGGCCGGCCGTGATTCGCTCTTGGGAAGCGGTTCGAAACCTTCCGGCACCTCGGTGGTGATGGGGCTGGGGGTGTAGGCATATGCTTGGCGGCCCGGCGTCGGCAGCGGCTCATCCGCATCGCCCAACGGAACCGGCCGGGAGTAGTTGAGCACCTCGGCCTGTCGGGCGGCGATTGCCGCCGCAACCTCGCGATCCGTGGCGTGCCCGAGCTGTCGGCATCCCAGCAAAGCCGACAAGCACGCGGCCAGGCCGACACAGACTGCCACGCCTGGTGGGGGCAGCGTCCGGCGGCGTACGTTGCCGATCGGGCGGGCCGCCCCGGCGCCGCTCGCCGGGTGGTCCTTCTCCAACCGCGGACGGAGCACACACCTGACAAGCACGGCCTGCACATCTGGAAAAACGCCCGTACGCCTCATCTTGCGCCAATCCTGCCTGGGGCCAATGGGACTTCCCCTTGGCACCCTTCCGTGGGTGCCGCCGCGCATCTTGCACTTCCCGATTGTCGGCATGATATGCGAGGACGCAGCCCGTGACCAAGCTCACGCGGAACTGAAGGCGGCGGGGCCGCTCCCGGCGTCCGATCTCGCGGAGCGGGCACGCGGTCGTATAATGAAGTTGCACTGTACGGTTTTGCTCGGAAGTTGCCGATGCGCCTGGTACGAATTTCGCTGACGACGAAGTACCGCATCCTGTTCGGGTTGGCGGTGGCCCTGATCATTGGGGCGGCCCTCTACGTTCCGTGGAAGCTCATGGCGGGACTGGTGCTCGAACAGTCCTTCCTCGAAGCCCAGCGTGTCGCCGACGATCACTTCCGGCTGGTGCTGGCTGAGCCGGGGTCGGCGGCGGGCACCAGCGGCGGCGTCCACGCCAGGCAATTCAGCCTCCTGCCCGAACGTCTGCACCATCAACCCCGGTTCCTTCGGCTGAACTTCGACCCGAACGACCCCGCCTCGGCGTTGAACGAAGCCAACGTGGATCCCTTCGTCGCCAAGGCGTTCAAGACGTTTCTGAAAGATCCCAAGTGCAACTTCGTATACAAAACGGTGGAGGGTGAGGAGGCGCAATACTTCGCGTACGCTCACCCCGTCCGCATCACCCAGAGTTGCCTGAACTGCCACGATGAGGGCAAAACGGCCCGCCCCTACCGCGAAAACGAGCTGGCCGGCATCATCACCGTCAGCCTGCCGACCGAATACACCGACCAGCAACTGATGCTGAACCGTTGGCTGATCATCGCCGCCGGGGCGTTGGCCGGCATCCTGGCCATCCTGGTCTTCCACGTCATCTCACACAAGTTCATTCTCTCGCCGATCCACGATCTGCGCAGCATGGCCCTGCGCGTCGCCGACGGAGACCTGGGCGTCCGCTCCACGGTCCAGACCGGCGACGAGTTCGAGCAGCTTTCCGACAACCTCAACACGATGCTCGATCGGCTGCGCGCTTCGCAAGAGGAGCTGACGAAAGCCAACCGGCTGCTGGACGTGAAGCTGGGCGAGATGGCCGAGACCAACGTTGCCCTGTACGAGGCAAACCGCGTCAAAAGCGAGTTCCTGGCCAACGTCTCGCATGAGCTCCGCACGCCCTTGACCAGCATCATCGGTTTCGCCGAGCTGTTGCGCGAGGGGCCGCACGGCGCGGGCGACGGGCGCGCGGCGCGCTACGCGGAGAACATTCTCATCTCCGGCCGGATCCTGCTGGAAATCATCGACGACCTGCTCGATCTGGCCAAGATCGAAGCCGGCAAGGTCGAGTTGCAGCTCGAGCCCGTGCGGGTGGAGGAGCTCTGTTCCACCTTGCTCGATTTCACCCGGCCGGTGGCGGATAAAAAGAGTATTCACGTAGAGTTTCAGGCCGATGAAGCGTTCCCGATCCTGATCACCGACCGCGGGCGACTCCGCCAGGTCCTTTTCAACCTCCTGTCCAACGCGATCAAGTTCACCCCGGAACACGGGCAGGTGCGTCTGCTCGCCCGCCGGCTCGACCAGGGGCAGGTCCGCCTGGCGGTCAGCGACACCGGCCCCGGGATCGCTCCCGAAAACCAGCAGATCATCTTCGACAAGTTCCGCCAGACCGACCAGTCGGCCACGCGCGAGCATCACGGGACCGGGCTGGGGCTGGCGATTGCCAGAGATCTGACCCATCTGCTGGGCGGCGAGATCGGCGTGGACAGCCAACCCGGCCAGGGAGCCACCTTCTGGGTGCAACTGCCGACGGCCGCACCCGAACCACGCGAGCGCCCGCCCGTATCGCTTATCTGAGGCCGCCGGTGACGCTGTTCTCGGACGTGGCTCGCCAAGCGGAGCCCGATTCGCTACGCTAAGGCCGCGGAACAACCGCGGCGTTCGAACAAACTTCGAAGGGCCCGTGCACGGTTCCCGATGGATGAATAAGACAGGCTCGGCTTCCGGAGGTCCCAGAATCCGCGCGGACGGGCGGACGGTGACCCGCAACGGGTGGTCCATCCGTCTGCGGTGACCGGCCCGGCGAGCGGCGACAACCCTGGAACACACATGATTCGTGTCGAGGAGCTTTCCAAGGTCTTCCCTAACCCCGACGGGACGCTCAAGCGGGCCGTGGATCGCGTTAGCTTCGAGGTCGTCCCCGGTGAGATCTACGGGCTCTTGGGCCCCAACGGCGCGGGCAAGACCACCACACTGCGCATGATCAGCGGGCTGATGCGCCCGACGGAGGGACGCGTCTGGATCGACGGGGCCGATGTGACCGACCACCCGGAACTGGTCAAACGCCGCATCGGCTACCTCACGGCCAACACCGGCTTGTATGCCCGCCTCACGCCGCCCGAGTTCCTCGATTATTTCGCAACACTCTACGGCCTTTCGCGTGAAGCAGGTCGTCGGCGGATCGACGAGCTGGTGGAATGGCTGGGGATGGGCGATTTTCTGAAGCTCCGCTGCGGGGCCCTGTCCATGGGCCAGAAGCAGCGCACCAATATCGCGCGGGCGCTGATCGCCGACCCGCCCATCCTGATCATGGACGAGCCCACCCTCGGGCTGGACGTGCTCAGCAACCGGCTGATCCTCAGCATGATTCGCACGCAAGCCGACGCCGGAAAAGCGATCTTGCTCTCGACGCATGCGCTGGACGAGATCGAGACCATGTGTCGGCGCATCGGGTTGATCCACAACGGGAAGATGATCGCCGAGGGCCGCCTGGATGATCTCAAGCAGGAGACCGGTTGTCAGCGGCTGAGCGAGGTGTTCCTGCACCTGGTGGGAGCGGATGAGTCGCTACTCGCGGATTAGCACGATCTGGCGCAAGGAGCTGGTCGATATCCTCCGCGATCGGCGGACGCTGATCGCGATGGTGCTGGTGCCGATCGTGCTTTATCCCGCGCTGATGCTCGGGTCGGTGCAAGCCTTCGAGCTGCAGTTCAGCCTTCTGCGTCAGGAGTGTTACGACGTCGCGGTGCAATCGGGCGAGGCCAAGCGCTGGCTGCGGCGGCTGATCGACGAAGACCCGGCGCGGCAGGAACTCGCCGAGGGGATGACCGCCGAGCAGCGCGTCG
>DATKZH010000442.1:0-3344 GCA_035528065.1 Thermoguttaceae bacterium | reverse complement strand
GATGTTGGGCCGCGAGGAAGGCAAGGCTTTCGCCAACGGTTCGGCGGCCCGAACTGGGTTGACAATCAACAAGACAACGGCTATCACCATCGTACTGACATTACGGACTGTTGCAGCGATTCCTGTCATCATAGTCGACTCCTTCCCTTCTCGCGAATGCGCTGGAGCAACTCGGTCATCTCCTTCACGAGATCGGGGTGTGCAGCGGCCACATTATTCGTTTCGCCGATATCCTCGGCCAGATTATAAAGCTCGTCGCCGCCGCTGCCGCGTTTCTTGTTTTTCCTGGCTGCCGCAGCAGAAGGATTGGCCGGGATCAATTTCCACGGTCCTTTGCGGATCGCCAGCACATTGCCGTGCTCGATGAGATGATCGCGGCACGGCTTGCCGGGCTTCTCACCGAGCAGCGCGGGCAGGATATCGAAACTGTCCGGCCCAGCCGCATCGGGGAGTTTCTGCCCCGTCAGGGCCGCCATTGCGGCCAACATGTCCACGTGGCAGATCAGCGCATCCGACACGCCCGGCTTGATTCGGCCGGGCCAGCGAGCGATAAACGGCACACGCGTGCCGCCTTCATAGGCGCTGCCCTTGCCGGCTCGCAGTGGGCCATTGTGTCGATGGCCGTTGTTCGTCTCCACAGTCCCTCCGTGCTCGGTGTCGGGACCGTTGGCATCGAGCGTGCCGCCGTTGTCGCTGGTCACAATCACCAGTGTGTTGTCGGTGAGCTTCAGCCGCTCGAGTGTGTTGAGTACCTGGCCGACGGTCCAGTCGAAGGAGTGAATCGTATCGCCCCGAACGCCGGCCTGGCTGGTGCCTTTGAAACGCAGATTTGGCACTCGCGGCACGTGGATGTCGTGCGTGGACAGGTAGAGGAAAAACGCCTTGTCTTTATTTCGCTCGATGAAAGCATCGGCCCTGGCAGCCAGCGTGTCGGCAATCTCGTCGTCTTTCCACAGTGCTGCCTTGCCGCCGGTCTGACTGCCGATGCGCGGGATGCCGTTGACGAACGAGCGAGGCTCGCCGCGTTTGACGGAGTAATCAAGCCGGATCGGATCCTTCGGGTCGAGCCCGACGACGCGATGGTTTTCCACATAGACACAGGGCGTGCGATCCCCGGTGGCGGGAATAATGAAGCAGTAGTCAAAGCCAACTTCCAGCGGACCAGGCTTGATTTCACCGTTGTAGTCGGTCGGCGACTCTGCCCCGAGGCCAAGGTGCCATTTGCCGACGACGCCGGTGACGTAGCCGGCCTGCTTGAGCAGCGACGGCACCGTGACCCGGCCAGGCTCTACGATGAGCGCCGCCGTGCCGGGCAGAATGCCGGTCCCCTTCTTGCGCCACGCATACTCACCCGTCATAAAGGCGTAGCGGGTGGGCGTGCAGACAGCCGACGGCGAGTGCGCGTCAGTGAACCGCAGTCCCTGGCCGGCAAACCGGTCCACATTCGGGGTCTTTATCTTCGTCGCGCCGTAGCAGCCGAAATCGCCGTACCCGATGTCGTCGGCGAGAATGAAGATGATGTTAGGCTTCGTCGGTGTCGCGCCGGCCCAAAGCTGGTTCTTGGTCCAGCAAAATGCCGCGGCGACGGGAATGGCACGGAGCATTGTTCTCCTGGAGATGATCATGATTCTACCCCTTCTTGCCGATCCGCAATGTATCGCGCGAACAGCTTACTCGATTCCCTCTTCGGTTTTGCCTCTGCGCCCGGCCGAGTTGGAGGTCCTATCCTTCGTGAGGATCGCCGGATCTACAATCTCGCCGGGACGCATCGGAGTATATGCCTGACGCTCGACTTCCTGCATTTTCACAATGATCTCGGGGTGTTGGGCGGCGACATCATGCTCCTTGCCGAGATCCTTGGACAGGTCGTAAAGCTCACACTGATCGATCGCCCGCAGATCTTTCCAATCGTTGATGCGCACGGCGCAGCCCTTTTCATTCACACCCCGGTAGAGCCACTCGTGTTGGCGCTGGCGCGGACGCCGTCCCCGTCGGTTGCCGTAGCAAGGAACGAAAGTCTTCCTTCTCCAGCTCTCAAATCAGCGACACGCGACTCCACCGATAGAATCGTGCCGCGCCGAACAAAACTGCGTTGTCGCAAGGTGACAAACTCCGCGTACGGCGTTTCTCGGCGACAATGACAATACCACCGGGTCCTCGACACAATTCCGGCCAGAAACAACTTCGCATGATACCATTGCCTGACACTGTACACAATCGCATTCTGCCTTGTGGCCTGCTATGATTGAAAAAAACGTCTTATCTATCTACAAGAACCAGGTTTACGTTCAACTTTTACAGATTGCGATAAGTCCTTGTCTATCGAGCGATCGGTATCTCATATCGTGAATCAGGCACTCGAAATGATTCTGAACCTTGCGATTTCCGCGGTATCGTGTGATGCACTTTCTGAAGTCCCGTAGTGGGAGAACATCCGAAATTTGCGCGAAGACTGTCCGTCCCGTATTCATCGGCCATTTCCCTGACATGTGTCCAATTGAAATGGCCTGAGTCTAAAAGTGGTCTCAAATCGATTACAGTCATTTTCTCGTATGACTCGATGGTGTTTACGTCGTTACAACGTTTTCCAAGTCAAACAACCGGACAGTAGTGACTTCAGGACACTTTTCGATGCGCCCCAATAACGGCCCGCTCTATGGCGCGGTATATTCGTCAAAACGAAAGAGCCTGCCTGCGGCCAGAGCGGTTAAGACGAACGCAATGGCTGTTTCACTGTGTGTATATACAAAGCCATTCTAAAGGATAGCGGGTGCCGATCAAAAGAAACTCCCTGCAAAATCCGGTTTTGTCTTCAGCCTGCAAGAACTCCCAGAAGAGCCGTCATCGGCCGATATCGTCCACATTCGGGGCCCCATGCCGGATCACCCAGCAGGGGCCCCGAATGATGCTAATCACTTCACGATTTCGCCGGTCCGACGCTGTCATGTTGCCGGCCAAACGTACACGTCAAGCTGCGAATCCACTAATTCGGCAAAATCCACACCCTATTCATGCGTGTCAAAAGGGCTTGTCAAAGGGCATAGTCCGGCCGGACAACCATGCAATCTCCTCCTGGGTCAACGCGCGGTCGTAAAGACGGACATCGTCAATAGCCCCGAGGAAATACCTGGCGGCGGCGGTGGCACGATAGCCAATCGCCATATCCACGCCGGCTGTGATAGAAAACGGATCAGGATCCATGGTGGCCCTTGTGTCATCTTTGCCGTCCAGCCACAGTTGCACGTCCGGGTAGGAAACCGTGGCACCCCGAATCATTGTCAGCGCAACGTGGTGCCATTCCCCATCGTTCAGAGTCGTATTGCCCACCACGTTGCCGGCCCCGT
>DATKZH010000441.1:0-4319 GCA_035528065.1 Thermoguttaceae bacterium | reverse complement strand
GGGAGCCACCCCGCACGATTCGCGGAGCGGCTCCCCATGCCAATTCTTGACCTCGACCGCTTCTCGGCCGGCGACGCGATCGCCACCCACTGCACCTCTTGGAAGGGGCGGCTTGTCCAGGTACTTTCGGGCTACCTGGACCATCTGTCGATTCTCGCCCATCACCCAACTACTGGCCGGCTCTGTGTTTACGAAGCAGAGTTTGGTGAGGCGAGTTGTCTCGTCACCCACAAAAAGCGAGCCGGCTTCCGTTGCCGGCCGCTCGAAACTTGGATACGAGCCAACCAATCCGGGGGGTGTGAAGTCTGGCACATCCCACTGGCGACGCCGTTACCGGCATACGGACAGCGGGCGTTGGCAAAATACTTGGCGAGGTGGTGCCGCGACAAAATCCCCTACGATCTGGGGGGTGCGATCCGCGCGCGGACGTTCGGAGGCCGGTGGGCGACCCGCTGGCTCATTCCGTGCAAACAGGACGCAAGCACCCTCTTCTGCGCCGAGGCGGTGGCCGTGGCGTGGCAGGAGTTGAAATTGATAACGATCCCAAACACGGCGGCCTACGGGCCGAGTGGGCTTGTGGCACTGGCGCTGAAACAGGGGGCGGTGCTGAGACCGAGGTTGGTGGAAGCCGCATGACCGTAGAATCGTATCCTGTGCGGGATGTCGCCGTTCACGACGGTGACACTGTGCGCTGCCGCGTGCGGATGGTTAAGCGGATCAAGTTGCCCGTAGAACTTGCCACGTCGATTCTCGGGATCGCGATTGAGCTGGAAGAAGCGGAGATCGTGCTTCGCGGGTCCGTACCGACTGCGGTCCGCGTTGCGGGCGTCGATACTCCGGAAATGAGGGGCGACCAGCGCCCGGCGGGCGAGTTCGTCAAGGCCGCCGTGATCGACTGGTTCTTGTCCAATGGGCCGTGCGAGATCATTTTCGAGTGCCGGGACAAGTACGCGGGGAGGACGGTTGCGGATTTTCGGTCAGCTAAGGGCGGAGAACTACTCTCGGAATTTCTCATCCGGAAGAAGCTGGCCAAACCCTACGACGGTGGCACGAAACAGGCGTGGACCAAGGGCGAACTCAAGGCAATCGTAGAGAGGGACGAAGCATGAACCGCCGACTCGCTGCCGTCATGATTTTCTTGGCCACCCTGGCGATGCTGGCCGCGTGCTGTGTGGCGATGGTTGGGTGCGTGCGAGGAAGCCCCGATAGTTGGACGGCGGCGGTCCTAGTCCGCGATGAGTTTGGTAATCCATGCCCGAGCGTATGGGTCGATGTACGACCAAGCATTGCGGACGAACCGTATGCAGTACCTTTCACGAACAGTGAGGGCTTGGCTTTTGTTCGGGTCAGGGAAGGCGACATTGTTTACCTCCCAGACGACCGCAACGAAGAGTGGTACATAAATGCTCACACGACTATCTGCAAATTCACTATTCGCGATCAGATAGAAGAGAGGGACAAGCCATGAAAGCCTTCCGAGGACTCTTGGTGACCGTCGCAACGGCGGCCCTGTTGATGTTTGTGTGGGCACCGTGGGCGTGCGGGCAATGCCCCCCGGGTAGCAGTTGCCCTTCTGGCGGTTGCCCGGCGCCGGGTATCCAGTCACTCGACGTTGGTGGCTGGCGGGCATCGCCCCAGTCAAGCCAGCGAGTCCACGGCACGGCACCCGAGTACGTCGTGAAACTAAAGGGAGGCACTGGCACCCTGATTTACAAGGATGCCGAGAAGGGCGTGATCCTCACTGCGTACCACGTCATCAAGGGCGAGCCACGAACCGGGTTCCGCGTGATGTTTCCCACCGGCGAGATTTTGGACGCTCGTGCCATCGACGCGACGGACAGCACGGCAATTGTCCGCGATGTTTCGGCGGACCTGACCCTGCTTGTGACCGAGACTTCCCCGCGGGCCTCGGTATGCCCGATTGCGTTGGAGCCGCCGAAGCTGGGCGAGCAGGTGACGATTTGCGGATATGGGTCGGATAATCGCTTTGCGATGACATCAGCCCGCGTTCGCAAGTATTCGTCAGACGGCGGCACGCTCATCATGTCGGGCGAAGCCAAGCCGGGCGATTCGGGCGGACCGATCTTCTCGGCCAATGGGCTGGTGGCAGTCGTTTCGTCGTCGACGTGGGCCGATGCCAGGCAACCCGACGAGACGGTAGGCGGCCACGTTGGAGCGATACAAAAACTCTGCCAAACACCCCCTAGATTCTGGGGACCGTGGAATGCCCAGACCGAACAGGAACGGATTCGCTCGTCGGCCGACGTGGAAATGGAACGCATCCGCTCCTCGGCACAGCAGCAGCAACAGCAACCCTATCCGCTACCCTTTCCCTCCGGTCCGGACCCCGGACTGCTCGGACGCATGAGCCAGGCCGAGAGCCGCATCACGTCGCTGGAGGGCGTCGCTGAGGCGGCCAAAGCGGCAGCGGCCAACGCAACCACCGAGGCAGGGAAGGCTTTTGCCGAGGCCGTGGGGGCCAAGGCATCGGTGGCCGAGGAGGTCGAGAAGGCGACACCGGGGCTGATCGAAAAGCTGTCGCCCGGGATACTCGGCAAGGTGGCCGAGAAGTTCGGCTGGCTAAACTTCGGCGTGCCCGGGCTGGGGCTTGGCCTGGTTGGGGTGATTATCTTCATCATTCTCAAGGACGTTCGCGACTACATTAAGACGGGCGGCCAAGACAAGCTCATTATCCAACATGCCGCTGGGCTCCTGCAACGCGGGTCCGGGCTGACTCGAAACACCCTAGACGACCGGGGGGCCGACTGGCTTGCTGCACGGATAGACGGGTTGGCTTCGCGACTCGACCGGTTCTCGCCCCAGCAACCACCGGCCAATCCATCTCAGCCGATTCCCCCGGTATGACCCTCGCCGCGTGGCTGTTTGTTGTAGCGACCGACAGAAAGGACTAGGGATGACGTGGACACCGAGCGACTGGGCCGCCTTTCTCACGCTGTGTGGGGTGTGTCTTGCGAGCACCGCATCCACGGCGGTCTGGATCACGAGCCGCATAGCCAAGGTCGACGCCTCCGTGGCAAGGCTGCGAGGCCAAGTCACCAACGGCCTCACGAGCGATATGCTCGAAGTGAAAAAAGCGATCGCAACGCTGCCGTGCGCAGAACGCGGGTCAGCACTGGCGGTGCAAGCGGAGCGCCTCGTCGAGCACGACAGACGGTTTGAAGCGTTGGAGTGAGGCCCGGGAACAACTGAAACAATAACCGCCGGGAGGCGGGAGGAAAATTATGAACATAGCAGCACTCAAAGCCGAACTACTCGCCGGGCATCCCGGCACGGGAGCCTACGACGACGACGCGGCGGTGGCGGCAGGCCAGCTCAACGCGGTCAACCGCACGCGGAACAGGGCCAGCATGACGGGCTCTGAAATCATCAACGCGGTGGTGCCGTCTGAGTGGAACGCACTCACCGACGCCGAGCGGCAAACGGTGTGGAACATCCTGCACCTGGGCGATGTCAATCCGTTCGGTGTCGAGGCGACGCTGTTGACGAGCACCTTCGGCGCAGGGAGTGCGACAATCACCGCACTGGCCGCGGCGAGAAAAGACGACGTGAGCCGGGCGGATGAGCTTGGGCTTGGAACCGTTTACCCCGGCCACGTAGAAAATGCGAGGATGTAACCCATGACCACTCAAGCCGTTCTACAGAAATACGGGACGCAACTCATGTTTGCGGACCACGCCACCGACTTCGCTGGGCAGGCACCAGCGACGGCGGCGAACAGTTACATCGTCGGGTCGCCTACCAGCGTCCAGATGAACTTCTCCATCATCGCAGCGGCGGCAGCGTGGGAGTCGGCCAAGACAGCTACTCTCGCTCACACGGGCTCCGCCTGGCCGATGGAATGGGTGCTGGGTGCCGTAATGGAATCGACGGCCACCCCGGCTGCGGGCGGTACGTTCGACTTCTACTGGAACGCTTCGCCAAGTGCGACGGCGGGGACGGGTAACAGTGGCGAGGCGTCCGGGCTGGACTCGGCCATTGCGATTACCCACCTGCTTGCATTGATTCCCATCGGTTCGATGACGGTTAGGGCCAATGTAATCAACAAGGACTCGAACATCGGCACGCTCTGGCTGCCCCACCTGTATGGTTCACTAATCATGGTGAACAACACCAGCGTGGCGATGGTTGCCGATGCCGACGCCGACGAGTGCTTTGCGGTTCTCACTCCGATTATCCCGGATGTCCAGGCGGCAGCGTAATGGCAATTTGGACGCCTCAACATCGCCCCAGCTACAAGCAGGGTTTCGCCCGCTCTGCCGGTGAGTCTGATGCGCCAGGCCAGTGGAAAGGGCTGGTCG
>DATKZH010000440.1:0-10516 GCA_035528065.1 Thermoguttaceae bacterium | reverse complement strand
GCGTTCGCCGGGTGCCACTGCTGGCTTGTCCAGCAGTGCCCCACGTATGAACACTGTGGAGACGAAGCACTGCCAGACAAGCTGGCAGTGCCACCCGCCGCAGCAGCGTGGACGGTCACGGCGTGGTGGTCGGTCACTCGGGGGTCGATCTGCCGGGCCGGGGCGGGTGGCAGGGACTTTCGCTCGGCAATGAGTCAAACTAGAATCGTTCACGTCGGGGCATGGGCTGCACGGGCGATCGCACAGGCCCGGCTACGCCACGGACCGGGAGATCGGCCGGCTGGTGTACGAGCGGTGCGGGCTTTCGGACGAGGAGATCGCCGTCGTCGAGCAGGCGTAGGGTGCGTGAAACGCACCATATTTGCCCTGCCCGAAAATAATGGTGCGTTTCACGCACCCTACGCGTGTTGGCGGGCTCGACTATTTGCCCGGGCCCGACTCGTTGAGCCAGACGTCGACGCGCTGGTGCTTTTGGAAGTCTTTTTGGAGGACGTCGAGGTCGCCGTCGCCGTCGAGGTCGCCGAGCTTGCCTTCGTGGGTGCCGATGCCGGTGGAGACGATCTGGGTGACGAAGCGGCCGCGGCCGTCGCCGTAGAGGACCATCTGGCGGCACTTCTCGCCCGCGCCCGGGTCGAACATCTCGGCGGCGTAGACGTCCGGGTGGCCGTCGCCGTTGAGGTCGGCGGCCTGGAGGGTGTGGCCGTGGTCGACGCGGTCGACGAGCGTGTGCTTCCCCCAGGCGCCCTCTTTCCACTCGTAGAGGTTGAGCGGGCCGACGCCGTCGCCGGAGTTCAAGACGATCTCGGGGCGCCCGCCCTCCACAAAATCGGCGACGGCCGATCGCGACGTGCCGTACCGGGCGTCGATCACCTCGGGCTTGAACTTCTTGTCGCCCGTGTGTTTGAACCACATGCCGCCGCCGATCAGGTCGACGGGGCCGTCGCCGTCGACGTCGCCCTGGGCCAGGCCCTCGTACTTGAGCTCCTTGGGCCACGACCAGATCTCGTGGAGCGACCAGCTCTCTTTGCGCCGGGGGTCGTCGGGGACGTCGGCGAGGAGGAGCTTGCGGGCACGCTGGTTCCAGAAGACGAGCTCGGGCCGGCCGTCGCCGTCGAAGTCGCCGAAGATCTGGTCGTGGTGCTGTTTCTGGCCGGAGTCCTTGATCGTGTGCCGGGGCCAGGGGACGCGGGGGTCGAGCCGGGGGTAGGGGTTCTCCCACCACCACACCTCGTTGGTCGCCCAGCTTCCGCCGTGGACGATATCCAAGTCGCCGTCGCCGTCGATATCGCAGAAGTCGCCGCCCGCCTCGATGTGGCTCTCGCGGTCGTCGACGAGGTATCGCTGCCAGGAGTTGCCGGCGCGGCGGAACCAGACCATGCTCGGGGTGCTCCAGCCGGCGATGACGAAGTCGTCGGCCCCGTCCCTGTCGATATCGAACACCAGCGCGGCCGACTGCCGGCCGACCTCGGGCTTGGGGATCTCGCCCTGCTGGCTGCTGAGATGCCTCCAGCGCACGGGCTCCTGGGCCCAGGCGGCCGGCGGCGCGGCGGCGAGTCCGTACAAAAACCCCATCACCAGAACGCTGCTCACTCGAACGGGATGGCTCATCGTCGTTCTCCGCCGGGAGGTTCCTCGGGGTTCGGTTCGCCAGGATCGCGGGATAGCCGTTGGTCGTCCCTCGCGGTTGCCGGCGCGACCATCGGTCGCAGCCTTGTGGCAAGGTCCTTGACGCGGCGTGGGACGTGGTCCATCGTATCTCCCGGGGCTCCGGGGTCAACACCGTCCGGTGCCGCGGCCCTTTGGGCCCCCTGCCGGGAAGGAGAAACGAGACCATGCGTGCCATCGCG
This sequence comes from Thermoguttaceae bacterium, assembly GCA_035528065.1. Lineage (GTDB taxonomy): Bacteria > Planctomycetota > Planctomycetia > Pirellulales > Thermoguttaceae > DATKZH01. The sequence continues at coordinate 8,669 of DATKZH010000440.1, read as the reverse complement.
ATTGTCATCGGCTTGATGCTTGCCGTTCACGCTCCCGCGGCGACGGGCGCGGTCGAAACGGAATACGACCTGGTCGTCGTGGGGGCCACGCCGGGCGGGATCGCCTGCGCGGTCCGGGCGGCGCGGGAGGGGCTGGACGTCCTGCTGGTCAGCCACACGCAGCATCTCGGCGGCCTGCCGGCCAGCGGGTTGGGCGTGTGGGACACGCTCTACGAGGGCCGCCGCGCCCCGGTCTACGACGAGCTGCGGTGGGGCATTTTTGACGACTACCGCCGCCGCTATGGGGAGGATTCAGCCCAGTATCGCGAATGCCTCCCGGGGCCGAGCGGGCACACCAACGGCAAGTTCGAGGCGCACGTGTTCGAGCGAGTTGCCACGGCGATGGTCGACCGGGAGGCCAACGTCGCCGTGCTCAAGGGGTTCTATCCGGCGGAGGCAGAGCGCGAAGGGGCCCTGGTCCGCGCCGTCACGCTCCGCGAGACGGACGGAACGAAGACGCTCCGCGTGAGGGCCAAGGTGTTCGCCGATTGCACCTACGAGGGCGACCTGGCCGCCGTCTGCAAGGCGCCGTATCGCGTGGGACGCGAGTCCCGCGAGGAGCACGGCGAGCCGCACGCCGGGCGAGTCTTCCTGCGCCCCGCCAAAGGCCGGGGCCCCGAGTCGGAGGCGTCGTCACGAGCCGCAACGCTGCGGGCCGGGTTGACGTTGCGGCGGTTCGTCGGACGGCAGGAGGTGCTTTTGCCGGAGAGCACGGGCGAGGGGGACGGCGCGGTCCAGGCGTACAACTACCGGACGATCCTCTCCTCCGATCCCGCCAACCGGATCCTGCCCGAGAAGCCGGACGATTACGACCCGGCCTACCTTCGCACCCTCGAGTACGGTTCCATCGTTCGCCCCATCCCCAACCGGAAGATCGGCTGGAATCGCCCGCAACTGGTCGGCCCGCACCAGCCGTACGTGGAAGGAAGCTGGGCGACGCGCCGGCGGGCGATGGACCAACACTGGGAGGCCACGCTGGCGCTGCTCTACTTCCTCCAGAACGATCCTTCCGTGCCGGCGGAGAAGCGGGAGTTCTGGGGGCGGTACGGGCTGGCCCGAGACGAGTTCGCCGACCACGGTCACCGGCCGTACGAGATCTACGTGCGCGAGGCCCGCCGGATCGTGGGCCGCTACGTGTTCACCGAGCACGACGCGATGCTGGCCCCGGGGCTCGCCCGGACGCCCGTGCATGGCGACAGCATCGGCGTCACGGAGTGGTACCTGGACACGCACGCGTGCCACGCGGATCGGGTGCGCGGCAGCCTGCACGAGGGAAAGATGATGCTGCACGAGGAGACGTGGCCCGGCCAGGTGCCCTATCGCTGCCTGCTGCCGCGGGGGCTGGACAATCTGCTCGTGCCGGTGTGTCTCTCGTCGAGCCACGTGGCGTGGGGGACGATTCGACTGGAGCCGACGTGGATGAACGTCGCGGAGTCGGCCGGGTACGCGGCGGCCCTGGCGGTCGAGACGAGCACGCCGCCGGCCCGGATCGACGTGGATCGCCTGCTGCGAAGGCTGGCCGACGGCCGCGTGATGATCGCGCTGTTCAACGACGTGGACGTAGCGGGCGACGAGCCCTGGGTGCCGGCCGTCGAGTACCTGGGCACGAAGGGCTTCTTCGCATCGTACGACGCGACGCCGAGCGAGCCGTTGACCGAAACGGTTGCCCGATGCTGGTCGTCGGGTCTGGCCGCGATCCTGGCCGGCACGGCCGAGCCCAACGAGCTGGCGTCGTCGTTGTGCCGGGAGGCGGCCGGCGACCGCTCACCCGCCGCGACCTGGGCCGGGTTCCGCTCGATCCTCCGCGAGCGTTTGGCCGCGCGGGCGGCGGCGCTTGAATCTCTCGAAGCGGTGGCAAAGCGGCTTGCGCTTCGCGACTCGGCAGCGCCCACGCGGGCCGAGGCGTGCCGGCTCCTCTACGAGGTGCGGAAGGCGGTTGACAAGGCGGCGGCCTGCGAGTGACCACGGCCGGACGCGGCTACGCCTCCTTCCCCCTCGCCGTGCAACGCAGAGCACGCGCCCGGCCACGAGCAGAGCGATCCGCTGCCGGGGCATTTCCTGCGTTTCTCGATCGACATGGGCCTGAATCGAACGGGCGGCTTGCCCGGGGGGCGTGCGTCGGCGCGGTTTTGGCTTGAACCGCCGAGGGATCGCAGCTAGAACGTAGCCTGACAATCCCGCCCGGTTGCTCAGCGGAACCGTCCGCTCGGCAGGGCGAGCGTGCTGCAAGGAGAAGTGCATGGCGAGGCTGCGTACGACGGCCGTGGTCCCTCTGGGGACGACGCTCTTGGCGATCGGCACGCTGGCGGTCTGTCTTGCGCAGCGTGCCCCGGCCGAGCCCACGGTCGAACAGGCGTTCTACTGGTGGCAGGACGAGATCCGCGAGGCGAGTTTCGCGGTGAGCAAGGCGCAGACCGGTCGAGCGGCGCAGTGGCCGCAAATGAGCGTGCCGGCCGGCGCGGCGACGCTGCCCTTGGGCCGGGCGACCGGGCCCATCGAGGCGGACGGGCGCCTGGAGGAAGAAGCCTGGCAACACGCGACCCGCTTTCCGGTCGGCCCGGTGTTCGACGCGTGGCGGGCCGGCCCGTTCATGCTCGAAGTGAGCGCCTGCCGCGACGACGCGAACGTCTACCTGGCCATCCGGTCGCCTCGCGACCTGGCGGGGCTTGGGGGACTCACCCCGGACGCCGCGCTGTTTACCGTCGGCAAGCAAGCGTACCACGTCGGCCCGGGCGGCGGGCTTCCGCAGCAGGCCGTGGGGCAGGCCGGCGAAGGCCAAGTGATCGAGCTGGCCTTGCCGATCGAGGATCCGGCCTTGTCCAACACGGGCGAGGTGGCGATGACGTTCGCCGTGGAGACGGTTCGTCGCGTCGAGGGGAAGCTACCGCCCGAGCTGGCCTCGCTGGGCCTCGATCGGTTGGCCGCGCCGGGCGACAGCCGCGACTTCCGCAAGCCGACGCTGTGGCTTGCGCCGATTTCCGTCCGCTTGATCCCCGCCGAAGCGACCGCACGGCTCTCGCCCACGGTCGTCGGCCCGACCGAGATGCGGCTCGCCTGGCAGGTCGCCGAGCCCGGCAAGGAGCCGGTCGCGGGTGAGACGCCGTTGACCGCCGCGCAGGGCGGTTCCGTCTATCCTTATTCCTGGGAGACGACGAGCGAGGGCAAGGAGTTTTCCGCCCAAGGCTTCTTGTATGGGGAGTCGGTTTCGGCGATCCTGTCCGGCGCGCGGAAGATGACCGAGCGCTGCGCGGCGCTGGGGTCGGCCAAGCTGAGCGAGGCCCCGTCGGAAGGGGCGATCGCCGCGTTGGAATCCGAGGCGAAAGCCGTCTCGCCGCAGGATCGCAAGGCATGGCGCGACCTGTACTGCCGCGCCCGGGAGCTTCGGGCGCAAGCGCACCTGAGCATGCTCGACGCGCCGCTCGTGTTCGTCAAGCAGCATCCGTACTTTGCCGCTCACATCTACGACGACTACTATACCTGGTATCCCGGCGGCGGGATCTACGTGCTCCGCGAGCCGCACCGGCAGGGGGCGGACCGCGACGTCCGCGCGATCATCGACCCGTCGACCAACGAGACGCTCGGCGAGGGCGTCTACCGCGATCCGGAGCTGTCGTGGGACGCGGGACGCCTGGTGTTCGCCCACAAGCCCGCCGCGGAGGCGACGACGAGCATCTACGAGATCGGGATCGACGGGCGGGGCCTGAAGCGTCTGACGGCCAGCGACGAGTACTGCGACATCACGCCGGCCTACCTGCCCGACGACCGCATCGTGTTCACGTCGACGCGTCCGAAGGCGTTGGTTCCGTGCTTCAACTCGGGCGTGGACACGCTGCACGCGATGAGCGCCGACGGGAGCGGGATCCAAAGCATTTCGTCGAACATCGTCACCGAGTTCGACCCGGCGATCCTGCCCGACGGCCGGATCCTCTACGGCCGCTGGGAGTACGTCGACAAGACGGCGCTCTACATGCAGAGCCTGTGGACGATGTCGCCGGACGGGCGCATGGAGGAAGCCCTGTTCGGCAACAACCTGGCCAGGCCGACGGCGATTCTCGACGCCCGGCCCGTGCCGGGGGCCCCGATGGTCGTCGCCTCGCTGACGCCGCACAACGGCCAGGCCGTGGGGGCCATCGGCATGATCGACACGACCATGGACAAGAACGACCTGGCGGCCGTGTTCAACTTCACGCCGGAGTACCCGGTGGAAATGGATCAGGGTTTGCGCTCGGGGCCGTGCGACCCGTGGGCGCTCTCGGCGGACGACGTGCTGGTGAGCAACAACGCGATCGGGGCCCTGGGGATCATCGAGCTGGTGGATCGCTTTGGGAACCGGGAGCTGGTGCACGGCGATCCGGAGATCTCCTGCTACGCCCCGATGCTCGTCAAGCCGCAGAAGCGACCGCCCGTGGTCAGCCCGCAGACCGAACCGGACGAGCCGGGCCGGTTCCTGCTCACCGACGTATATCAGGGCCTCCCGGGCGTGGAGCGGGGAACGATCAAGCGGCTCCGCATCGTGGAAGAGACCGCCCGCACCAGCGGCATTCCGCCCGGAGGTCGCTGGTGGAATCAAGCCTTTCTGGTGAGCTGGCAGGGGGCGTACATCGTCAAGAACATCCTCGGCACGGTGCCGGTCCGGGAAGACGGCTCGGCCTATTTCGAGGTGCCGCCGGGCCGGGCGATCTACTTCGAGGTGCTGGACGACCAGGGGCGCGAGATCCAGCGGATGCGGACGTACGCGCAGGCCGTGCCCGGCGTGACGCGGTCGTGCATCGGTTGCCACGAGTACAAGAAGTCGGCCGCCGTGGGCGCCCGTCCGCCCTTGGCCATGCTCGGCCGGCCCGCCAGGCCGGAGCCCGAGTCGTGGGGCAGCGGCTTCGTCGACTACCCGACCATGGTCCAGCCGATCCTCGACAAGCACTGCGTCCGCTGTCACGGCGGCGAGGAGGGCATGGGCAAGGGGCTCGATTTCTCCGGCGGCTGGACCTGGGCGTTCAACATCAGCTACGAAACGCTCATCAAGCACCGGCTCACCGGCTTCCTCAACTGCCACAACTCGAGCGTGCACACCTCCGAGATCCTCGCGCCGCGGACGATCGGCTCCGGCGCGGCCCCGCTGGCCGAAATCCTCATCGAGAAGCATCCCGAGGTGTCCCGCGCCGAGCGCGACCTGGTGCTCGCCTGGATGGACACCAACTCGAACTACCACGGCACCTGGGACTACACGCCGCACGCCACCGTGGGCGCGATCCTCGCCACGCGCGGGCCGCTTGCCGCCGTGATGCTCGAGGCCGGCTGCGCGGAGTGCCACGCCCCGGGCCACGTGGGCAACGACTGGGTCAACCTGCAAACGCCCGAGTGGAGCCGGATCCTGCGGGCCCCGATGGCCGAGTCGGAAGGCGGGCCGGGGCTGGCCATGTGCCGCAAGCGCAAGGCCCAAACCGGCTATCCGCTCGTGGATCAGAGCGTCCAGCCGCCCGACCTTGTGCTCGAAAGCCGCCAGCCGGAGTGGGACCCGAGCGGCGAGGTGCTCGTTTCGATTGCCTCGACCGACGATCCGCACTACCGGGCGATGCTCGGGATCATCCGCCACGCGCGGAGCGAGGCGCTCTCGCGGCCGCGGATCGACATGCCCGGCGCGGCGATCGATCCGGGCATGTGCCGGATGCAAGTGCCGATGCCGGTGCCCGACGCGCCCCCGGCGCTGGCCGTCCGGCTGCGATCCGACCATGCCGTGGAGCTGACCTGGCCGCAGAGGGCCGACACGATCGGGCTGGAGTACGAGCTGCACCGCGGCCCGGCACCTGAATTCAAGCCCGACGAGTCGACGCGGCTCGGGCTGACCACCGCGGGCCGGTTCCTCGACCTGATTCCGCCGGTAGGGTTTCAGCACTATGCCTTGCTGGTGACGTCGGGCGCGCGCCGGAGCAAGCCGGTTTGGACGACGCTCGACGTGCCGCAACCGCCGCCGCCCGAGGCGGCCGCCAACCTCACCGCCCAATCGCTCCCCGGCGAAGTCACGCTCGCCTGGGAAGGCCCGCCGGGCGAGGGGATTCGCTACGACGTCTATCGCGCGGCGGCCGGCTCGTCCGACTTCGCCAAGCGGAACGAAGCGCCGCTCGAAGCGCCGAGCTACGCGGACCTGGAGGTCGAGCCGGGCACGAAGTACGCCTACGTGGTCCGCACGCTCGACCGGCGGGGCCAACAGAGCCCGGCGTCCAAGCCGGTCGAAGCCACGCCGCTTGCGGAGATCAAGGAGCCGGTGTTCGTGGTCGACTTCAGCCGGGGTGCCCAGGCCAAGCTGCTCGACGGCACCGCCGTGAAAGGCCAACTGCACGCCGGGGCGCGCGTGGCCGACGGCTCCCTGGAGCCCGGCTCGACCGGCTTCGCCACGTTCAAGCACCGCCCGGAATTCGATCTGCGCAAGGCGTTCTCGCTGGAGCTGTGGGTGCGTATCGACCAGGAGAGCCAGATGCCGGTGATCGCGGCCTGCGGGGCGTTCAATTCAACCGGCTGGTTCCTCCAGCGCTACGGCGGCGGCTGGCGATGGCACCTCGCCCCGGTAAGCTGCGACGGCGGCCGCCCGGTCGTCGGCCGCTGGACCCACCTGGTGGGCACGTTCGACGGCAAAAAGGCCTCGTTGTATCAGGACGGCAAGCTCGTCGCCCAGGTCGACTGCTATCCCAACCGCGCGCCGTGGACCGGCCCGCTGGTCGTGGGGCAGTACGCGCACCAGGCCGCGTCGTACCAGGTGCAGGGGGCGATCAAGGGGCTGAAGATCTACCACCGCGCCCTGAGGGCGTCGGAAGTGGCCGCGAACGCTCGGCCTGAGTGATTGCCGTGTCAAGGGGACCGCACTTGACTCCGCCTCGTGCCCAGTACGCCATTGCAGTCGGATTTATGGGTGCCACGGTTGGCTTGCCCAACCGTGCATGCCGCACTGCTGGACAAGCCAGCAGTGGCACTCAACTGACACATTCGGATGGAAGGCGGCTCAACCTTGCTCCTCCTCCCTCCCCTCCCGCATCGCCCCGAGAATCTCCTCCCGGTGCGCCCGGATCGTTCGCAGCGGCGTGGTCTGACGCGGGTTGATCATCCCCAGCGGCGTGAGGATCTGCCAGTCCGAGAGGCGGCTCACCGGGTGGCGGTCGCGTTGGCCGGCTTGCATGCGGGCGATCCGGAAGGGCTCGTTGCCGAGGGTGGCGTCGATCTCGTCGTCCATCAGCTCGTGGACCTCGAACCAGAGGTATTCGAACTCCGTCGTGCTGCCGTCCACCTCGTAGCCGAGCTTCACGATCACCGGGAGCTCGAACTCCTCCAGCTCCTCGCGGATCTTGCGGAACAGGGAGTACGTCTTCCGCCCCCGCTCGGCCATCAGATCGGAGGCCGCCGTGGAGAACGTAAACATCCCGTGCTCGGGCAAGTCGCGGGAAAGGAAGCGCGACGGCCGGACCTTGTCGAGCCAACGGCCGAGCAGGCGCCCCGCCGGATCGCAGAGCACCACGCGGTCGCGCTCGTGATCGCGATCGGGATCGTGACGCAGCGCCACGTACTTGGCCGCCGCTTTCCGCTCGAAGTCGGGCACGGGCACGCTTCGCACGTCCCCGCCGGGGATGACCACGGTGGCCCGGGCGGTGTTGCGACCCAGCCGGCCTTCCAGGATCATGAAGGCGATCGCCCGCAGGCCGTCGTAGCCGTGCCCGGTCAGGCCGGGCGAGGCGTTGAGGACGTCGAAGTCGAAGAACCCGATCTCCGCCAGGCCGTGCGAGTGGAGCCACTCGACCCGCGGCTCTTCCTCGTCTTGCTCCTCCTCCCGTTCCTCCTCGACGTCGCCGGTGACCGCGTGCAGCGTGAAGATGCCGTCGACGTCCAGGTCGGCGTCGTGCGAGAGCTCGTCCTCCAGGGCCGCGCGGGACCAGAACCGCTGGGCCACGTGATCCATCACGGCCAGCCCGTACTCGCCCATGATCGCGTGCAAAAACCGGAGCATCATCTTGCGGTCGCGGAGGATGTTCTTGCGCCGGCCGGTCATCTTCAGGGAGACGACCGAGCCGGCCAGGGCGACTTGCTCGCGCTCCTCGGGCGTGAGGTTGATGTCCATCTCGGCCAGCACGCGGGGCGGCGGCCCGAGATCCCGAAAGCAGACGACCGACGCCTCGCCCCACTCCGGATGCTTCATCTGGAGCATCCAGTGGCAGTCGGCCCCGGCCTCCTGGGCCATCACCTCCATCCCCTCGTTCCGCAGCGACTCCAGCCGCTCCCGGCGCGGCGGGATCGACCCGCGAAACAAGACCGATCCGGCACAGCTCACGTCTTTGCGAAGCCAGTCGAGCATGACGCGTCCTTCCGTTCAATCGCACAGGCTGCGGTTGTATGCCGGACGTCCGGTTGAGAGTTGATGGTTGAGGGTTGAGAGTTGAGAGCAGCGCATTACTGGTTCCCAAGCTCCAGCTCGGGAACCTCAACTTTGGAAACCTCCCAGCGCAAAGGTCTGCTTCGTCCTCCGGGAAGCGTCGGGGCTCCACGGCGTTCCCAAGCCGGAGCTTGGGAGCGAGCGGTCCTTCTCACTGACCCCTGTCACCCCGTCACCCCGTCACCCCCTCACCCCGTCTCCCCGGCACCCCCTCACCCCC
>DATKZH010000439.1:0-4654 GCA_035528065.1 Thermoguttaceae bacterium | reverse complement strand
GAGGCTCGGCCACCAGGGTCGACTACAACGACATGCGGGCCGCCTTGGGATTCGATTTCGAGACGGTCCGCGGCCTCAACGGTCTGGTCGAAGTGGGCCTCACGTTCGAGCGCGAAATCTACTACCCCAAGGTCCAGCCGCCCTTCTCGTCTCCCTTCGTTTTCAACCCGGACCCCACGGTGTTTGTCCGGGGCGGCCTGGCGTATTGAGTTGACCGCGATGACCGTCCGCCAACACCGGCTCCTGACCATTCTTGTGGCGGCGTCGCTGCTCGATGCGGCGTGGCTGGAAGCGCAGGTCGTCCGTCTGCCGGCCGTGATGCCCCCTTCCGAGCAGGAGTACCCGGGCCGCGTCGTTTCGCATCCGGGCCCGAGCGTCGATCTGCCGCAGCCGCTCTCGGAGTTCGTCGAGCCGGAGAACCCCGACCGACCGCCCGACGCCCGCGACGGCGTGTTCCAGAAAGTGATCTACACGTCCACGTGGCTCCACTCGGGCACCGCCGGTGGCTTCGGCATCGCCGAACAGGAGCTGAAGACCGTCCTTGGCTTCCCCTTTCCTTCGCGGCGCTCGCCGCTGGTGGTCACGCCGGGGTTCGCCGTGAGCTACCTGGAGGAGCCGGTGGGAGCGGACCTGCCGGCCCGCGTGTATGAGGCGACGGTCCAGTTTCGGTGGTGGAAGCGTTTCACGCCCCGTTTCGGGATCGACTTCGCCGTCACGCCGGGCGTGTTCAGCGACTTCGACGAGAGCAGCGACGAGGCCCTGCGAACGCCGGGACACGTCGCGGCCCGATTCGAGTGGACGCCCAATCTTGACGTCGTCCTGGGCGCGGCCTACCTCGATCGCGACGACGTCAGCGTGCTGCCGATCGGGGGCCTGGTCTGGACGCCCCACGACGACCTCAAGCTCGAGCTGGTGGCCCCGCGTCCGCGCATCGCACGCCGCCTCTACTGGCGGAGTGCGTGCACGGAGGAAGTCGAGGACTGGGCCTACGTGGCCGGCGAGTTCGGCGGCGGCACCTGGGCCATCCGCCGCGCTTCCGGCGCCGGCGACGTCCTCACCTACCACGATTTCCGCGTGATCCTCGGCTTGGAGCGAAAGGCACTCGGAGGGCTGGATGGCCGGCTGGAGATCGGCTACGTGTTCGGCCGAGAGCTCCAGTTCGCCGGAGGCTCGCCCGACATTGAGCCCGAGGACACCGTGATGGTTCGGGCGGGATTGACGTACTAGAGTCGAAGGGTTTTCGAGCCTGGTCGCCTCGCGATCCTGATCTCAAGCCCCATCTCCACACCGCCAATGCGCTATGCGCAATTCAAGGGGGCTGCGAGTGCTGCGTTGCTCGTGGTTTGTGCCTGGTGGCGGATAATCGCCCAGAGCGTTCGTCCGCTTCCCTCGCCACTCGGCGTCGCTGCGCCATCTCATCAGGCCTTGAAGGCCTTTCATCAGGCGTTGGAGGCCGTGTCTTGACGCGGAACTCGCCTACGCGACGCCGGTACGCGAGTCGTAACATGTTACCAAGATAAGACTTAGGTATATGCATCCCCAAGACCGCTCGATACCTCCGGCCGTTGTGGGGACCCGGCCCCTTTTTTAAGTTGACTTCCGAGATTAGGCTGCCCAAAATGGGGGATGAGTCTGTAACCACTTAGTATGAGCGTCAACAGAGATCCCCACCAATACCGTCTCTCGCAAACCTGCGTTGTTTAGCTTCCAAGAGGTGCGCACCGATGAGAATTCGTAACCGCCGGCGTCCCGGACAGATTCGCACTCGCCGCATGCACGTCGAGCGGCTGGAGGAACGTCAGTTGTTGTCCATCGTGCCCGGCCTTCTTGCGACCGGGATTTGCGACAACGAGGGGGACGTATTCGGAATCGACGTCGACTATCAGGACTTGGGCAACAGCGACGTGGAGTATCTGGGGCGTCTCACCGGGCCGACGGGTTACGAAGACCTGACCGTCCGCGACATCGCGTACTCGTTCTCAGGAGACACGTTTTACGGCATCGGCGACGACGTCTACACCTATCCTCCTTACACCCCCGTTGGGTGGCCGAGTCTGCTGGCCACCGCGGACGTGGACATCGTGACACCTCCGCCCAGCGGTGAGATTGGCTTTACCATCCTCGGCGGGTTGCTCAACCCCGAGCAGGATATGTCGGGTCAGCTACTGCCCGTGTGGGCCAATGCGTTGGAAGTGAATCCCGCCAATGGGAAACTTTACGCTGCCGGAGCCCACATGGAGGTCGGGCTTCCGCCGACCTCCAATCACTACGCGATTTACGAGGTCGACGTAGCCAGTGCCACGGGTTCGGCGGTCCCTGCGACGCCCGTCGTCGATCTAGGGGCCTATCAGTCGGCCGGCGACATCGCGTGCGACGACGACGGCTACCTGTATCTGACCACGACCGATAGCACGCTGCTCAAGATCGACGTGCTCTCCGCCACGCCGTCGATCGTCGGCGAGGTGGTGACGGACACCGGATACGGCGATTTCGACGGCCTCACGCGCGGCTTTGGCGGCGGCGAATTCTTCGGTTTTCGGCACGACGGGACCGTGTATGCCTTCGACGCGCCCGGCAACGACTCGACCCAGGTGGGCAGCGAAGCGTTGACGGACGTGGAACTCGATGACCTGTACGGTGCGACCGTCGCCTTCATGGATCCGGTCGAGATTGACGGCCCGATTGACGGACTCGAGCTGGTCGACCAGCAGCCCATGCTCGGGCAACTCTGGTACGAGTTCCAGGCCGACAACGACGGAGACCTCTCGGTCGACCTCACCGCCGGCGGGACCCTCATGACCTTGTACGGGTACGACGCGGTCGGAGAGGAGTGGGTGGAGTTGGATTCCGACGCCATGGAGGTTGGAATCAGTGACGCCGAGGCCGGCGAAACCTACGTGCTTCACGTGGACGAGCTGACCGGCGAAGCCGATCTCCGCTTCCACAACGGTGCGGGCACCGGCGTTATCGGCGAGTTCGTTTGGAACGATCTCAACGCCGACGGGATCCAGCAGGTTGGCGAGCCGGGCGTGGAGAACGTCGAGGTCGAGCTGTTCGACGCCGGTCCCGATGGCCTCTACGGCGGTGGCGATGACGTCTCGATGGGCACCGACGCGACCGACACCAACGGCTTCTACGGCTTCGGCGGTCTGCCCGCCGGCACGTACTACCTCGAGTTCAGCAATCTTCCCGCCGGCTGCGCCTTCACCTTGCAGGACGTTGGCGCTGACGACGCCGTCGACAGTGACGTGTACCAGGCAGGTTTCTTGGCCGGGTTGACGGACGTGTTCGCGCTGGGCGACGGCGCAATCGACGATAGCCGCGACGCGGGCATCGTCAATGCGTTCTCGAGCCCGACCGTGATCCCGGGCCCAGTCGAGTTCGAGGTCCTGGAGGACCAGGTGCCGGATGCCTACGGCCGGCTCCGCTACCAGTTCACGGCTTCACGCGAGGGGATGGTCAGCGCCAGAGTGGACTACGCGGGCGATTGCCTGCTGGCGCTTTATGACGACGACCAGAACTTGCTGCATCTGGATACGTCCGGGATGCACCAGGTTGACTACGCGGAGGCATATGCCGATGATGTTTTCTACCTGCACGTGGCGGGCCTTGCCTCGCCGGCAGACGTCATCATCGCCAACCTCCTGGAGTACGACACGGGCACCGGAAGCGTCACGGTCCACGGCACCGACGGGCCCGACGAGTTCACGGGCGTCTACGGGGCCACCCCGAACCCGCACGAGATGTGGATCAACGGCTTCTACTACGACTCCGATTGGTTCTTCTTCGAGCTGAACGAGATCGCCTTCGACGGGGCAGGCGGCGACGACTCGGCGGTGATTGTAGGGTCGGATCAGAGCGACGAGGGCGTCGTGGGGCCGTACTCCGCGACGATGTACGCCAACGGCGATGCGGCCAGTCATGAAATCAAGCTGGAGGTGAGCAACACCGAATCGATCGACGTCGACGCGGCCGGCGGCGAGGATACGGGGACGCTCAACGGCGGCGCCGGCGTGGAAACGCTCGACCTGTGGCCCGGCTACTGCGAGTGGGAAGGGAACCCTTTCACCCATATCGTGCGGAACGTCGAGATCCTCACGGCCGAGGGCGGCGGGGGCGACGACACGGCGTCGATGCGCGATTCCGCCGGGGTGGACGACTTCGAGGCCGATCCCGATTCGGCCACGCTCTCCGGCCCCGGATACACGCACACGGTCAACGACTTCCGGTGGGTCCACGCCTTCGCCTCCGACGACGGCCACACCGACACGGCCGTCTTCGAGGACCTGGCCGGGCACAAGGATCGCTTCCGGAGCTGGGCGACCGACCAAGCGACCGAGGCCAAGATGTGGGGCCTCGGCTTTTTCAACCGCGCTAAGGGGTTCGACGACGTGCGGGCCAGCGCGTCGGATCTGACCGACGTGGCCGAGCTTCATGATTCGCCCGGCGCCGACACGTTCGAGGCCTACGCCGACCGCGGCACGATGAGCTACGCCAACGGGCAGACCGTCCGGGCCGACGACTTCCGCTGGCTCTTCGCCTACGGCTCTGACGACGGCCAGACCGACACGGCCCACCTGTACGACACCACCGCCGACCTGGGAACCTCTTACGCCACCTGGTTCAAAGGCTTCGACGGCATGGCCAAGCTGTA
>DATKZH010000438.1:0-12900 GCA_035528065.1 Thermoguttaceae bacterium | reverse complement strand
GTTTGTCTTGACGTAACCGAGCAGATCTGCCGTTAAGGCTGAGCCTGTCGTTCGCATACTCGATTCCCAGGTTTCGAATCAAGATCAAACGCCAGTTACCCATCTTCCGCCATCGGGGTCATTGTGACGCAATCGCCCTGGAACACGTCCTTGATCCGGCCGTTGTCGTAGAAAGTGAAGTACTGGTGAGCGCCGTCGGGGAACTGGATTTCGGTCAGCGCGTGCTTCGTGGCGAGCCCGCCTCCGGAATGATAGGCGTACAAGGTGGTCTGGCCGTCGGGACTGCGAACGGACAGCAGGTGCTCATCGGCGGGATCGTAGGTATAGAGCGTCTCGCGCCCGAAATAGTCGGCCACGCGCTCGATCCGACCCGCGGCGTTGTACGAGATCTGGAGGCTCTGGCCGGACGAGTGCGTCAAGCCCGTCAAACGGCCGGCGGTGTACCCGGCGGTGACTCGATTGCCGTTTGTGTCTTCGACGTAGTCAAGATTGCCGTCCGGTCGGAAGGCGAAGAGCAGGCCGTCCTTTTCCCGCAGCGTAAAGGCGCCCCCTCCGACGGCGGTCAGTGTGGCGTAATCGCCCACCGGAGAGAAGTAGCCTTCGCGGGCGTCGGGCTGGAAGATCCGCGGGGTGCCGGTTCGGTCGGTGATCGTGACCCTGCCGTCGGCATCTTGGCTGAGAACGATTTGCCAGAAGTGCGTCCAGCCCCGGCCCAACGGGCCCAACTCGTACCGAAGGTTGATGGGCTGGGCGAAGGCGCGGTCGAAAAACAGGGGAAGCCCCGGCGTCGGGACGCTCGCGTCCAGTTCCTGGGCAAGATAGTGAATCGGATTCATTCCGTCCGCTTGGCACAACTCGAAGCCCACCAGCAAACTGACGTCTTCGACCGAAGCCCCCAGCCGCGCGTGGTAGGCCGCGTTGTCGTCCAGCATGGCCAGATAGTCGCCCCAGGTGGCGCCGACCTGATTCAGGAAGTTCGCCCAGATCGCCTCCCATGCCTCCGTGTTGACCCAATCGGGCTGCATGTAATCCTTCCACGAAGCCCACTCGATGGGCGTCTCGTCTCCGGGCGTGACCACGTCGAGGGTGAATTCGACATTCGTGTCCGAGAAATCCCAGGGTTGCTCCAGACCCACGAAGTACACCGGCAGTCGATGTGACTCGCCAGGCTGCAAGACGCCAGGGTTCTCGCCGACGGCCAGCATTTGCACCCTATCGCTGAAGCCCTGAGGCGTCGCTGAGGTCCAGATGCCGGATATCACCCTGGACTCGTCTAAGGTCATTAACGCCTTGTCAGTGCCGTGCAGCACCAGGAGGGGCGCGGGCATAGCCAACTCGCCCGTGTTGGCGTACTCCACATAGACGGTTGCCAGGGCGTGTCTGCCGATTGCGCTCGGGACGACCAGACGCGTCTCCAAATTGGCTTGACCTCCCTCGATCACCTGAAAGGCATCGGGTGGGAGCACCGAGGCGCCGTCGGCGCGGGCGACGCGAAGCGAATACAGGCCGGCGGGAACGGCGCCGGCGGCAAAGGTGGCGGTAATCTGACTGAAGGAATCGGTCTCAACGGAGGCCGCCGGATAGATCGTCGCGGGGGTCGCTTGGATTGCTTTGCCTTGGCCTCGTCGACCTTGTCGAGGTTGCCGATGCGGCAGACCAGCCCGACGTGGAATCGGATGTGCTCGTAGTCGGCGCCGGCGGCGGCGAACACGTCGCCGTCGCCCGTGGCGTCGACGACGGCCTTGGCCAGGATCGCCTGGCGCCCGGACTTGCTCTCGAACACGGCTCCGCGGACCGCGTCGCCCTCCATGACGGCATCGACGCCCCAGCAGTGGAGGAACACGCGGACGTCGGCCTCCTGGAGCATCTCGACCATCACGTACTTGACCGCTTCGGCGTCGACGGTGGGGTCGACGCCCGGGCGTCGGTTGATGATGCCGCGGTCGAGCTTCTCCAGCCGCTTGAGGATTTCCTCGCCGACGCCCTGGATGACTTGCTTGTTGGTTTTGTCATGCATGCCGGCCACGACGAGCACCAGCCCGCCCGTCCATTGCCCGCCGAAATGCCCGTAGCGTTCGACGAGCGTCACGTCGGCGCCGGTCCTTTTGGCGGCCAGCGCGGCGACGACGCCGGCCGGGCCCGCGCCGACGACCAGGACGTCGGTCTGGGCGAGCAGGGGCAACGAGCGCCGGGGCTGGATGACCTTGCCGCCGACCAGCTTGGCGGGCGGGGCGGCGGTGCCCTGGACCTTGACGCCGGGCGGAGCGTCCTTGCGGCTGGCCGGGTCCGCTCGCGACTCTCCGGACGGCAGGAAAGCCCCCATGCCGGCGGCGAGCCCCGACGTGCCCAGGACCCGAATCACGTCTCTGCGGGAAATGTTGCGGTCCATTGGTCTCTCTACTTCGTCAGTTCTTGGTTGACGCGGCTCAATACGCGAGGGTTTCAGCCCAGGTAGGCTTCCTGTTCTCGCAACAGCTTCTGAAGCCCGGGCACGTCGACGTCCCGGGCGCGACAGCCCTCTCGCACGGCCAGCGCGGCCGCGCACCCGGCGGCGTGGCCCGTGATGAAACAGATGGGAATCACCCGGATCAGGTCCGACATCCTCGGCTCTCCCGAAATGCACCTCCCGGCGGCGAGGACGTTCTCGACCTTCTTGGGCAACAGGGCCCGATACGGGATCTGCCACTCCTGATGATCGCCGTTCCACGCGCCGCCGACGGCGACGCAATCGGCGAACTTCCTCCCCTCCAGGACGCCCTTCATCGTGAGGGTCTCCACGCCGGAAAGCACCCGCGTGATGCGGACGCCCAGTTGCGGCGCCGTCTCCATCAGGTAGACATTCTCGTAGCCGGGCGTGCTTCGGATCTCGCGCAGGTTCTTCCAGATCTGCCGGCGATGGTTCATCTCGAGCGTCGACAACTGGGCGACGTCCAGCCCGTCGGCGTCGGGCCCGCGCATGTTGACCCAGTTGACGCCCTCGATCGGGGTCACGCTGCCGAGATGACTCGGTTTTTTGGCGAGCTTGGTCTTCTGGGGGTCCACTTGGTCGAGGTTCCCGATCCGCGAGACGAGCCCGAGGTGATAGGGCCGGCGTTCGTGCTCTGCGCCGGCGGCCGCGAAGACGTCGCCGTCGCCGGTGGCATCGACCACCTGCCGGGCCTGGATGGCCTGGCGGCCCGACTTGCTCTCGAAGACGACGCCCTTGACGGTGTCGCCGTCCATGACGGCGTCGACCGCCCAACTGTGGAGGAAGACGTCGACTTCGTCCTCGACGATCATCTCGAGCATCATGTACTTCAAGGCTTCGGCGTCGACGGTGGGTCGCGCGCCCGGTTGCCGGTCGATGATCCCGCGGTCGAGCTTTTCGAGCCTCCGCATGATCTCTTCGCCGATGCCCTGACAGACCTGCTTCTTGCCGGTGACGATGTGTCCGATCACCAGGAGCACGAGCCCGCCGCTCCAGAGGCCGCCGAAATGCCCGTATCGCTCGACCAGCGTCACCTTCGCCCCGGCCCGCCGGGCCGAGAGCGCCGCGACGACGCCCGCCGGGCCGGCGCCGACCACCAGCACGTCGGTCTGGTGCAGCACCGGCAGCTCGCGCTGGGGCTGGACCACCTCGCCATCGACCACCAGGGCAGGCGGGTGGGCCGTGCCGGCACTCTCGCGGCCGGGCGGGGCGCCCGCCGTTTGGGTGGCGTCGGCGTTTGCCTCGTCGGGCGAGACGATACCGTGCATCCCCGCGACAAGCCCTGACGTCCCCAGAAACCGCATTGCGTCTCGTCGAGAAAGCCTGCGACTCACCGGTGCTTCTCCTCTAAGTCGCGCCCCGCAAGACTCAATACCGTTGAATTGGTCGCAAGTGCTTTGGAAGGGCGCAGTTACGACGGTCGACGCTTGCTACAAAGCCGCGACCGGTGGTCGCGGCCCGGCCGAAAACCCGTGTTCTGCGCTCCAAGTGCCGCGACCACCGGTCGCGGCTTTATGACGGTAATCCTCTCTCCCTGTGTGTGTTTGTCGCTGATTCAACGGTATTGCCACAAAGCCCCTCCGCCTACTTCCAACAGGAAATCCGATCCGTGTGCATTTGAATTGGCGCAACGTCCACTGTCAAGTATTAAGCCGTTCTCCCAGGGGGCCCAAAACGCGGGAAAACCCTTGTTTTCAAAGGTTTCCGGCTCTCGCCCCCTCTCCGGCAACGTCGAATAAGGGCGCTTTGCGCGGCCTCCGGGGCGTAAATACGCCCGCCTACCTGGGCCCCAGGGTCCTGCATTACGTCCGGTAGGGGCTACCGGGCAAACAGCCCCGAGAAGGGGCCTAGGATCGCGTCTCAGGGGCTTTGACAGCAGCCCCTAGCTCGGGGGGACCCTGGTGGCTTGGGAGCGACGTAGGGGCCGGCCAAACCCCCACCTAAGAGGTAATTTGCCGCCATTCTTGTCAGGATTCGTAGGCGAGCGGCGGAGTATAGGTGGAGGGCAGTCTATGCGTGCAGGTGCACCTGGGAAGGTACGAACCATGAAAGCCTCGATTGTCCCATTGGCGGCAGTGGTGGTGTTGGTTGCTGTCGGGCAGGTAAAGGGTATGGTCATCGCCGACGAGGATTTCCTCGTTGACGATTGGTCACATTTGATTCTCTATTCCTGTAACTTCGGACAAGCAACGCTCGATTTCACTCAACGAGAGTTGAGCGGTGGCAATCCGGATGATTATCAGAAAGGGCAGCATACACTTGAAGGAACTTCGTCCCTGATCTTCGATGGTCACCTATTCGTTGGCGGTGGAACCTATGACCCCAGTTCACAAGCAGCAGTTCAGAGTATTGATATCTCTTACGACACAAAGACCTTCACGCCGCCCGGAGCAGCAAGTGGGTTGTTCCTGAAACAGGGCGGCGTGAACTACATTCATGAGGTTAACTCGAATTACTACACCGATTGGAGCACTGTTTCCGAAACTGGCCTTCTCGCGACTGACCCTTGGTGGTACGTAGTAGGCTCATCTGGCACATCTTCGGGGTCGCCGGACTTCTCGGCGACGGGCGCGCCCATGGAATTCGGATACTACACGTTCAATTGGATCCCCCTAGTCATGGAGGGGCTGACAGTATTTGATTGGGGAATCGACAACTTCTCTGTGACTGTCAACCCGGTCCCCGAACCCTCCACCCTCATCGTCTGGTCCTTACTCGCCACCCTCGGCATCACCGTAGGCTGGTGGAGACGGAAGCGGGCAGCGTGCGGCTAGATTCGGAGGCTCCGAGGGGCGCTGGGGAAAGCTGGTGAAAACGCTACCGCCCATCGGGGGCTCAACCCAGCAGATCCGCGCCGACGAGCCGGGCCCCTCCTCCTCCGCTCTCTCCCCTCCACACATTCACTGTGTTCGCTGGGTCCCCTGCATCACGCAGTCTCGTCAGACACCCTGTTCTCGCCAATCGACAAAGCCTGAGTAACTCTCAAGATCGGCACAATCCGAACCGATAGATTCCCAGAACGATGGATTGTGGGGTCAGGCCCTGCGCGGTGGGGGCTCGGCCGGCCTATCTGGCAGAGGAACTCGGCAAGATGAGTGAGAACCAATCGAACGACAAGGCGACGGGCGCGAACGCGCCAACCCCGCACACGTGTGGCCCACCCACCGAGGAGAGGCCGCATGCGATCAAAGGCCCCCACTTCGCCTCGCACTCGCCCAAGGTGCTGGCCCGGGTGCCCAACTTGGAGTCGGCCGAGTCGGAGCTGGTTGGCGAGACTCTGCCAGCGGGTGAGGACGGGCGAATGCTGAGTTCCCGGTGGTCCATGCGGATCTTGGGGGTCGGGGGCGCAATGCTGCTGGTCGCGGCCTTGGCGCTGCCGCTCTTGCTGGGCAACTCCGATAGCCCGGAGTCGGCCTGGAAAGACGAGTCGCCCGCTTGGCAGCCGGATCCGCTTGCGCCGTCTGCGGCGGCGGCCCCGGCGTGGGGCAGTCCATCCGATGGTGCGTCAGGCTGGCAGCTTCCGTCGACCGATCCCAGGTCTTCCCAGGCCCAGACGCCCGTCATTTCGGCTTGGAGCGAGCAGTCGCCACCTTTGGACTGGGACGCATCGAGCCAAGCGCAACCTTGGGATGCCGCCGCAAAGGCTCAGACTTGGGACGCTCCGTCGGATGCGAAGACTTGGACCGACCAGCCTCCGATGCCTGCCTGGCAAGGGCATCCGGACACGGCGCTCACCGACGACCGGCCGCAATGGAACGCGCCCGGGGAGAACGCTTCCGCCGTTTGGGGAGGCCAAGGCGACGTTGCTGCCGGAGCCCTATCAAGCGACGGCCCCGTATGGAGCACCCAGCCGAGTCCGGCACCGGGCGTCTATCGCGAGGCAAGCGGGTCGTGGAATGAAGACGTCCAGACACCCCGATGGCCGGTTCCCCAATACCGCACGGCTGAGCAGGCTCAAGCTGGCGGCACGGTTTGGGACGGTGGAACCGTGTCGGCCTCTCCGGCGGTCGACTCGAGCCAGTTGCCTCCAACAGCCGCCACCAACCGGCCCATGTGGGCCCTAGAGGCCCCAGCGCCGTCGCCGCCCCCCGTCAACTACGAAACGACCCGTCCGGCGCCGCCCAGCTACGAGTCGTATCGATCCCCAGATGCGTACCGTCAGCCGCAGATCAACACGAACCGTTCGATGCAGATCCCTGCGTATCCGGAGTCGGGCACGTTCGACCCTGGGGCCGATCGGCCACCGAACGCCCAGCCCGTGTATCGCGCCGCCGACGCTCGCGTCAACCCTTGGTCAGGCGCCGCCGTCGACGATCGGACCGGCTACCAAGACACCGCCGGCGAGAGCGCGTTTCCGGCGAATGGTCCGCCGATGAGCAGTGCTCCAGCGACGAGCTACCCGCCGAACGGCTATCCGGAAGGCAGCTATCGTCAAACCGCCTATCCGTCGACCACCTCTTCCCCGTCCGACTATCACCAGGACCGTTACCCGAAATCCAATTACCCATCGGCGAGTTACCCGGCCTATCCATCCGCGAATTACCCGGAAACGCGATATCCGGCAACCCAACTCCCGGCGAGCGCCTATCCGGCGGCGGACCGACCTTCGCCCGTCGATCCGCGGTACGGCTCGACCGAT
The DNA here is from genome assembly GCA_035528065.1 of Thermoguttaceae bacterium. Lineage (GTDB taxonomy): Bacteria > Planctomycetota > Planctomycetia > Pirellulales > Thermoguttaceae > DATKZH01. Next base: position 5,794 of record DATKZH010000438.1, on the reverse strand, counting down.
CCGTCGGTTGGGACGAGTCCGCCGCCGCGTTACGATGCCGGGGGCTATCCGCGCTCCTCGCAGCCCGGAGTTGCCCGATTCCAGGGGGGGATTGAGAAGCCAACGGGAACCGACGTTCATGACGACTATCGACCAAGCATTTATTAGGGCCTATGGGCAGCAAGACGCCGGTCCGGCAGCGGCGCCGCAGCCTGCGAGTGCCGTGCCGCCGGCCGATCCGCCCGCCAAGCAAGTCAACGACGAGGCTGCCGACGTGCGTGACGATTCGCCTGTCCACGACGCGGCGGAAGGAGCCGCGAAGGTGTGCTCTTGTCCAGTCGACGGAACCTGTCCTTCCCCGAGTTGCGGGACCGGGTTGCCGGCCCCGGCAGATCCGTCGGAACGGGAAGCGCCGCCCGAGAAGCCGCTCGAGCCGACGTCGCAGGGACTTTCCGGCCGGGGCATCGGATCCGGCCCCTCCAGCGCCGATCGGTTTAAAGCCGGTGCGATCGCGCCGGACCACGAGCGGTTCCAGCCGTCGTTTCAGGTCGACAGCTTCGCCTGGCCGAGTGGTTGCACGCGGTTGAGCATGGTGGCCGGGGAGCAGATGGACCAGTTGGCCGACTCGCTGGCAGGGGGGCTGGAGCAAGGCCACCAGGTGGTGGCGATGAGCGGTTGCCGCCGGGGGGACGGATGTACGACGTTGCTGTTGTGCGTTGCCCGTCGACTGGCCGAGCGAGGTCTCCGGATCGCGATGATCGACGCCGACTTCGACAATCCCCTGCTTGCCCGGCGATTGGGGCTCTTGCCCGAAGTGGGCTGGGAAGAGATTTTCAGCGCGCGGCTGCCGGTGGAAGAGGTGACCATCGAGTCGGTCCAGGACCGACTGGCCGTGCTGCCCTTGTGCGGATCGCTTCCGTGCCGAGCGTGTCCGGCCGAGGATCTCCCGGCCCCGGCCTCCGCCCTGAACGTGCTCCGCGAACACTACGACCTGGTGCTCGTCGATTGGGGACAGTTGGGCGACGATACGTTGAACGGCGACGGGGTTTCCCGCGCCGTGATGGACTGGATAGACGCCATGGTGCTGGTGCACGACGTCCGCGGCACCTCGCAAGACGAGTTGAATCGGACCAGGCGCCGCGTCCAAGCGGCCGGGCTCGTGGAGGCCGGCATCGCCGAGAATTTCGTCGAGGTTCGCAAGTCGGCCTGAGCGTCTGACGGGGTGACGGGGTGACGGGGTGACAGGGTGACAGGGTGACAGGGACCGTCACCCTGCCAGCTTGTCACCGCCCACGAACGTTCCCCATCGCACCGAACGGCATGGCACGATGTTGCAACACGTCGCTGGCGATAGTCCGGCGAGCCGAGCAGAGCAAGGCCCACGGGGATGGGTTGCCGCCCGAGCTATGAAAGCCCATCGAGAATGTACGAATCCCACTGGCAGTTGAATCAGAAGCCTTTTGAGAACTGTTGCGACCCCCGGTTCTACTTTCCGGGCGAATCGCATCAGGCGGCGCTGTTGAAGCTGCGATACGCCATCGAGAACCGACGCGGCGGGGCCATCCTGGCCGGCCCTTCCGGCTCGGGCAAGACGTTGATCGTGGCCATGCTGCGGACCACGCTGGCCGAGGAGTTCGCCCCCTTCGTGCACCTCGTGTTCCCTCAGATGTCGGCGGATCAACTGCTGGCCTACCTGGCCGACGAGCTCACCGGCTCGGCCGACGGGTCGCTTGCCTCGGACGTGCAGAACAGCATTCGCCGGATCGAGCACTTCCTGGCCGACAACACCCGCGACGGCCGGCACGCCGTCGTGGCCGTCGACGAAGCCCACCTGGTCGACGACGGCCGCGCCTTCGAGGCCATGCGCCTGTTGCTCAATTTCGAGCTGGCCGGCCGCCCCGGGCTGACGTTGCTGTTGGCCGGCCAACCGGGAATCCTCCCCACGTTGGACCGGATGCCCCAACTGGAAGAGCGGGTCGGCGTGAAATGCCTGCTGCGTCCGTTCACCGAACGGGAGACGGCCGACTATGTCTCCCATCGGCTGAGGCTGGCCGGCGCCACCCGAGCCCTCTTCGAGCCCGACGCCCTGCCCACGCTCCACCGTCTGACCCACGGCGTAGCCCGCCGGATCAACCGGCTCGGTGATCTGGCGCTTCTGATCGGCTACGCGGAAGGGCGCCGCACCATCTCCGCCGACCATCTCGAGGCGGTCAGCCAGGAGCTGATCACGGTCGTGCCGGAATAGGCGACCGGGGCGGCTTCTCATGTCGTCGGTTTTCGGCCCGTCGGGCAGCAGCGCTCCCCCGAACCTGATTCGTCGGGCCTTTCCGGCTAGAAATTGGGCCTCGTCCGGACCTGCGATCGCACGAAGGGGGTCGCGACGATGCGGTCGCTCGACGCGCGTCGGCGACCCGCTTGGCGGCAAGCCGGGTCCTGCGACCCGATGGCGCTTCGCCGCGTCGCCCAGGTCTCTTGACTTCCGCCGATTGTGGCCACTAGAATCAAAGGTGGGCAGTAGGGACGGGACCGGGCATGACTGTTACCCTCGAACAGTTCATCGAATACCTCTCGGAGGTCGGCTTCATGACGGTCGAGGAGGTGCACGACTTCCTCGACGAACTCCCCCTCAACAAGCAGCCACGCAGTGCTCGGAGACTCGTCGAGGAGATGGTCGGGCACGGCAGGCTGACCAAGTTTCAGGCGGAGCTGATGTTCAAGGGCAAGATCAAGCGCTTGGTCATCGGCAACTACATCATCCTGGAGAAGATTGGCCAGGGAGGCATGGGGCGGGTTTACCGGGCACGGCACCGGCGGATGGATCGCATCGTCGCTCTGAAACTCCTTCCGTTCTCGGCGCGCGAATCGCCCGAGGCCATCGATCGCTTCGAACTGGAAGTCAAGGCCGCCGCCCGCCTGTCGCACCCGAACATCGTTACCGCCCACGATGCCGACGAAGCGGGCGGCCGGTACTTCCTGGTGATGGAGTACATCGACGGCGTCGATCTTTTGACCTTGGTCAAGGAGCGAGGGCCTTTGCCCGTCGACACGGCCGTCGATTACGTCCTCCAGGCGTCCGCAGGGCTGGCCTACGCCCACTCCCAGAAGGTCATCCACCTCGACATCAAGCCGGCAAACCTCCTGTTGGACAAGAGCGGCACGATCAAGATCCTCGACATGGGCCTGGCCCGAATCGACGACCTCGTCAGTGATATCGAGAGCGCCCCCGCCGAAGAGCTGATCCAAAACGGCAAGGTCATGGGAACGGTGGACTACGTGCCCCCGGAGCGGTCCAGCAACCCGGAGGCGGTCGATCATCGCGCCGACATCTACAGCCTGGGGTGTACTTTCTACCACCTCCTGACCGGCCGGCCGCCCTTCAGCGGATCCACGATCCTCAAACGGATCCGCGCCCACCGGGTCAATCCGATTCCCTCCTTGTGCAAGCGGCGGGAGGACGTCCCCGAGAGCCTCGACGCCGTCTATCAGCGAATGCTGGCCAAGGACCCCGATGACCGCTACCAATCCATGGAAGAAGTGATCACCCATCTTCGGGCGTCCGTTGACCTGCCGGGCCGGCAGCCGGAGGACTCCGATTCGCCGGAGAACGCGACGTCGGAGGGCACTGTCGACGCCTCAGATGCCCGGGCCGCCGAGTCGCCGCCTTAACGGGAAGATACGGCGTTTCGACCTTGTGGCGGCATGCTTATCCCCGCGTCCGCACCATCGGATCGGCTCGATCGCTCGGCCCGATAGCCTGCGCCCGAGGCCATGTCACCCCGTCAACCGCTACGACCGGCCATCTGCTTTGACCGACCCATCGCCGTGGCGTATAGGAATGGTAGATGCCCGTGGCTGCCCCCCGCAAGGACCGCGGCAGCGGTGTAGGGGTTTGCGCGATTGTGCGTCCGCCACGGCTCCGTACCAGTGTTCTTTGCCTCCGGTCGGTGACCATGGAAGACCCGTCCTCTCCTACGCTCTCTGACGAGAGCTGGGCCGATGACTTCGCCCAGGAGCTTCACGAGCAACGTACTCGGGTGGAGCAGTTCCTGGCTGCGCAGCGTGAGCGCCTCGAGCGGACCCAGGCAAGCCTGACCGAGCATACCCGGCAGATCTCCGAAGAGTTGAACCGAAACAGCGTGGAGAGCGCCCATGCCCGCGGCCAAATCGAGCATCGCTCCGAAGAGTTGGATCGGCAGGCGGAGCAGCTCCGGCAATTGAACGAAGAGCTCGGTGCCAGGCACAGAGACTGGGAAGCGTCTCAGGAGCGTGCCGCCAAGCACTTCGAGGCACTGGCCAATCAAATCGAACGGCAGCAAGAGCAACTGGCCCAGCGCCAGGAGGATCTCGAACGGCGCGGCGTCGAGATCGACGCGGCCCAAGCCGAGCTCCGTCACGAGCAGCAAGCCTTCGCCCTGGCTCGCCGGGAACACCAGGCTGAGATCGAACACGCGGCCAACCTCCGCCAACGTCTGGAAGAGCAGGCCGCCGAGCTGGCCGCGCTGCGGGAGCAACTCGCGGCCGATCTCGCCCGCACCGAAACCCAGCGCCGCCGCATCGCCCAGGAGTTCCGGACCCAGCGCGCGGCCCACCGGAAGGAGCTCGAACGCCGGGGGGCCGAGTTGGCCGGCCTCGATTCCAGCCAGTCCGGCGAGCTGCAAGCCCAACTGGAGCAAGTCGCACAAGAGCGCAAGAGGCTCGACCAAGAGCACGAACGCCTTCAGCAGGATCGCGAGAAGCTGGCTCAATCTCTGGAGGATCTCAAGACAAGACAAGCGGAGATCGACGCGGCGCAAGCCAGGCAGCATCACGACCAGCAGGCGCTCGCCCTGGCTCGCCGGGAACACCAGGCTGAGATCGAACACGCGGCCAACCTCCGCCAACGTCTGGAAGAGCAGGCCGCCGAAATGGCCGGCCAACGCGAGCAACTGGCCGGCGATCGAGCCCGCACCGAAGCCCAGCGCCGCCGCATCGCCCAGGAGTTCCGCAAACAACGGGCAGCTCACCTGAAGGATCTCCAGCGCCGACGTGCCGAGCTATCCAACCTCGACTCCAGTCAGACCGGCGAGTTGCAGCAGCAGCTCGACGAAATCGCGCAAGAGCGGAAGCAGCTCGATCACCAACTCGACGGCCTCCAGCGAGAACGGGAGAAGCTCGATCGGTGCCGCGAAGAGCTCGATCGACACGGAGCCGAGGTCGACCAGGCCCAAGCCAAGCTGCACCACGACCAGAAGGCGTTCACGTTGGCCTGCCAAGAGCATCAGGCCGGAGTCGAGCACGTCGCTTCCCTCCGCCAGCAGGTCGAAGCGCGGATCGCCCAACTCGCCGAACAGCAGGAGCAACTGGCCACCGAGCGCGCCCACACCCAGGCCCAACGACGTCGCATCGCCCAAGAGCTGAGGGCCCAACGGGCAGGCCGGCTCAAGGAGATCCAGCGCGAGCGCGCGGAAGTCGAAGGCGATCGGGCAGAGGTCGAAACCCGGCGCGCGAAGATCGAATCCGAGCAAGCCGAAATCGAGAGCCGCCGCGCGGAAGTGGAGAGCCGGCTTGCGGAGGCCGAACGTCAGCGCGCAGAACTGGAAGCCCTGCAAACGAGCCGGACGGGTGACCGAGACGAAGCGCTTCAAAAAGTCATGGGCCAGCAAGAAGGCCTCCGCCAAGAGCTGGGGGATCTCCAGGCAGAGCGCGACCGGATCTCCGAACGGCTTCAAGACGCCGAACGTCGCCTGGCCGGGGCAATCGACCGTGCCTCCCAAGCGGAAGAGCAGCTCGCCGAAGCGGAAAGGCGGGCGGCCGAAGCCCCCGCGGACGGCGCCGG
>DATKZH010000437.1:0-3188 GCA_035528065.1 Thermoguttaceae bacterium | reverse complement strand
AAGCCGGCGCATCCCGGTCAGCGAGGCGGATGGGTGACCGTCGAACAGCGCCGGGACGGAACGTTGCACATCCGATTCCGGCAGCATTATCTGGCGTATCACCGGATCGCCCCGGCGAAGAAAGACTCGGGGGCTCTGCCCAATGGCACTAAATTGCATGCTCCATGAATGCAAAATCCTCCGGAATGCCGATGTTTCTGTTGTCCAGACAAGAACTTGGCATTCACGGAGGATTGCTTATGCTTGCAGAACCTATCGGCAAGGATTGCCCGAAGGCTGCAGAGATTCTGCGGAGCCATGGACTGACGCCCTTCCGGGCCATTCTGGCTCCGGAGCTCTTCCGGCAGGCCCACCCCAGGGAATCGCCCCCCAAGACTATCCTGATCCCAGAGGTCGTGTTCTGGCTGATGGCGACGGCGGCACTGGCTGGTGGTTCGATGGCAGGCTGCATCTCGGCCTTCTGGGCGCCTTTGCACGCGGCGATCCCCTGGTTGCCGCTGGAGGCGGTCCAAGAAGAAGCCTTCTGCATCGCGCGGGGCGCCTTGCCCATCCGCTTCTTCCTGCGGCTGTTCGCGATGGTGGTGGCCCGCTTCTCCGAGCGGTTCCCCCAGGCCTATCGCTGGAAGGGCCGACGACTGCTGGGCATCGACGGCATGGACACCGACCTGCCCCGGCATCCCCATCTGGCCAAGGTCTTGCCTCCGCCCCAGAACCAGCACGGCCCACGGGCCCGGCCTCAGGGGCGTCTGGTCGGCTTGGTGGGGTTGTGGGACGGTGTCTGTTACGCATTTCGCTGGACCAGCCTCAAGGTCAGCGAACAGGTCTCGGCCAGAAAGCTGCTGGCCCACCTGGGGCCGGCAGACCTGCTGCTGTGCGACCGGAATTTCCCGGACAAGGAAACGTTCGCCGGAGTTTTGGCCCGGGGAGCGGACTTCCTGTTCCACTTGCCCTCCAACCGCTTCCTCAAGCAGCACCGCCAGCCCCTGCCCGCAGGCCGCCGCGACGAATGGTGCATCCGCATTCCCCTGCCGGCAGCGCTGTGCCAGCAGTATCCAACGGTGGGACAGGAGCTTACGGTTCGGATCCTGCAATACCAGATTCCCGGCTTCCGGCCCTCGTGGCTGGTGACGTCGCTGCGGGATGCCCAGCAGTTCCGCTACGACGAACTGGTCGGCCTTTACCACGAGCGCTGGCGCCAAGAAACGTTTCACCGCGAATGGAAGCACAGCCTGGAACTGTCCAATCTGCGCTCGCACAAGGCCGCAGGCCTGCTGAAGGAAGTCCTGGTGCAACTGACGATCAACAACGTGGTCCGCTGGATCATGGCCGAGGCCGCCCAACCTACGTTGCGCCCGGTGGACCTGAAGTTCCTGGAAGCCAAACGGCTTATCTTGGCCTCGCTGCCGCCCATGGCCGCGGCCCCGACGGCACTGCTGCCGGCGTTGTACCGAGCGCTCGTGCAGCAGATCGCGCGTCAGCGTATTCGGGTTCGTCCCGGGCGGAGCTACCCTCGCAAGTGGGATGCCCGCAGCCGACCCAAGGGGCACGGCAAGACGGCCAAACCAGCCAGATTGCCTGCGCCTTCGGATGGTTCCCATGCTTCAATTTAGTGCCATTGGGCGCCAGCCCCCGGTGTCATGTTGCACAGAGGGCGAGCCCCGGCGGGGCGACAGCGAGCAAAGGACATGCCCATGTCTTACACGCGCTTCCAAAGCCACCTTATCTTCTCGACCAAACAGCGCCAGCCGTGGTTGTACGCCGACACCATGCCGCGACTGGTCCACTACATCGGCGGGATCATCCGGGGCCTAGGCGGAACGCTCATCGAGGGCAACGGCCCCGAGGACCACATTCACCTGGCGGCGATTCTCCCGGCAACGCGTGCTCCTTCGGACGTACTGCGCGACGTGAAGGCCCTTTCGTCCAAGTGGCTTCACCAGACGTTCCCAAGCCTGCACGGCTTCGGTTGGCAGGACGGCTACGCCGGCTTCAGCGTCTCGGAGACCGTCATGTCGAAAGTTGTGGACTACATCCGGAAACAACAGGAGCATCACAGGCGAATGACGTTTGAGGAAGAGATCGCACGGCTCCTCAGGCAGCACGGGATCGAGTTCGATGAACGCTACATCTGAGCAAGTGCGCTGTCGCCCCGTTGGGGCTCTGCTTTGTCGGGGGAGGAATCCGGGGGCTGGCGCCCCCGGCTACGCGCCACCGCCCCTTCGGGGCGACGCCGGTCGGGCCCGTAATCTCGGCTGGTACCCCGCCAACTGGTGGTGCGTGGTAGTTGGACAGCACAGGTAGCAGGAAGACGATGTCCGAACAATCGCCAGAAATGCCCGGGCAGAGCGCGAGGATTCCCGACACCCGCCCGCCAGCGAAGGCGACCTCGAAGAGCCCCCGCCCCCAGCCGCGGCTCCAGTGCCCGTTCTGCGGGGGCAGCCGGTTTGACGTCGGGCGAGACATCTACGCCGGGCCGGACCAGGCGATGTACTGCCGCAAGACCCCCCCGGCCGGGGAACCGCCCGAGGAGGGCTTCAGCCTGCCCATGAAGGGCACCGTCTGCCTGACCTGCGGGTACGTCGCGATGATGGTGGACATCAACCAACTCCAAGCCCCCATCCGCCGGCCGCGGGACGCGGCGTCCGCCCTGGCCCGGCGGGCGGGGGCGGCGGCGCACGCGGACCGGTCGCTGGAGGAGGAGGCCGCCGAGGCCCTGGGCAAGCTGAGCCGCGGGCCTCGGGGCGATCCGTTCGGGCCCGTCGAGGCGGGCGGCGAGCCGGCGCAGGGGCCGCCGCGGGACGATTCGGCGGGCGTGGACTTCGGCGAGCTGTCGAGCCTGCTGGACGAGGCCGAGCGGATCGCGCAGGACCCCGGCGAGCCCGGCGGCTCCTGAGGGCCCCCGCCGCCCGCCGAAGCGCCCCTTCGCCACCCGGCTTCCACGCCGCTATACTGAGCGGCCGAGGCCCGCAGCGGTCCTGCGGAGGAGTTCATGGTCGAGACGAATGACAAGGTACTGCCGGTCGTCGGCATGGAGATTCACGTCGAGCTGGCGACCGAGACGAAGATGTTCTGCCGGTGCCGCAACCGCTTCGGCGACCCGCCGAACACGAACGTCTGCCCCGTCTGCCTGGGCATGCCCGGCGTGCTGCCGGTGATGAACCGCAAGGCCGTCGAGTACGCCATGAAGG
>DATKZH010000436.1:0-10853 GCA_035528065.1 Thermoguttaceae bacterium | reverse complement strand
CTGCCGCGTCGCCGGGTCCGTCGTTGTGAACACCCACGAGCGGCTTGATGACACTGCCACCTTGCACTTCGTGATCGTACTGGCGGATGATCCAGTGCTTGCTCGCGACGTTGAGCGATCCGAGGATCTTTTGCAACGTGTCGCCCAGGTCATTTGAAGCAGAAGCACTCGCGCCCGACTTGCTGGACAAAGGCTTCACCGCAAGCGGAGTATAGATGGCCTCGCGAACTGTGTGCGGTCGACCGTCGTGGAGGAACTCCATCGAGATGTCGGCGACTTGCTGATCGTCGTACTTGAGCACCAAGCGGCCCGTCGGCGCAAAGCGGCCGATAACCGTCGGTTCAACGCCTTCGCTCTTGGCAAGTTCCGCAAACGCGGGCCACTGGTCATCAGAGACGGCCAGCACCATTCGCTCTTGGGCTTCGGAGATCCAGATTTCGGTATACGAGAGGCCGTCGTACTTGAGTGGCGCTTTTTCGAGCCACACTTCGGCTCCGATCTTCTCGCCCATCTCTCCGACCGCGCTCGAAAAGCCACCGGCTCCGCAGTCGGTGATCGCGTTGTACAGGCCGCGGTCGCGAGCTTGAAGAATGATGTCGAGCACCATCTTCTCGGTGATCGCATTGCCGATTTGTACGGCGCCGCCTGAAAGGTGTTCGCTTTCGCTCGTGAGTTCGGCAGAGCTAAACGTCGCGCCGTGGATTCCATCGCGACCGGTACGTCCACCAATCGCGACAATCAGATCGTTGGGCTGTGGATCGCCAAACGACATATCCCGCGGGATTAGGCCGACATTGCCGCAATACACAAGTGGGTTGCCCAGGTAGCGATCATCAAAATACACCGCACCGTTGACTGTGGGGATGCCCATGCGGTTGCCGTAGTCGCGAACGCCCGACACGACGCCTTTCATCACACGACGCGGATGCAGCACGCCCTTGGGCAGGCCAGCAGCTGGTGTGTCGGGTCGCGCAAAACAAAAGACGTCGGTGTTGCAGATTGGCTTGGCACCCATGCCAGTGCCCATCGGATCGCGGATGACGCCGCCGATGCCGGTGTTGGCTCCGCCGTAGGGCTCGAGTGCCGACGGATGATTGTGTGTCTCAACCTTGAAGACGACGTTGTGTTCTTCATCGAAGCGGATGATGCCGGCATTGTCGGAAAATACGCTCACGCACCAATCGTCGTCGCCGGCCCGCTCTCGAATCACCTCAGTCGCCGCGAAAATGGTTTCGCGAAGCATGTTCTTGAACTGCCGCTCGCCATCTGGGTCGCGATAGTTGATTCGCCCGGCGAGTGTCTTGTGGCTGCAATGCTCGCTCCAGGTTTGGGCGAGCGTCTCCAGCTCGCAGTCGGTCGGGTCCCGGCCCAGCTCCCGGTAGTAGGCCCGAATCGTCTGCATCTCGACGAGCGACAGGTAGAGCTGGCCTTTCAGGCTGAGCTCCGAGAGCGCCTCGTCGTCCATTTCCCGGATGGGCACGTGGACCAGGTGGAAATCGTAGGACGAGCCGACCTCCAGGCGGTCGAGCTTGAGCGGACCGATGATCGCTTGCTCGACGGCGTCGTTGGCCAGGATCTTGGAGATCAAGAGGTTCAGCTTGTCGTCGGGCAGCTCGCCGATCCAGTACTTCTTGAACGTGCGGACCGCCTCCGCCTCCAAGCCCAAATCGGCGATGGCCGCCAGGGCACTCTGGGCGACCGGGTCCATCACGCCGGGCTTGGGCAAGACGTGGACCAGTTGCCGCCGGCCGGCCGGCGGTTGGCCGAGCGCCGCGTCGCCCACCGGGGCGACTACCGTCCGCTCCACCAACCGATCGGCCAATAGCTCGTCGGCAATCCGCATCACCTGCTTGCGATCGAGGGCGGCCTGGACCAGGTATCCCCGGGCGGCCGTGACGGCCAGGTTCTCGGCCAGCCCCAGGTCGGCGGTATCGCCGGCGACCCGATCGCCAATCAGGTCGGGTTGTCCTTCCGCGGAATAGATGTCAATTTCCCAAAGCATCGCGGTTCTTCTTTGCTTTCTTCAAGATGTTTTCCAAGGCGGACCGGTCGTTTTCCTGAATCGCGGTCCGCAGTGCGGCTAGTTGCTCCTCGAAAAGCCCCAAGGCGGCAAGCACGTTTGCGCGGTTGAGCGAGAAGATCTGCGCCCACAGCTCAGGACTCCCGGCGGCAAGCCGCGCGGTGTCCTGAAAGCCCGTACCCGAAAAACGGAAGTAGTTCTCCGGCAGCGTGCCGGCCAGCGCCACGGCCACCGCGTGGGGTAGCTGGCTGGTGACCGCCAGCGTCCGATCGTGCTCGTCGGCCGGCATCTGAACGACGACCGATCCCAAGTCGGACCAGAACTGATCGAGCAGGTCGTAGTCGGTGGGCCGGGTGTTGCGAGTCGGCGTGAGGATGGCCACCCGACCGTCGAACAAATCCGCCCGGGCGTGGGAGGGCCCCATCTTCTCGCTCCCGGCGAGAGGATGGCCCCCGAGGAAACGGCACCCCCGCGGCAATCCGTCGTCGAGTGCTTCCACGATCGACTGCTTGGTGCCGCCCGTGTCCGTGATGAGCGTCTCCGCAGGGCAATGTTCGGCGGCCGTGCGCACGTGCTCGACGATCCGCCCCACCGGGGAGCAGACGACGACCAAGTCGGCCTCCGCCACGCCTTTGGCCGGATCGATCGTCGTGTTGGTAACGGCCCCGACGCGCCGGGCGGTCCGCAGGCTGGTCTGACGGCGTCCGATCCCCACGACCCGCTCGGCCAGACCCAGCTTGCGCAGCGCCAGCCCGATCGACCCGCCGATCAGCCCCACCCCGATGATGGCCACCGTCTCGAAGCGTTTCACGGAAAGCGCCCCCACCGTCTCGCGTAGCACGAAGCCGCGATTGTAGCAGATCGCCGTGGCTTTGACGCGGGGTCCCAAAAGGGGGCACGACGAGGCGAAATGAGTGGAGTACGGTGTCGAATCGATGCCGACCACTCGCGAGGCAGGGCTTCAGACCGAGGCGAGAGGTCAGGGTTCAGGGTTCAGGATTTACGTGTATGCGTGGAACTCCAAGTCCTGAACCCTGAACCCTGAACCCCGAACCCTGAACGCCACAAAGTTGACTCATTTGCAGCTAATCTCCGAAGCCAAGTGCCCTAGCACGGGCCATGCTCGCGGTGGGTCACAGGCGGGAAGCCTGCACCACGAAGCCCGTCAGGTGCGACTTGACATCACCATGGGCATTGCGGACCGGTTGCCCCGGTAAGCTGGGCCCCATGCCTGTGGTACAATCGCCTCGGACGCTCGGCCTTGATCCGGTATGCGAAGTGTCAGATGACGATCCCCAAACTGCCGCCCGCCAAGTTCTTCCCCCCCGTCGAGGTGGCCGATCCGGACGGACTGCTCGCCTTCGGGGGGAGCTTAGCGCCCGAGTGGCTTCTGGACGCCTATCAGCACGGGATCTTCCCCTGGCCCATCGACGAAGATGCCCCCGTCGCCTGGTGGTCGCCCGACCCCAGGGCGATCGTTGAACTGGACGATTTTCGCATCTCCCGCCGCCTTAGGCGGACGTTGCGGAGCGGGCGGTTTGAGGTCACTTGTGATCGGGATTTCGCCGGCGTGATCCGCGGTTGTGCGACCGCCAGGGGCAGGATCGGCCACACCTGGATCATTCCGGAGATGATCGAGGCGTACACGCGGCTGTTCGAGTTGGGCCACGCCCACAGTGTGGAGGCCCGGGACGAGGGCCGGCTGGTCGGGGGGACGTATGGATTAGCTATCGGGGGGCTGTTTGCGGCCGAATCGAAGTTCTATCGGGTCCGCGACGCCTCGAAAGTCGCCCTGGCTCACCTGGTGGCCCATCTGAAGGCACGGGGCTACCGGCTGTTCGACATCCAGCAGCTCACGCCGCATACGGCCCGGCTCGGTGCAATCGAGATACCCCGAAAGATGTACATGCGCCGACTCGCCGAAGCGTTGGCGGTGCCCGTGACGTTCGGAGACCAACTCGAGTCGCAGGAGGCTTGTTTCTAAGGGACTCAGCGGGGCCGTGGACCGAGCGGAAGACGGGCGGACGCGGTGCGGCGTGATTTGCCTTCCGGGCGGCCGGGCCATATAACTGAGACATGATCCCCAACCGAGAGGGATCGGTACCGATTCAAGTGTCCGTGGAGCTTTGAGCATGTGGCAGGTCGTAACGACTTATTTGGGTCGGGGGAGATCGTGGGCACGCGTGGCACGCTGCACTATCCCGGCGGTCATCGTTGCCGGATTGGCGTTGCTGAGTGCCTCGGACACTCGGGCGTGCAACACGCCGGTTTACCGCTATGCCATGTACAACTGGGCACCGGCCCCGTTCTTCGTCTTCTACTTCCACCACGGGGAAACCCCAGCCGAGGACGAAGAGGTTAACAAGCTGATCACTGACTTGGCCGAGAGCGGGCCGGCGCTTGCGAACCTCTTGCTCGAGCCGATCGACGTGTCGGCGGGAGAGATCGAGAAGCTCCCCAAGCCGGTGAAGGAGGCGTGGCAGGCGTACGTGGGTGAGGCGGCCGAGAAGGCCCAGCCCGCGCACCTCGTGTTCACCTCCTGGGGAGCCAAGCTGCACGCCGGCCGGCTCGACCAGGCGACGGTCCGGGCGTTGGTCGATTCGCCGCTGCGAAGCAAGATCGGCGACCTTCTGGAAGACGGCTGTGCCGCGGTGATGGTGCTTCTGCCGGGGTCGAACGCGGAGGAGAACAAGCAGGCGGAGAAGACCGCTCGGGACATAGTCACCCAGGCCGCGGCGGGGAAGATTCCCGTGGAGTCCGGGTTTCTCGACGCCAGCATGTCCCAGCCGATGCCGCCGACGGAACGGGCCGAGGAGGATCCGGCCGAGGAAACGCTGTCCGAGGAGGCGCGCATCGCCGCGGCGAGCCGGTTGAAGATGGGGCTCGTCAAGGTGGACCGGTCCGACGAGGCCGAGAAGTGGTTGGTCCGCTCCTTGATGGCGATGGAGGACGATCTGGAGGAGCTGACCGAGCATCCGATGATCTTTTTTGCCTACGGTCGCTGCCGCGCCATGCCGCCGTACGTAGGAAAGGGGATCAACGCGGAGAACCTCACCGCAGAGATCCAGTTCTTGGCCAGCGCCTGTTCCTGCTTTGTCAAGGACCAGAACCCCGGCGCCGACCTGCCGATGCATTGGGACTGGGAAGCCACCGCCGACGCGATGGCCGCCAAGGACCCGAGCATGTCCGGCGGACCGTTGGCCTACGAGGAGTTCTCACCGGACGATTCGGGCAACATGGTCGCGTCGACGGAGCCGGGAGCCACGGCCGAAGTCGCCGCGGCGGTTGCCGGCTCTCCCTCGGGAACTGACGAAACCGCCTCCACCGACCCCGACGCGACCGATGCCGGAGTCGCGGCGCCGGAGGAGCAGCCGCAAGCCGGCAGCGAGCTTTCCGCGAGCCAAGCGCCGAGTGGGACCCCGGCCGTGACCGTCACCCTCCCGGAGCCCGAGCAGGTCACGTCGTTTGCCAGCCGGCAGATGTGGACGTTGGGCATCGGCCTGGTCGTGGTGGCGGTGATCGTGCTCGGTGCCGGATCGGTGCTGATTGTGAAGCGAGCGACACCCGGAGGACGCCCAGTGCCATGATCCAGCTTGAAGACGTGAGCAAGGTCTACCAGACAACCGGCGGGCCGGTCCATGCCCTGTCGGGCGTGAGCTTGACGGTCGAGCGGGGCGAGTTTGTCGCGGTCCGAGGGCCGAGCGGCTGCGGCAAGTCGACACTGCTGACCATCGTGGGCAGCCTGGGCATGCCCACGTCAGGACGCGTGACCGTCGCCGGGGAAGACGTGGTAGGGATGTCCTCGGCCGCCCGGGCCCGATTCCGAGCGGAGCGTATCGGCTTCGTCTTTCAGATGTTCCACCTGCTGCCCTACCTGACCGTGCTGGAAAACGTGGCGGCTGCCGCGCTTCCGGGGCAGGAGGCCGCCGCCCGGAAACGGGCCAAGGAGCTGTTGGAAGGATTTCAGCTCGCCGATCGGCTCGAGCATCGTCCCGGTCAGCTCAGCACCGGGGAGTGTCAGCGCGTGGCGATTGCCCGGGCCTTGGTCAACCGGCCGCAACTGATCCTGGCCGACGAGCCGACGGGCAACCTGGACCCGGAGAATTCGACGGGCGTGTTGGAGCTGTTGTCGGCTTTTCAGCGCGACGGGGGCACCGCCCTTCTTGTGACGCATCAGGAGTCGGCCGCCAAGTACGCGGGGCGTGCGATCGAGCTGCGCGGGGGGGCGATCGAACAGAATTAGGCTAGTCGCGCCCCCCGTGTAAGGGGGCTGGGCCTCCGTCCTGTGCGGTTTGTCGCTTGGAGGGAGCCTTGAAAAAGCGGGCGAATTCGCCCATCATGAAGGCTTGGCACGCATCAGGGACGGCACATCGGTGACGCGGCGAGTCCCGCGCCTTCTGATTCCGCTGCGTGAAGGAGACAAGAGCGATGAGTGAGGAAAGCACCGGCAAGGCCCCTAAGAAGGGTAAGGCCAAGGCCTCAGCAGAGCCGGAAGAGAAGGGTAAGGCCCAGGCCTCAGAAGAGCCGCAAGAGAAGGGTGAGGCTGAGGCCTCAGAAGAGCCGGAAAAGAAGCAGAACGGCCCGTCGAAGCGGATCCTGCTGGTTGACGATGACGCCGAGATCATCGAGGCGTTGCGTTTCGCGTTGTCGGCAAAGGGCTACGAGATCCTCATCGCCCGGGACGGGAACCAGGGCCTGGCCATGGCCGAGCGGGAGGACCCCGACCTGGTGATCCTCGACATGATGATGCCCAAGCGGAGCGGGTTTCTGGTTCTGGAGCGACTGCGGCGGACGCGTCCCGTCCCCATGCGGGTGATCATGATCACGGCCAACGAAGGGAGCCGCCACAAGGCCTACGCCGAGATGCTGGGCGTGGACGACTACATCCGCAAGCCGTTCCCCATGGATCGGCTGATGGAGAGCGTCTCGCGGCTTCTTTCCTGAATCCCCCCCCTCTCTCTCCTTTTCTGTCTTCTCCTTTTTGACTCCGCGCAGGCACAGTATGGCTCGTTCCCACGCTACTGCCACACTGACCCGACGCGCGAGCGAGGGACAGAGGCCGGTTTCGCCCTTCCTCGCTTGCGCTTTTTGATGTTGCGCCTTCAGTGCTAGCGACGTTGTTCACACCAGCCCGAAGCGCAAGCGAGGAAAAGAGTTACGACGTGAGTTCTTCCTCGCTTGCGCTTCGGGTTGGTGTTCGGCTAGGGAGCGAGCTCTGCGTCACTCAGGTCGGTCGACGTCGCCGGCCGCCGTCTTGAGCTTCGGCGTGAGGATGAGCGTCACCGGCGTGCCGAGGGGAGGTATCCGCTCGGTATAGGCCTCGAACAGGAGAACCGCGTTGGAGTCGCTGCTCCGGATGGGCACGTCGAGCACGGCGCTGGGGAAGTTGGACACGCAGATCAGGTCGCCCTCTCCATCGGCCTGATAATACTGCTGGCCCGTCCGCTCGTCCTTGAGGAACTGGCTCCCGGCAAAGACCCAGGGGTACTCCATGTCCTTCCACGCGGCGGACTGATCGTCCAGGTTCAGCTCTTCATCGAACGGGTTGGCGACGACGCCTTCGAACATCGAATAGATGCCGGCGACGTCTCGTATCCAATCTTGGGCCCGGGCCTGCCTGCGCCGGCCGGACTCGTCCTCCCAGACGACCGCCACGTCGATCTCGGTGCCGCGGGCCGGCCTGAACTCGGGGACGAACTGCACCGGACTGCCCGGCTCGGCGCCCGTGGCCAGCAGTCCTGCGTGGACCACGTAGGCCTTCGTGTCGACGACCACCACCGATTCGTGCTCTTTGGAACCCCTCAGGCAGGCAAACAGCTCCAAGGGTGCGCGGCGTTGACAGATCCGGCCGACCACAAACACGTGCTCGCGCTGGGGATCGATCCAGACGGGGTAGGCCGGGTGCAGCCGCTGGAGGCTCTCCGGGTCGTCGACCAGGGGGGGCGGCAGGGGGGGCTCGGCTGCCGGCTCTTCTTCGGCCGGCGGGTCGGGTTCCGGCAAGAGCGCCGCTTTGTCGGACGGTTCGGCCTCCATCCCCGCAGCCTGCGGCTCGACGGACTTAGGTTGCTCGTCGGGTTCCGCGACAAGGGCCGGGAGCCGAGGCTCCGCTTCTGCTCGTTCTCGGTCGGCCGGCCGGGATGGCGGCGACTCCCGCGATGCGAGAACCTTGCGTTCTCGGGCTTCGGAATCGGAGCCCGCTTTCTCAGTCGGACTGTCTATCCCGCCGGGCGATGAACCTCCGCCGGTCGCCGTCTGCGAAGTTGTCTGCGCTTGCCCGCGTGCGGGCGGCGGGGCCGGAACGTCCCCGGCACGCTGGCACGCCCCGAGCGGAGCCATGACCGCCAGGACCAAGCCGACGAGCAGGGTTCTCTTCCAGACGGAGAAAGGAGGCGGTTCCATGATCGATGAGCCTTGCTTAGAATCTGCAAGAGGTCGAGTCGGCTACCGGCAATTATATCCGTCAACCTGAATAATCCCACGGCAGGACTCCCACAAACCATGGACGCGAGACTCTCCGGCGAGACGATGTTCCGCGAGACTCCTTTTGGCCCCCTGAGTTCCCGCTCGCAGACGATCTGGCACAAATCGGCGCCCGGCGCGGTGCGCAAGGCCTTCCGCTCGGGCAAGGACTCGAAAGGTTGGTCCGCCTGGACGAAGCACTTGGCCAGGCGGGAAGAGCCCTTGCCGCTCTCCGAGCTTCTGTCAGTTGAGAGTTCGCCCTTGACCTGGGGCTTGCCCGACGGGGCCGAAGATCGCGGCACGGCCGGCCTGGTGGAGGAGATCGATCGGCTCGGATCGAAGGGCGGTGTGGACGAGCCGTCGCCGGAGCGGATGGTGCTTGGCTGGCTGGCCGACGCGGCGGGTAGTTCCCCGGATGCAGGCTACGCGTTGGAGGCGTTGGCCTGGTGTCACGCGCTGCCCCGATTGGCCAAGCAGTTGGCGCCTGAAGTGTGGTGGGATTTGCTGGAGCATCTGCTTGGTGCCGTTTCCGACGCCCGTGGAATTCCGTTGGACGACGAGCCGGTGATCCATCAACTCCTGGCGGGCGAGCTGCCGCTTGCGATCTCGCACCTGTTCCCGGAGATCGCGCCGTGCCGCGAGTTGACCCGGCCGGCGCGACGTGCCCTGTCGGCCGGGCTGGTCGACCTTCTTGACGGCGAGGGACTCCCTCACGCCAGGCATCTGAGGCTTCTGCGTCCGCTGTTGGCCTGTTGGACACGGTGCCGGGCGATGGGCGACGGGTCGGCCAAGGGAGCCTGGACAGGGCCGGCCCAGACGCAATATGAGTGGCTGGTTCGTCACGCCCTGCGGCTTACCCGTTACGACGGCACGCACGCCTTTTCCCGCGGTCGAAGCGGCGCATGGTGTGGGGACCTGTTTGAGGCCGCGCTCCACTTTGGCGGGGACCGCGACGACGACGAGATCGCCGCCCTGGTGCTCCCCGGAAGCAAGAGGGCGGGGGCAGAACGGATCGACCCTCGCCGTCTGCCCAAGGAGGCCATCCATTCGGAATGGGCTGCCGTGGGGGTGTTGCGTGCGGGCTGGGCTCCTGCGGCCCCCTGGCTCGTGGCGACCTACCCGCAAGAGTCGGTCCAGATCGAGCTGCAATGCAGGCGGGAGCTCGTGTGGAGCGGGCTGTGGGGGCTGGAGGTACGCCGCGACGGTGAGCCGATCCGGCCTGACTCCTGCTGGGAGGAGCTCTGCTGGGTCTCCGACGACGACGTGGACTACCTGGAACTGGAGATCCAACTGGAGGGCGGGCTCCGCGTGCAACGTCACCTGCTCCTGGCCCGGGAGGACGAATTCCTGTTCTTGGCCGATGCGATCCTCGGCGACCGACCGGCCAGGCTCGAATACCGGGGATGCTTGCCTTTGGCTAAGGGGGTCTTCTTCCACCCGGCTGAGGAGACGCGAGAGGGGTTCTTGACGGGCGATCGTCGCCTGGCCTCGGTCTTGCCGTTGGCGCTGGGCGAGTGGCGCGCGGATGCGAGTCGCGGTTCGCTGGTCGAGACCAAGCGGGGATTGGAGCTTTGCCAGCAAGCCCGGGGGCGGTCGATGTTTGCCCCGCTGTTGGTGGATCTGCGGCCCGGGCGGATGACCCGTCCGCTCACCTGGCGGCACTTGACGGTCGCCGAGGACCTTCGGGCGCAGCCGAGCGACGTCGCGGTCGGGTATCGCGTGACGATCGGCAAGCACCAATGGTTGATCTACCGCTCGTTGGCGCCGACGGGGAACCGCACGCTCTTGGGCCACAATCTGACGACCGAGATGCTGGTGGCTCGATTCGACCGGGACGGGGAGGTGGAGCCGCTGGTGGAGATCGAGTCGGATTAGCGTCGGCCGAAGAACAATTTCCGCATTTGCGGAGTAGTAGGCACACGCCGCGTGGGCTGCTCAAGACCGACCGTCAATCACTCCGCACATGGTTTCCCGTTTGTGTTCCATCCCCGTACGCCGAAGGCGTTAGACAACACAGCCCAGGGTTGCGAAGCGCACCCTGGGTCCCCGGTTCGGACGTCGCCCATCAACCCCGAAGGGGTTGCACAGCGCCCGCTCGAGGGTTGCGCGGGGTGCAACCCCGTTGGGGTTGGGGGGCACTTGGTGCCCGCCAACTGGACGACGAAAGGGGCGGACCGTGAGGAGGAGACGACGGAACGGCCGACCATGAGAGCAGCTAGCCGCATCGAGTGAGAGCGAGTCGCTCCCGCCCGGCCTCTTGCGGGCAATCCGAGGCGAGCTAAGAAACACTTTCCACGGGCCGCCCGGCCCCGAGACTCCGGCCCACCGACCAAGTGGGGATACGTGGATATGGATGGTGATCGAAAGCTGGACA
>DATKZH010000435.1:0-22409 GCA_035528065.1 Thermoguttaceae bacterium | reverse complement strand
ATTCGTCACCAACTCTTCCCTCAGGCCAGAACCGCCCCCCGGATACCGTCACAAGATCTTGCGGTGCGATAGCATTGCTTTCACACGTTTGGTCGAAAAGGTCACAGCCTCGGCGTGTGCCTGCTACTGAAGTCGGGAAGTGGCTTCTCGGCCGATTCCAGGACGGCGTCCGACGCCCCGCATTCCCTCAGGTCGAAACCGCACGGGGAGCCCGCGATGAGACTGCTCTTTTCCATCCTTTGCACTCTGGGCGTCCTCTGCCCGCCGGTTCATGCCGCAGCCCCGCCGCGGCCGAACGTGATCGTCGTGCTCACCGACGACCAGGGGTACGGCGATTTGTCGTGCCACGGCAACTCGGTGCTGAAGACGCCGAGCCTGGACCGGCTCTATGCCGAGAGCGTCCGCCTGACGGACTTCCACGTCGCCCCGATGTGCACGCCGACGCGGGCGCAGTTGATCTCGGGACGGGACGCGTTGGACAGCGGGGCGATGAACGTCAGCAGCGGCCGGACGCTTCTCAGGCGCGACTTGCCGACGATGGCCGACGTGTTCGCCGCCGCCGGCTACCGCACCGGCGTTTTCGGCAAGTGGCACCTCGGCGACGCGTATCCCTACCGCCCTCAGGACCGCGGTTTCCAGGAGTCGCTCTGGTTTCCGTCGTCTCACATCGGCGCGGTCCCCGACGCGTGGAACAACGACTACTTCAACGACACGTACCGCCACAACGAGCGCCCCCGGCCGTACGAAGGCTACTGTACCGACGTGTTCTTCCGCGAGGCGACCGCCTGGATCCGCAAGTGCCGCGAGGCGGGCGAGCCCTTCCTGGCGTATATCCCCCTCAATGCGGCGCACTGGCCGCACTTCGTCCCGGACCAGTACCGCGAGCGCTACGAGCAACTGCTCGCCGGGCACGCGATGAAACCGCAACAGCGCGACCGGCTGGCCCGGTTCTTCGGCATGCTGGCCAACATCGATGAGAACCTGGGCATGCTCGACGGCGTGCTCCGCGAGACCGGCTTGCGCGACGACACGATCCTCGTCTTCCTCACCGACAACGGGGGCACGGTGGGCGTCCCGTTCTTCAACGCCGGCATGAAAGGCGCGAAGGTCACGCTCTGGGAGGGCGGACATCGCGTGCCTTGCTTCGTCCGTTGGCCGGCGGGCGGAATCGGGGGCGGCCGCGACGTGGACGAGCTGACCCACTGCCAGGACCTGCTGCCGACGCTCGTCGAACTCTGCGGCCTGAAGACACCGCCCGGGGCGTCGTTCGACGGCGTCAGCCTGGCCGGCCTGCTCCGCGGCACCGCCGACCGCCTGGCGGACCGCATGCTCGTCGTCCAGTTCAGCCGGATGAACGCGGGTCGTCCGCAGAAGGGCGACGCCGCCGTGCTGTGGCGAAAGTGGAGGCTCGTGGCGGGTACGCAGTTGTTCGACCTGGCCGAAGACCCGGCCCAGAGCCGCAACGTCCTCGATCAACACCCCGACGTCGCCGCCCGGATGAGGGCCCACTACGACCAGTGGTGGGCGGAGATCGAGCCGCAGCTCGACGCGTTCCAGCCGGTCTCCATCGGATCGCCCGAGGAGAACCCGACCATGCTCACCGCTTGCGAATGGGCCGACGTGTTTCTCGACCAGGGCGTGCAGGTCCGCCGCGGCGAACGGAAGAACGGCGCCTGGCACGTCCGGGTGGAACGCGAGGGCGAGTATCAATTCACGCTGCGCCGCTGGCCGCGGGACGTGAGCGCCGCCTTGCGCGAGGGCGTGCCGGCCCACCACGGAGAGCTGGGCGACTACGACGCGGGCGTGGCGCTCCCCATCGCCAAGGCCCGGCTGCGAGTGGGCGACCACGACGTGTCGCAGCCGGTCCGGCCGGATGACCGCGAGGCGACGTTCACCCTGCGATTGCCTCGCGGGCGAACCACCCTCCAGACGTGGTTCTACGACGACGCCGGGCAAGAGATCTGTGGGGCGTATTACGTTTACGCGTATCGACCGTGACCCCGGAGAGAACACTCATGAATCGCTTCGCCGTGTTGCTGACGCTTCTCGTCGCGTGCGTCGCGGGGATAGCCGGCTCGACCGGCTCGGCCCACGCGGCCGAATCGCCGAACGTCGTCCTGATCCTCGCCGATGACTTGGGTTGGGGGAGCGTCGGATGCTACGGCGCCAGTCCCGCGGTGGTGCGCACGCCGAACATCGACCGGCTGGCCAAGGAGGGACGGCGGTTCACCGACGCCAACACGACCTCGTCGGTCTGCTCCCCCACCCGGTATTCGACCCTCACGGGACGCTACTGCTGGAGAACGTCGCTCCAACATGAGGTGCTGGGCGTCTTCTCGCCGCTACACATCGAGGCGGACCGGCTGAACCTGGCCTCCCTGCTCAAAAAGCACGGCTACCGCACCGCGGCCGTGGGCAAGTGGCACCTGGGCTACGGCGCCGAGGGACGCACCGATTACACCCGGCCGCTCCGGCCCGGGCCGGCCGAAATCGGCTTCGACTATCACTTCGGCGTGCCCTCGAACCACGGCGACGTGACGGGCGTCTACGTCGAGAACGATCGCGTGGTGGGGCTGCGATCGGCCAATCTCACGCCCCCAGCCGAGGCCGCCAGGAACTTCAAGGACCGGCCCTATCTCGGCCTGGACGCCCCCCACCGCGTGGACGAAGAGGTCATGCCGCTCATCACCGAGAAGGCCGTGGCCTGGCTCGAAAAGCAGCAGTCGGGCACGCCGTTCTTCCTCTACTTCACGCCGGTCGCCGTCCACAATCCCGTGACGCCTTCCGACAAGACCCGAGGCACCAGCAAGGCCGGCCCGTACGGCGACTGGATCCACGAGCTGGATCTCTCGGTCGGACGCGTCCTGGAGACGCTCGATCGAAAGCAGCTCGCCGGCGACACCCTGGTCATCTTCACCAGCGACAACGGGGGCGTCTACAAGCCGTACCTCGAGTCGGAGCAGACCGACGCCTTCAACGCGGGCTTGAAAGTGAACGGCCCTTTCCGCGGCGGGAAGCACAGCGTGTTTGAGGGCGGGTTCCGCGTCCCATTCCTGGCCCGGTGGCCCGGCACGGTTCCGGCGGGGACCGTCTGCGACGAAATGCTCAGCCTGGCCGACCTCCTGGCAACCGTGGCGGCGCTGGTCGGCGAAGCGCTCCCCCCCCACGAACAAGCCGCGGAGGACAGCTACAACATGCTCCCGGCCTTGCTCGGGCAAGAGTATGCCGGCCCCATCCGCCCGGACATGATCGTACACAGCGCCGACGGCAATTTCGCCATTCGGCAGGGACCGTGGAAGTGGATCGAAGGCAAGTGCCATCCGGCGACGAAGAAAGGCGTCCTGCGCATCCGGGCCGAAGAGTTCACGCCGCAGCTCTACCACCTGGACGACGACCGGGGGGAAAAACGCGACGCCGTCAGCGAGAGCGCCGCGGTAGCGGACCGACTTCGGACGGCCCTCGACCGCTACCGCGAGCAGGGCTACAGTCGACCGTGAGAGAAGCTCGGGGCTCTGCTCGCGAGCAAGCCGCCGCCACGCAAGAACGTCTGCGGTTCTTGTCGGGGGCGCTGAGCCGCCGTAACGGGCGATGGAAATGGAGACGTGCAAGCGCACGGGTCTCTTGCCCGGCGCGGGCATGAGATGGGAGCATCATCGCCAGCCGTCGGCTCGTCAGTCGTACGGCCATGCTCATCGTCCCCGGTCCGCTCGCAGTTTACTGATCCTTTCCCGTCAACGTCTTGACATACTCGATTTCTCGTGGGTCGTAGGGCGTGCCATCCTGGCGGAAGAGGTCGTGAAACCAAAGCTCGGGCTCCGCCGTGTACTGCTTCTGCCAAGTCTCCCACGGATAGTTGGTCTGCGTCTTGCCGGCGACGAGTCCCCAGTTGTACGCGCCGACCTTCTGCCCCTGGAAGTATCCCATCACGGGATCGAAGAGATTGCCGGTGCCGCGCGACATGTACTCGGTGCAGAGGATCGGTCGATCGTAGCGGCGCAACTGCTCCACGCGCTGGCGTGCCCCGGCCGGTGGACCGTACCAGTGGAAGGTGATGATATCGGACTTCTCGAGCATGAGCTTGCTGCACGGCGCGAGGGCGTCGTGATTGGACCAATCACCCCGCCAGACGCCGGCCGTGATCGGCTGACAAGGCTCCGCCTCGCGCGCCCACCGGAAGACCTTGTCGAGCAGGATCGTGGCCATCTCGGCCTTATTGGGCAGTTCGGTGTTCGCGCCCCGGTCCCCGTACGAATTGCGGTTGGGATTGTCCGGTTCGTTGAAGAGGTCCCATACCTGGACGCGCGGATCGTTGCGGAAACGGCCGACCAGACCGACGATGTAGGGGCGCAACTCGTCGTGCCGCTCGGGGGCGCCGAGGATCACCGCTCCCGGCGCCTGGACCCAGCCCGAATTGTGGACGTGCGGGCGCGGCTCGCGCTGCTTACCGGGCGCCGGCTGCGGATCCCAGACTCCGTCCAGCGGCACGAGCATGACGCCGATGCCGTGCTTGTCGGCGATGGCCAGGAACTGATCGACGCGGCGCAGCAGCCCATCGCGATCTTGTTCCCACGGCAGATCGTGCAGGAACACGCGAACGCTGTTGAAGCCGATCCCTTGCGCCCAGCCAAGCTCCCGGTCGATCGTCTCGGGATCGAAGGTATCCGCTTGCCACATCTCGAGTTGATTGATCGCCGTGCTGGGCGTGAAGTTGCAGCCGACGAGCCACGGCTGTTTCGCGTACCAGGCATTTGCCGCTTTCGGCGTCCAGCGGTCTCTCGCCTGCGTCTCGGCGCTGAGGATGAGCGCCAGGCCGATCGCGAAGGAAGCAAGGAAGTGAAGGGGAGCCCTCATCGGTTTCGTCCTCCAGCCATTGAGAGGTCATTCCCGTCGGCCATGTTGCCGTCCGAGGTGATCGATCGGCGGATCGAGTCACCGAGATTGTCGGATACGGGGCCGCGGCCCGTCAAGGAGACTCGGAAGGAACGCCCGGCTCATCCTCTTGTGCTTCTCGCGGTCTTCGCGTACCGTCTTGGACAGGTGGTCCCGATTTCGCAAAGGCCGCTTGGCGGGGCAGGAAGGAGAAACCGGCGTGAAGTGCTATCTCGTGCCTCTCTGTGCCGCGGTCGCGCTCTCGGCCATGTCGCACGCCGAGGTCGACGTCCGGTTTACGACCGAGGACGTGGCGTTCACGGCGGCCTGCGACGCCACCACGCAGCGCTACGTCCTCATGCTGCCTGAGGACTTCCAGCCGGAGACGGTACACCACGTCCTTGTCGCGTTGCACGGGCACGGGTCGGATCGATGGCAGTTCTCGGGGGGCGCCTCGCCCACGGGCAGGGCGGCACGCGACGTCGCCTCGGAGCGCGACCTCATCCTGATTCTTCCGGACTACCGGGCCAAGACCTCCTGGATGGGGCCGAAAGCCGAGGCGGACGTGTGCCAGATCATCGCCGAGGTGAAAACGCAATTCCGCGTCGACAAGGTCTTCCTCTGTGGCGGCTCGATGGGGGCATCCTCCGCCCTGACCTTTGCCGCGCTCCATCCGGAGTTGATCGATGGCGTGGCCGCGATGAACGGCACCGCCAACCATCTCGAGTACGAGGGGTTCCAGGACGCGATTGCCGAGTCCTTCGGCGGAACCAAGATGGAAATTCCCGGGGAATACAAGAAACGCAGCGCGGAATATTGGCCCGAACGGCTCACCATGCCCGTCGGCGTCACCGCTTCCGGCAACGACACCGTCGTGCCGCCGGAGAGCGTTCGGCGCTTGGCCGGCGTGCTCGAGAAGCTCGATCGCCGCGTCCTCGCCATCTACCGGGAAGACGTGGCGCATACCTCGAAGCCCGAGGACGTACGACGCGTGCTGGATTTCGTGATGGACCAGGCGACGAGCTGTGGCCGGCCCCGTTTGTGACGCGGAATTGGCTCCAGGACGGCATGACGGTCCGCTGCCAAAACGCGCCGACGAACTTCGGCAAGGCCGGATACCGGATCGACTCGGCGGCGAAGCGTGGCGCGATCGAAGCCGCGATCGATCCACCCACCGTCCGGCCGCCCCGCCGGATCGTCCTTCGGCTGCGTCACCCGCACGAGAAGCCGATCGAGTCGGTCACCGTCAACGGCAAGCCGCATGAAGACTTGGACCCAAAGGCGGAGACGATTCGCCTCGACCCGGCCCCGAAGCGGTTGACGCTTCGCGTGGTGTACTGAGGATCGGGCTGCGGAGTAGCAGGCACACGCCGTGTGCCGTAGCCAGCGGACGGCACACGGCGTGTGCCTGCTACTGAGGTCGCGAAGTCATTTGTTGGCCGATCGCATCGCCGTTGGCTGCCGGTGGCGACGGCCTTCGTGAAACGTGTTGAGAACGGGTTGCCTCTCGTGAGGCCGGACTACTTTCCGGAGTCAAGCATGTCCACAGCGCTTTCTCGAAACACCCTCCGGGGCATCTGGCCGGCGCTGATCACCCCGTGGAGCGACGACGGCGAGCTCGACGAGCGGCGCTTCGTCGACGAGATCCGCGCGTACGCCGGGACCGGGGTCAACGGCATCTACACGGGCGGGACCACCGGCGAGTTCTACGCCCAAGATGATCGCACCTTCGAGCGAATCACCGAGGTCGCTTGCCGGGAGGGGCACGCGATCGGCGTCCCGGTCCAGATCGGCTGCACGGCGCTCTCCACGCGGACCGTCCGGAGGCGGGTCCGCGTGGCCGTGGACCGCGGCGCCGACGGCGTCCAGATCGCGATCCCCTTCTGGCTGGAATTGAAAGGCGACGAAGTGACGGCGTTCATCCGGGACGTGGCCGACGAGGCGGGCGACGTGCCGCTGATCCTCTACCACACGCCCCGCGCCAAGCGGATGCTCGCGCCCGCGTTGATCGCCGAGATCGCGGCCTCGGTGCCGACGCTCCTCGGCATGAAGTACCCTTCGGTCGACGTGCCGACGCTGCGAACGATCCTCCGCCTGGTCCCCGACCTGTGCGTCTTCGTCGGCGAAGACTCGCTTCTGCCCATGATCCGGGAAGGGGCCCGGGGGTGTTACAGCTCGGTCGCCGGCCTCAACGCGCGGTTCTTGGTCGATCTCTACCGGCTCGCGGCCGCGGGCCAATACGACGAGGCCCAAACGCTCCACGACGCCGTGCATCGGTTGGTCACCGAGGTGCTGTGGCCCATGGTTCACGACGAAGGGCTATGGGACTCCGCGGTGGACCGCGTGATGCGCGTCGCCGGCGGTGTCGACGTCGGGCTGAAATGCCAGGGGCCGTACCGATCCGCGGGTCCCGAGCACGTCGAGCGCCTGGTGGCGTGGTGCCGGTCGCACGCGCCCGTGCTGCTCGGTCAACAAGGCACGGAGCCGGGGTGAGTTGCCGGCGCCCTGTTCGCGGAAGTTGTTCTTTATCTGATAGTAAAACCCTGACTAAAAATGTAGTCGGTCGGCGACTTGGGTGCCACTGCTGGCTTGTCCAGCAGTGCTGTACCAATTCGCACGAAAATCACTGCTGGACAAGCCAGCAGTGGCACCCTACATCAACGGGCTGCTTAGGCGCGCTGCGACGCCCCGGGCAAACGGTAGACGCCTCGCGGAGCTCCGTCAATCGGTCCCGCGAAGATCCGACGCCAGGGCCATCCGGGCGGCGCCCGAGAGCGGATCGGCCTCGGTCACCGTGAGGGGCGTGCCGAGCACGTCGGCGAGCAGCTTCACCCACGTGGCCGACCGGCTGCCGCCCCCGGCGACGAGGATTTTTGCGGCCGACCGGTCGACGTCGAGCCGCCGGACCATGTCCGCCATACGCCGGACGAGGCCCTCGACGACCGACCGGGCAAACTCGGCGGGCGCGTGGTGGAAGGCCACGTTGCGCCAGGCTCCCTCGCCCGCGGGCAGTTCCGCGTCGAAGACGAGCCCTCGGCACCCGGGCTCCGCGGAGTCGACCCGGGCGAAGAAGGCCGAGTCGGTCTCGCACCGCGGCAGGATGCCCCGGGCCCAATTGATGACGTTGCCCCCGCAACTGTCGGCCGCCATGCGGTAGCCGCGCCCGCCCGGATAGGGACCGCGAATCAACGCCGGGTCCGGCGCCGAGATCTCCTGGGTACACGCGTACGCCACTTGCGCGGTCCCCAGCGTGATCAGGAGGCTGCCCTTCTCGTGCAGCTCGGCCCCAAACGCCCCGGCGGTTTGATCGTTCCCGGCCAGCACCACGGGGATTCCCTCGGGCAGACCGAGCCCGCGCGAACCGCGACCGGTGTGCGCGGCGACCGAGCCGACCGGAACCACCTTGGGCAGTTGTTCGCGGCGTATTCGGCAGACTTCCAGCGCGGCAGGCCACCAGTCCTCCAGGGCGAGGGAGTAGAGCCCGCTCATCGCGGCGAGGTTGTCGTCGGTCGCAACCGCGCCCGTGCAACGATGGACCAAGTAGGTCGGCAGGCTGAAGACTCGGTCTTCCGGCGCAAGGGCACCGGGCTGGGTCGTTTGCAGGTGCTTGAGCTGGCAGATTTCGAGGACGGCCAGCATGTCGCCGAAGCTGGCGTGCTCGCCGAAATCCCGAAGGGCCGGCTCTCCCTGAAGCGCCCTGCACGTCTCCTGAGCCCGGGTGTCCTGCCAGGAGATGAAGGGCATCTTGGCGCGGCCCGCCGGATCGACCACCGTGAAGGTCTGGGCCTGGCTGGTGACGGCCAGGGCGTGGATCGCCTCCGGCGGAACGTTCGCCTCGTCGATCGCCGCGCGGATCGCGTGTCGAAAGGCGGACGTGACCTCCTCGGCCTCCAGCTCCACGCAGCCGCCCGGCCCGTAGCGGTACCGCAGCGGACGGCTGCCGGAGCCGCGAAGCGCGGGCACGTCGTCGAAGACGCCGGCTTTGAAGGTCGTGCTTCCCAGGTCGACGGCGAGTATCATGCCGGGTGTCGCCCCTCTTCACGAAGCATGGAGAGTACGGCGTCGACCATCACGGCGCCCGACGCCGGAGCGAACAGCGCGTTGGCGGCCTCATACCCGCCGCCGGCCGCCTCGGGCGTGACGACGTATCCCTGGAGCTCTCCGCCCACCAGGCTGACGGCGAACGTCTTGCCCGGCGCCCGCCGCTTGATATCGAGGGCATACTCGGCAAACAGCTCACCCGGCAGACCGGCCAGCGATGCGTCGCCCACTCGCAACGTCTGCACTTGAATCGGCTGGTAGGCGGCCAGCGTGCGCTCGACGTGTCCCCGTTGGTGCGCCCGGGCGAGCACGACGGCGGCCTCCGCGCCGAAGACCGCGCACTCGGCGGTTCGCACGTCGGCCCGGTCGGCCCGCTCCGCTTGGAGCCGTTCGTACCGGGCCCGAGCGCCGGCGAGTTGCTCCTCCGCTTCGGCCACGGACGGCAGGGACCGCCGCGGAAGACCGACCTCTCGGAGCTTTCCGGAGAGCGTGCAGTCGCAGGTGAAATCGTCGTCCGCGAGCATTTCGACGGCTGCCACGGCGGCCGCGCCCAGTTTGCGTCCGAGTCGCTCTGCTTCCTGGAAGGTCTGGCCGCGGACGAAGTGGCGCGGGCTCTGGTTGCCGCAGGGGGCCGTGTGATAGACGACCGGAAGGGCCTCGCCCAGCCGTTCCTGAAGGTGACGCCGCGTGTAGTGGGGGAAATCGGACGAGACGAGCGTCGAGTCCTCGTGCAGCACGGTCGGGTGCATGCCGTAGATGAGGTCGACGGCCACCAGCGCCCGACTGCCCGGCTCGCGCACGACGAGGACGCCGATTTCCGGGTCGGTCACTCCGTCCGGCGCAAGCCGATTGCCTCCCACGCCGCGGGCGTCGGCCGTGGTCCAAGCCAGCTCGGCCGGCCGGGCCTGCCGGGCGGCCTCTCGGGCCGCGCGGGCCACGTGCTCCTCGACGAGCCGCAAGTAGGACGGATCGGGGGCGGGAACGGCCGGATCGTCTTGCCAGCCAAGCAGCCGGCAGGTGACGGGCCCCGAGTGCGTGTGCGTGCAGCTTGTGAAAACGCACGCCTCCGGAACCGACGTCTCCGCCGCCACCGCCCGGCGGATCGACCGCGCCGTGGGCGGATCCAGGAAGAGAAGATCCAGGGCGATGACAATCGCACGGCGAGGGCCGTCCTCCAGGAAGAGCGCCGAAGCAAGAAGCGGGTCGTGCACGCCCGTGGAGAGCCGCTCGACGTGAGGATATCCAAACAGCGCGGCGGCCCGGGGCGGCGTGATCGGGCGGACGGCGGCTCCGGCCTGGAGCGTCATGCCCGGCCCCTTCCCCGATAGTTGCCCCCGATGGGAACGGCGGGGTCCTGGAAGTAGTTGTCGTCGATCATACAGGGCTTGCTCACCTCGATGAGCAAGGCGGGGCCGATGCCGGTGAAGCGGTGATCCTTGCCCGGGGCCACGGGCAGGACTTCGCCCTCGCCCATCTCGCGTTCGACCCCGTCGCACACCATGCGGACGCGTCCTTTGACGAGGAAGAACGTTTCGTGCTTTTCGCGGTGGTGGTGCATGGGGCAAGTCTGGCCGTCGACGACGAAAAGGAACTTGCCGCAGTAGCCGGCCTCGACCTCGTTGGCGATCCAGCACTCGACGAGCCCGACGCGGGCGAAATCGCCGAGGCCGAAGTCGAGCACCAGCGGCTCCGTCGGCGGCATGGCGAGGCCCCACGACTCGATTTGACGGCGAAAGGCCGAAAGCGCCTCTTCCGCTTGGGGGCCCCGGAGCGAGATTTCCAGCCCTTTGTCCAGTTCGCGCATCTCCGTCCCCTTTGCGTCTTGGCGGCCACCAAGCCGCCGAGGGTCACTCAGTTGACGTCTTCCGGCAGCGTGGGGACGCACGCGCCCCGGAGCAAGGCCGTCAAGCTCGGGCCGGCCCGATCCGCATCAGGAAGTTGGGTTTCACCATCGGTGAGCTCCGACAAATGCAGACGAGATCTCACCACAAGCGGTGAGCCGCCGCCGAGTGGCTGCGTCCGTCCTTCTCCCCGCTCGTGCTGACAGGGCGCGCCGTATTCTAAACGTTCCGCCACCGGAGGGCAAAGGGGCAACACGGCGCCTTCCCGCGACCGCCTCGATGTTGTCCAATGGGCGTCGGGAACTTCGCCCCGAGGCCGTGGCCACCTTTGGCGGCAGTCTCCTTTGACCGCAACCCGAAGGCGTGCGCGAGCGGCGAAGGCGGATTCGCGATCCCGCGCACGCCTTCGGCTTGCGGCTAAACGACGATCACTAGAGACGGAGGCCGAGCGAGCATGGGCACGTCGCTGAGGCAGCGAATCCTTGCCGTTTACTCGGGCGACGTGCCGGACGTCGTGCCGTACATGCTCGACCTCTCCCACTGGTTCTACCACAGGAACCATCTGCCCTGGGACTTGAGCGTCGCCTACGAAGCGCCCGAGCGTGAGCTGATCGACTGCCACAGGCGGCTCGGCTGCGGGTTCTACCTCGCCAACCTGGCGTCGTTCTACTCGACGTCCTTTTCCGAAGACGTGGCCGCCGAGACCGAGAAGCAGGTGCGCAAGGACGGCCGGCCCGAGATCGTGTGGCGCCTGAAAACCCCCTTGGGCGAAATCGAGCGCCGCCGTGCCTGGGAGGAGAGCACGTACGGCTGGGGCATCAGCCGATGGGGAGTGCGGACCGAGCGGGACCTCGCGGTGCTGGCCTACGCGATGAGCCGCCGCCGGTTCGACCCCCAATGGCGGAACTACCGGGCCTGGGTCGACGAGGTCGGCGACGTCTACGTCTCCGCCGGGTACAGCGCCATGGGGTACTTGCTCCACTACTGGATGGGCGTCGAGGGCGTTGCCTACGCGACGGCCGACTTCCCCGACTCGCTCCGCCGGGCGGTCGACGAGGTCAACGCGAACAACCTCCGGCTCGTCGACCTCGTGGCCCGGTCGCCCGCGGAGGTCGTGATCCTGGGCGACAACTTCTCCGGCGACGTCCAGTCGCCCGCGTTCTTCGCAAAGTGGTCCAAACCGTACTACGACGAGGCGGTCCGCCGGCTCCACGCAGCCGGGAAGCGCGTCGCCGTCCACATTGACGGGCGCCTGCGGGGCGCGATCGGGATGATTCGCCGGACGGGCGCCGACTGCGGCGACGCCATCACGCCGACCCCGATGGGTGATCTCACCCCCCAGGCGTGCCGCGACGAGGCCGGCCCCGATTTCATCCTATCGGGCGGAGTCTCCCCAAATCTCTGGCTCCCCGGCGTGCCCGTCGACGTGTTCAAGGCCAAGGTCACCGAGTGGCTGGAGCTACGCAAGCGGAGTCCCCGGCTCATCGCGGGCGCCGGCGATCAGGTCCCCCCCGGAGCGGACGAAGACCGCATCCACATCATGCGAGACCTGGTGGAAGAGCACGGAAGGTATTAGCGAGGCAGGGCCTCAGACCGAGGCGAGCGTGCAGTGGTCAGGGTTCAGGGTTCAGGACCTGAAGTTCAGCGTATACACGTAAATCCTGAATCCTGAATCCTGAACCCTGAACCCCGAACCCCACAAACTTGACTCATTTCCAGCAAATGTCCGAAGCCAAGTGCCCTAGGGTGCCCCTCGGCAGCTTCCGTTCCCGCTCACAAGCGTCCTTGACCCAAGTTCCGGACAATCCGACAGGAGGAGCTCGCACGCGGCTGCTTTGCCGGCGGACGGTTCCGACGAGTCAGTCGAGAACCTCTCGCGCCGTCCCGCGGAAGATCCGCTCGACGTCGCTGTCCGTGAGGGCGCACGTCCGCGCGGCCTGGCGCAGCGCCAGGAGCGATTCGATCCCCACCAGCGTCGGGCGGCAGAACGGGGCGCTCTCGAAGTCGACCGTGTGCTCGTACATCCAGAAGAACCCGTCGCCCACGCTGACACACCGCCCGCGGACGTTCGAGATCGGCCAATCCGTTCCGAACATCAGCCGCGACGGGCCGAACACGCGGAGGACGGCCTCCAGCGCCCCGGACTCGCAGATCGCCGCGGTGTCGAAGTAGACGTTCTCCAGCCCGCCAAGCGTCTCGATCGCGTCGATCGTGTGCTGGGCGCAGAACCCCCGGGCGGCATGCGCGAGGACCAGCTTCGCATGGGGATAGCGCCGACAGTGCTCGCGGATGTAGCCCTGGTTGTCCGGGTCGGACAATGCCCGGCGGCGGACCATGTGGAGCATGATCGCCAATCCGTGGCGGTCGGCCAGCTCCCACGCCCAGTCGGGCAGGAACGCATCGATGGCCGCCTGATAGGTGTCGCTTGCCTGGGCGAACAGGTGGTACGCCTTGAAGCCGGAGAAGCCCCCGGCGAGCAGCTCCGACTCGACCGCCGCCGGATCATCCGTGGGGCGAATCAACATCATCGCCCGGCTCTGCGGCCGATCGGCCACCTCGGCGGCCACGAATCGATTCTCGCCCGCCACGTCCACCCGGTTGTTTACCGGCGCCGCGAAGAACAGTCCGTCCTTCGGGCAGTCGTCGCCCATCCAGCAGGCCAGGCTTCGCCGGAAGGCGTCGATGCCTTGCTCGGCCCGAGCGTCCTCGTCCGACGTCTCGACGCCGAGGTTCAGCCCGCGCACCGTGTACAGGTGCGCGTGCGCGTCAAACGCATCGGGCGGGACGAACCCGGCCAGCGCCCTCTGGTACAGGTCGAGATCGTGCCGGCACACGGCCGGGTAGTTGCGGGGGAGCCAGATCACGGGCGGGCTCGGCGGTTTAGTGCTGGGCATCGTTGGCAAGCCTCTTGTGGGAATGCGGAGGTCATTCTTCGGCTCATCCCGAATCCCGGCTCGATGGGAACCATGATCGACCATGGGGGCGCTTCTGTCCACATGGGGGACGCATGCCGACCGACCCCTCACGGAAGGGGGCCGCCACTTGATCTTGCGCGATCCCAGTCGGATCGGCGTCGCCGAATCCTTCCCCCGATACCGACGGAGCGAGTGACCTCGGCGCTGGCCATTCATTCCGTCTGCGCAAGGCCGCTTGGAGACGGATTGGATGCAGCTTCCTTTGCGCTGTCGGCGGAACGAGTCGTTGGGGCACGTTGCCTGCTGACGGGGCTTGGGGAACCACGCCGAATCCCCGAACCCGGCGCGAGCACCCCGCGTATAGAACGGAACAGATGTCAGGAGGTCGCCGACCGGGTCGCTCCATGCCGACACCTCCTGCGGTCCCGCCCTGACGAGCCCCACCCGACTGCCTGATCCCGACGCCGGAAGCGCAGACTTCCCGGCGTCGGTCACGGATTGTACTTTTTTCAATCCGCCCGGATGACGACGTGCAAGGATGCCGCCTCTCTCTCCCATTCGCCGAACGTGCGGGCTGCGCGAAAGCGCGATCGGCCAGATCGGCGTTTGCGTTGCCTCCTTCTCCTTGGGCTCGGCTCACGACCATCGCGATCGGCCGGGCTTGTCCCGGTCTGTCTCATTCTCGGTTGTTATCGTCGTTTCGCACCGGATGGAAAGGAAGCCTTATGGACCGAATCGTATCGGACTATCCCAGCGATCTGACCGACGTCGAATGGGAGGCGGTTCGTCCGCTCATCCCGCGCAGCCGACCGATCGGAGCCGATCGGAGAACGTCGATGCGAGCCGTGGTCAACGCGATCTTCTACCGCTCGCGCAGCGGGTGTCCCTGGCGGATGCTCCCGCACGACTTTCCGCACTGGCGGACCGTCTACGGCTATTTCCGCCAGTGGCAGCAGGACGGCACGTGGAAGCGGATTGAAACGGCGCAGCATCAGGCCCGATGTGCGCCCGGACGCTTGGATGCGTCGTGCGCCGGCAAGGACCCCCGCTCGCAGGCTCAACCGCAATCCTGCTGAGCCCGGCTTGCTGCGGACGTGCGACGGTCGAAGGGCGGCCTGAGGCGCTGCAAATGAATCGCCTGATCGAATCGGCCAAACCGCGAGGGACCTAACGACCCCGCGTCAAAAAATGCCAGGCGTAAAGCTTCCCCCCGCGGCGACCCTCTTGTTGCCCGGCCTCATTGGGGCCGGGCCCGGTCGGCGAAGTCCAGATACCGTTGCCAGTCGTATTCGGTCACCGTGTGCTTGCCGCGGCGGACGTGGTAGCCGATCGTGCCCAGGACCGGCGTGTCGAGCGGGGGCATGTTTTGAGCTGGCAGGCCGTCGGTGCCCAGGATCCGGTAGACGGGGTCCGCCCCCTTGGCCGCGAGGAACTCGCCGCGGGGGTCTGCCCAACGGTCCTCCTCGGCGCTGGCCACGTACACCGGGCGCGGTGCGACCAGGGCCACGAGCATGTGCTGGTCGACGGGCAGGCGGTCCTCGCGGTCGGCGTACTGCCGATAGTTCTCGCAGTACCACCAAGGCACCAGCGTGATCGACGCCTTGAGCGACTCGCCGAACCGACGCCGCGCCAGAGCCGCGCCGCCCGCACCCGAATTGTTGGAGATCACGATCGCAAACCGCTCGTCCTGGGCGCCGGCCCAGAGGGCGGTCTTTCCCAAGCGGGAGTGCCCCATCACGGCCACGTGCTTGGCGTCGACGTCGGGATCGGTCTCGAAATAGTCCATCGCCCGGCTCAGGCCCCAGGCCCAGGCGCCGATCGAGGCCCAGTCGTCCGGCCGGCGCTTCTCACCCTCCTTGCGGAACAGGGCGTGAACGCCGTTCTGGAATCCGTCGTCGTAGTCGGGATCGAGGTCGCCGTAGTAGGCGGTGGCCAGGCCGTAGCCGCGCCGGAGGATCTCGTCGACCGCCCAGCGGCCGCGCCACCTGCCTCGTGCCCGCTCGCTGGTGCGGTGATTGGTGATCCCGACCTCCGGATCGTTGCGGACCCAAGCCTCGGTGATCGCGATACCCGGGTCGCTGTGGATCGTGTGGTTGCCGTGGAAGTTCAGTCCGACAAACAGCGGCACGGGCCGAGGCGAGCCGTTGGGCAGGTAGATGAGCAGGTCCATCTTCGGACCGCCGTCGGCCTGGGAGAAATGCAGCCGCACCTGTTTCCGAGTGGCCGTGCCTTCGAGGGCGTCGGTGGCGACCGAGCGGACTTCGACGCGCAGGGGGACGCGCTGGCGCGGCGTCCGGCCGTAGACGTGCTCCTCGAACAGCCCCAGGATCTCCGGGCGGCGCTTCTCCCGCCAGACCTGCGCATCGGCGACGGGCCCGCCGGCCGATAGCACGAGCGGGTCGGGTAGCGTGTACTGGGGGACCTTGCTCTCGTCGTAGTTGGTTTCGTACTTCTGGGACGCGGCGGGGGCTGCGGCCAACAGCACGATCGCGATGCCCAGGGTCTTGTCTCGCAGAGCAACCATGTCAATCTCCTCGAATCTCCGGTGCTTGCCTGCCGAAACGTCGTCCTGCGCGAGCCGGGTCTCACCCGGGCACGCCATTCCATCGGCAGCACTTCGCCCTCCTGGGTCACACTCCCGCGGGCCTCCTGCGGGCCGTGCCGACGTGCCGGCCATTGTAGTCGGGCGGCGTACGGCACAACAGAGGAACAGGCATGCGGCTCGCCTCCCGGGCGCCTTGGCAGGATCTGATTGACACTGCGAGCCCGCCCCCGCTAGACTGGCAGCGTCGTTTGCCGACGATGGCAAGACGCTATCGCGGTTCTTTCGCCAGGACGGCATGCGCAAGCCTTCGCGTCAACCACTTGCCGAGCGGGAGGGTCTACGATGAAGGAGCGACACGACCACAGCAATCACCATCAGCATCCATGCGGTTGCTGCACGTTGATGCCACGGCGGGGATTCATGACCACCGTTGGCTTGGGTGCCTTGACCGCAAGCTCCGGCCTGCTGGCCGACCGCGCCGCCGGCGCCGGCGAACCGGCTCAGCCGGCGAAGCGGCCCCGTGTCCGCGCGGTGTTCGTGCGACCTAAGGTCGATCGCTACTGGATGGGCTGGCCGGGCGCCGCCTACGACGTCCCCGCCCGCCAAGCGCAGTACACGAAAACGATGACCGAGGCCGCCAGCAGCCTGGGGGTCGACCTGGCGGTAACCGCCGAGCCGATCGCCGAATTGGACCAGATGAGCGCGCTGGTGACCGAGTGTGCCCAGTCGCCGCCGGACGGCGTGCTCATCACGGCCATGTCGCTGAACGAGGCCTGGGACAAGATCGAGCAGTTCATCACCAAGCGCCCGGCCGAAGTCCCCACCGTCGTCTTCAGCCCGATGGGCACGTCGTTTTTGAACCACGTTCAGGCGATGCAGAAAGCCGCCGAGGGCACGAAGACGTTCCTGGCCAGCACGCAAGAGGTCGAGTGGCTCGCCTTCGGATTGCGCATGCTCCACACCTACTGGCAGATGAAGACCACGCGGATTTGCGTGGTCAGGGGGCGAGCGCCGGAGGACGTCGAGTTGGGCCCCATAGGCACCACGCTCCGCTATATCCCCGCCACACGGTTCTCCGAGGAATACGGGAAGGTCGAGGACGGGGACGAGGTGCGAGCGCTGGCCGAGAAGTGGACTCGCAGCGCCGAGAAGATCGTCGAGCCCTCGCCGCAGGACATCCTCGACTCGGCGAAGACCTACGTGGCATGCCGGCGGCTCATGGCGGCGGAGGGTTGCCAGGGGATTGCCGTGGACTGCCTGCCCCACGTGAAGAACAACACGGCCCCGCCGCCGTGCATGGGGTTCTCGCAGTTGAACGACGAGGGAATCGTCGCCGCCTGCCAGGCCGACTGGCCGGCCGCCCTGTCTCTGCGGCTCACCTGGCTGCTGACGGGCCAGCCCGGGTTCATGCAGAACATCTGTGTCAACACGGCCAACAACACGCTGATGGGATCGCACTGTACCTGCCCCTTGCACCTGGAGGGGAAAGACAACGGCCCCGCACCGCTGATTCTTCGCACGCACGCCGAGTCCGACGTGGGAGTCGCCCCTCAGGTGCTCTGGCCGGAGGGACGGGACGTCACCATCCTGAAGTTCAGCGAGCCGCGATGGGGGGCACCGCCGGAAACCGCCGAAACCGCGGCCGGCTCGGTGCTGCTCGGCTCGGGCCGCGTGCTCCGCAATATCGACACGCCCCCGTCCGGTGGTTGCCGCACCTCGCTGGAGGTCGCCGTGGACGGGGTGGAGGACGTCCGTTCCTTGAAGTTCCTCCACCACCAGGTGTTCATCCTGGGCAGTCACAAGCAGAAGCTGAGGTCGTACTGCGAACTGTCGGGAATCGACGTGACTTCCGTTTGAGCGGATGCGGATGCCCCCGATCAGGCTTTCCTAAGAGGCCCTAACACACTCCCCTCTCCCGCTTGCGGGAGAGGGGCCGGGGGTGAGGTCCGTATGGTGGTTCTGTTAGAGCCTCTAAGTCGCCAGCTTCAACCCAAGGAGATCACGATGTGTGACCGTGTCCTTCAACCGACGTTCACGGGAAGGCCCCTCATGCCGGGTACAGGCGACGCGGTCCGCCGCGGCTCCCTGATTGCCTGCGTCTTCCTCACGCTGGCATGTCCCGTTGTGGGTCTCGCGGGCGCGCCAGAGACGATTCCGCCGAAGTCCGGCGATCTCGTGTTCCAGACTGACTTTGACACGCCGCAAGAGCAGGAGGCGTGGTCGAAGGCGAGCTTCGCCCAGTGGGAGCCGGGCTACCAGGACACGACCTCGCTCTCGGTCACGGTCCCCGCCGACCGAGCGGGGAGCGGGAGCATGATTCGCATGCCCTGGGACCTGACGCGCTATCGCGGCTACCGGCTCCTCTTCGAGTGCATGGCCAAGGCGGAGGACGTGACCAAGCCGGGCGAGTCGTGGTTGGGCGTCAAGTTCATGCTGCACTACCGATCCGAAACCAGCGGCCCCTACTGGCAGAATCAGAACGGCGTGTTCGGCTCGTTCGACTGGCGCAGGCTGCGTTTCACGGCGGAGATCGCCCCGGACGCCACGGGCGGCCAGATCGACCTCGGCTTGCAGGGCAGCTCCGGCAAAGTCCGGTTCGACGCGATCCGAGTGACCGTCTTCAAGGGGCCTCCGCCCATACGCCCCAAGCCGCCGGCCGGGTACCCTCTGGGTGCCGGGCCCGTGTTCAAGGGGCACGATTTGCCCCGGCTCCGCGGCGTGATGTCGCCCAACACGTTCCGCGACGAGGACCTCCGCGTCCTCGGCATGGAGTGGAACGCCAACGCGATCCGCTGGCAGATCACGCGCAATTGGGGCCGCGCCGGCACCGACCGCGATCTGCCGGAGTACGACCGCTGGCTCGCGAGCGAGCTGGAGGATCTGGACAAGGTGCTCGACGCCGCCCGCCGTTACGGTCTCAAGGTGGTCGTCGACATGCACTCGCCGCCGGGCGGACGCTACGAGAACCGGGACCTGGCCATCTTCCACGAGCCCGTCTACCAGGACCACTACGTGGCCCTGTGGGAGAAGATCGCTCGGCGCTACCGGGGCCAACCGGCCGTGTGGGGCTACGACCTGGTGAACGAGCCGGTGCAGAACGCGCCCTCTCCGCCCGGCGTGGCGGACTACCTGGAAACCCAGGTGCGTGCCGCCCGGGCCATCCGCGCGATCGATCCGGAGGTGCCCATCTTCATCGAGGCCGGCCAGTGGGACTCGGCCGACGGTTTCCGGGAGCTGGAACCGGTCGACTTGACCAACGTGGTCTACCAGGTGCACATGTACGTGCCCGGGGAGTTCACGCACCAGGGCGTCTACAACAAAGTGACCGGCATTGCCTACCCCGGCAAGATCGGCGGCACCACGTGGGACAAGGAGCAGCTCCGCAAGGTCCTGGCGCCGGTGCGGGAATTCCAGCTTGCCTACAACGCGCACGTCTACGTCGGGGAGTTCAGCGCCATCCGCTGGGCACCCGGCGCGGCGGCCTACCTGCGGGACTGCATCGAGCTGTTCGAGGAGTACGGCTGGGATTGGACGTACCACGCCTACCGCGAGTGGGACGGCTGGAGCGTCGAGCACGGCAGCGACCCGAAGGACCACGAGCCCAGCCGCGAGCCCACCGACCGCAAGGAGTTGCTGCTGAGCTGGTTCGCGCGCAACCAGAAGCCCGGCTAATACGCCACCCGAAGCACCAACCGCTTCGGGCCCGGCCTGAGGCGGGTCGTGATCTGCCACTCCCCCTTGCCCCCCAGTACCAGGGCCTGCCAGGGCATGGGATCCCGGGCTCCGCTTGTTATGGCCCGTTCCAGAAAAACTGCAACACTAACGCGACGCGCCAGCGAGGGAGAAGAACGGGAAAACGCCGGTCCTCGCTTGCGCTTCGGGTTAGTGTGGACTACGAGCATTGGTTGCAGTTTTTCTGGAACGGGCCATATGATGTGGGTGACGGGAGTCCAGTATCGTTGAACGGCATCAACGCAGCGGAGAGAATCAAGAAAGCACGAAGAACTCCCCGTAGCTCAGAGGATAGAGCGACGGATTCCTGATACTAGGCGAGATTGCGAGAGAACACGTGGGTCTCGTTCCTCGACCGACCCTACGACTGATCGAGGCGACGTTCAATCCTTTGGCGCAACC
The DNA here is from genome assembly GCA_035528065.1 of Thermoguttaceae bacterium. Taxonomy (GTDB): domain Bacteria; phylum Planctomycetota; class Planctomycetia; order Pirellulales; family Thermoguttaceae; genus DATKZH01. The sequence continues at coordinate 2,064 of DATKZH010000435.1, read as the reverse complement.
ACGAGGATCCCCCAAGGCTGCAAGGGCGAAATATCCACTAGCGTGAATCCGTCTTCGGCACGGCCTCTCACGTCGATCGCTTTGGCCAGCGGCGAGTAGTCGCCGGTCTGGTCCGCCTTGTCGTGGAGGGCTCCGTCGAATTCCGGCGGGACGAGGAGTCGCACGGCCAGTTGCCCCGGGCCGAAGAAGGCGGCATTCCGGAGTGCCAGCGTGAAGGGCTTCGGCTCGCCCCAGTCGATCAAATGAACCACGACCGGCGCCTCCGACCGGCCCGGTTGTGCCCGGACGAAGGCACACACGTCGCCGCTGCCGCCGCGGACGGCGACCGGCGGAGTTGGCCCCCAGCGGTCGTCCTCGATCGTTCCGCCCACCACGGCGGCGTCCTCGTAGCCGTCGAAATGCGCGGCCGCAGCCCGAACGAAGCCGAACAGGTCGGCGTATTGCTCGGGCGTGCCGAAATAGCGGGGCGCATCGCGGGGCATGAACGTGTCCCACGGGACCATGCACAAGCCCCCGCAGGCGTACGCCGTGGCGATCGTCCGGCGCGTGCGACGCTGCCACTCGGCCGGGTCGTTGTAGTCGCCCTTCTTGGGCATCGTGACCACCTGGATCCGGTCGTGCTCGGCCGCTTCGCGCATCGCCGCGTAGAGGACGTCCGCTCTCGCCTGGCCGTACGAAAGCTCGCCGAAGGCCCAGTCGAACTCCCGCTCGATCTCGCTCCAGCGGTGCGCGCCGTTGTTGCACGAGACGGGCACGCGGCGCCCGGCATACTGGTCCAGCGCCTTGCGAGTTCGCCGGTGGAAGGCGACCGTGGCCTCGGTCTGGAACGCCACGAAGAGCCGGTTCAGCTCGCCGCCGTCCCAGCGGCTGAACGCGTCGCCGACCGGCGCGCCCTGGCGCTTGAGGTGCTCGCGATAGTCGAAGGTCTCCAGGTCGGCGATCCGGAGCTGCTTGCGCTCGTCGGCGGTCGTGTTCTCCGCCAGATACTCGCGGAAGGCCTTGATGCAATGAGGGCAGAAGCACCCGCCCCACCCCGTGGCGTTGAAGTTGGCGCCCGGCTCGTCGCGCTGCATCACGTCGACGCCGGCGTCGACGTACCCCTTCAGGTACTCGAGGTAGCCCCGTTCCAGCTCCGGGTTGTTGATGCAGCCCCAGAGCGTCCGGTTCCAGGTCCGCTTCCACGGCGCGATGATCGGCTCGCCGTCGAGATTCAGGATCACCACCTTCTCGAACCAGTCGGCCTGCCGGTTCTCCGGGACGTACGACGGCGCCGCGACCGCCCCGCCGAACCCCCGGCCCGAGCCCTTCACCTTCTCGATCCACCCCTTGTTGTTCACGTAGGCCCATTCCAGGCGCGAGACGTGGAAGTCCCGAAGCGCCGCCATCGTATCGTGCGGATCCTTGGCATTGGCCGGATGCCAGGAGAGCGTCCGCATGATCACGTCGCTCGCCTTCGGCGCCCCGGGCGGGCGCTGGCAGGGCCGCGCGAAGTGCGATATCCGCCGCGGCGGCTCCGCGCTGTACCCGGTGTCCGGAGCAGCCGTGAGTGACAGCCCAACCACGAACGCGGTGAACACGAGAACACCTACTGACATGGCTAGCCCTTCCTGTTGACGTAGATTCCGCAGATTAACGCACGGTTTTATCCTGGACTATCCGTTTCTGCTCTGCAAGTGGTCTATTCTCCAAGATCGATACGAGCCGCACCGATGATATGTGAAGAGGAGGAGCTTGGCCATGGGGCGTTCTTACTTCCAGGAAAAGACCAAGAATGGTCTCCGGGCGCTTTGGGGCCGGTCGGCGAACGCCGTGCTTGGCTTAGCCGTGCTGTTGGCGGGGTGGTCCGCAACGCCCTCATCGGCCCAAGTCGTCGCCGAAGGGTCGCGCGGCTTCCCGCAGAGCACCCGGTCCCTCTGGGGGCCGCACGCTCCCCGCATCGGCGTTGGTTGCGACGTGGGCGAGACCGTCGGCTTCTCGGGCGGGTTTGCCACGTTCGAGGGGTTTTCCCCCTTGCTCAGAACCCCGGGCGAAGCATGTTGCTCAGCGACGTGCGCCTGTTGCTGT
>DATKZH010000434.1:0-68380 GCA_035528065.1 Thermoguttaceae bacterium | reverse complement strand
GAACTGCTGGAAACGGTCGAGCGGCTGGACCTGTGGATCGCCGACCGGAATTTCTGCACGATCCGATTCTTGTTCGGCATTGGATCACGTGGCGGCACGTTCATCATTCGTCAGCACGCCAATCTGCCGTATGTTCTCCAGAAAAGGTGACAGCCACCAAATGTGGGAAATCCAGGAACTCTGCTAGGTGCCAAACTCTCCATCTTCTGCAGATTTGGTGGCTGTCACCTTTTCCCGACGTTCCGTGGCGGGCGTCGTCGGCCGTCCAGGTCGAGCCAAGAGCGATGGTGCCGGCCTCGTCGGGAGCAGCGCCGTGCTCTCGGTTCCGATTCATTATCGTTCCGGCCGGGCGAATCGCAACCGGACGGCGGCAGGGAGCCGCCTGGAAAGTCGAGATGCGACATCCGACGTTGCCGCGTGTGGCGACAGGCATCGAGTCCCGCTAGAATGCGTGTCGGCGCACGGTCGAAGGGACGCAACCCCGGGGCCCGTAGAGGGCCGCTCCGACGGACGTGCCGTTCGTCTTCCCCGAATCGAGCGGAGGTACCTGATCATGAGATTCCCCACGGTTTGCCGGCTGCCCGCTCTGGCAGCGGTCTGGCTCACGGCTGCGGCGTCGCAGGCGGAGACGACGATCGTGGTCAATTCCGGCCCGCACGCGTCGGCCGAGGCGGCCGCGGCAAGCGAAGCGCAGGTCGACTGGCTCGACGCCGACACGGCCGACGACACGATTTCGACGGAGTGCTTCGCCGCGGTCGAGTTGCAGCACTATCTCCGGAAGATGACCGGCCGCGAGGAGGATTACCCGATCGCGGACGACGACGCCGTGCCCGACGGCGATCTGATCCTCGTGGGCGGACCGGCCTCGAACGCCGCAACCCGCCAGCTCGCCGCGCGCCTGGGCGTGGACCAAGAGCAGCTTGCCGGGCTCGGCCCCGAAGGCTACCGCATGTCGACTGGCAGGACCGCCGCGCTGGACGGCCGCCGCGTGACGCTCGTCGCCGGCGCCGCCCGCGTCGGCACGCTCTACGCCGCCTACGACCTGCTCTACCGGCACGGCTGCCGGTGGTTCGCCCCGGGCGAGCTGCACGAGGAAGTGCCCCGGGTGGACGAGCTTGCCGAGCTGGACGTGACCGAGCGTCCCGACTTTGCCACCCGCGGCTTCCTCGCCTGGGAGGACCGAGGCGACGAGGACTTCCTGCTCTGGATGGCCCGAAACCGGTTGAACGAGTGGTGCATCGAGCAGAGCAACCACCCGCTCGTGCGCAAGCTGGGCATCCGGATGGTGGCCGGCCTGCACGACGCGGAGGAACGGTTCCTCAACCCCCCGGCGGCCTATCCCTACAACCACGCTCGCTTCCAGGGTGATGAGGACAAGCCCGAGGATCCTTACCCGCCGGGCGATCAGTACCAGGGCGACGCCGACGGCGACGGCACGCTTTCCTATTTCGAGGCCCATCCGGAGTGGTTCGCGATGGTCGACGGCCGCCGCGTTCCCGGCATCAAGGGCTGGTTCGGCACGAACTACTGCACAAGCAATCCGCACGCCACGGCGGAGTTCATGAAGCACTACGTCGACGCCCTGGTCGACGGGCCGTACCGCAACGCCGACATGGTCCGCTTCTGGACGCTCGACGCCGGCCGGTGGTGCCAGTGCGACGCGTGCAAGGCCCTGGGCATCCCCACCGACCGAAATCTCCTCCTGGTGCATCGGCTCGACCAGGACGTCAAGAAGGCCCGGGCGGACGGGAGGATCCACCGGCCGATCGCGATCCGCTTCCTGGCCTACGCCGACGTGCTCGATCCGCCCACGCGGCCGCTGCCGGAGGGGTTCGACAATGCGACCTGCACGGCCACCTTCTACCCCATCGTCCGCTGCTACGTGCACGACTTCGACGATCCCAACTGCCCGCGCAACGTTCGGTACCGCGAGCAGCTTCAAGGCTGGGCCACCGATCCCGATCGCCACTACCGCGGCGGGCTGTGCATCGGCGAGTACTACAACGTGTCGGGCTACAAGTGCCTGCCGATCTGCTTCATGCACACGATGGCCCACGATATCCCGCACTTCCACGAAGTCGGCGCCCGGCAGTTCCAGTACATGCACGTGACCACGGGCAATTGGGGCAACAAGGCCCTGACCAACTACCAGATGGCCCGGCAGCTTTGGGACGTCGAGACCGACTGCGAGGCCCTCTGGGACGACTACTTCGCCCGCCGCTACGGCCCGGCCGCCGACGTGATGCGCCGGTTCTACGAGTCGCTCGAACGGATGCTCTCCAACGTGAGCGAGCTGAAGTACGGCCTGGCCCGGCGACTCGACCGCGGCGTCGAGGAGCTGTTCCCCACGCCCCATTTCCGCTATGAGCGCGCCGAGGGCGTCCAGTGCGACGGGCCGACGCTCGTCCAGATCGTCGAGCACGCCGGGACCTGCCGCACGCTGATCGACCAGGCGCTCGGCACGGACCTGCCCGAGCCGGTCAAGGGCCGGATCGCCGAGGACGAGCGGACGTTCACCTACGGAGAGCGAACGATCGCCTACTTCGATGAGTGCGTGCAGGCTTTCCAGTTGGGCCGATCGGGCGGGCGCGACGAGGGGCGGCGGCACTTCGCCGAGGCCAGGCGGCTCGCCGAGCTGCTCCGCCGCGACAGCACCTCGACGACGAAGTCGTCGTCCCACGCCAACGCGCCGAACGCGTTCGAGGCCACCCGCGCCATGCGTGCCCTCGATCACCTGGCCAAGCTGCTGGGCCCGCCCTAGGATCGGCCGAAAGACAACTTCCCGACTTCCGTAGCAGGCACACGCCGTGTGCCGTCCGCCGGTTACGGCACACGGCGTGTGCCTACTACTCCGGAAATGCGGAAGTCATTCCTCGGCCCGCCCCAGCTCCGCGCGGCGCGACCAAAACCCTAGTAAAAAGCTCCAAACGATCATGACGCCAAGGCTGTCCGAGCGAGAGCGTCTGCTGGCGGCGGTGCGTGGGCAGCCGGTCGACTACGTGCCCTGTGCGCCCTTCTTCAATCCCTTGACGCCCGAGCAGCGCCTCGGTCGGCGTTGGCAGTTCCCGTTCGGCCCCTCGGAGAAGGAGATGGCCGAGTACTGCGTGAACGTGCTCGGCGTGGGGCCGCCCGTCGCCCTGCCGATCGGCGACTACCAGGCCAATTTCTTCATGTCGCTCTACTACCGGCCGCATCCGGAGGTGACCTGGAGGGCCTGGGTCGAAGACGGGCAGATTCACAAGGTCTATCGCACTCCGGCGGGAGAGATCCGGGCGTCGGTCAGGTACGACGAGAAGTGGCCGCACGGGCTGGACGTCCCCTTCTGGAGCGACTTCACAATCGGCCACTTCACCCGGCCGTGGCTCGAGACCGAGCAGGACCTGGAGTGCCTGCGATACGTCCTCCGCCCGCTGGACGACAAGGACGAGCTCGATCGAGTCCGCTTTGAATGTGCCGAAATGAAGGCGGTGGCCGACCGGCTGGGGCTGGCCACGATCGCCCACGTGGGCATGGGGCTGACCGGGGCGATGCAGCTCTGCGGCGCGGAGCGGATCTGCATGATGACGCTCGAACAGCCCGATCTGGTGAAGGCGTATCTGGGGCTCGACCACCAGCGGAACATGCGCCACATGGAGATCGCCTGCGAGCTGGGCGCCGACGTGATCCGCCGAAACGGCTTCTACGAGACGTGCGACTTCTACAGCCCCCGCATGCTGGACGAGTTCCTCGGCCCCTTTCTCCGCGAGGAGATCGCAGCGGTCCACGCGGCCGGGAAACCCATCGGCTACACGGTCAACACGGGCGTGATGCCCATGCTCGACTACCTGGCCTCGCTCGATTTCGACTGCCTGCTGCACCTCGACATGGCCGTCGAGGGGGTGGACTTGGCGAAGATACGCGACGCGATGGCCGGGCGCAAGAGCTTCTGGATGGGCCCGAGCAGTGTCCACCACATGACGGGCGACGACCCCGAACTGCCCCGGCGCGCGCTCCGCCGGGTGTTCGACGTCTTCGGCAAACAGGGGCTGATCGTCACCCCCAGCCCCAGCGTTCACAGCATCATGCCCTGGGACAACTTCCTCGCCATGGTCGACGAGTGGAAGAAGCTCCGCTAGCAGCCCCCTGCAAAAGTAATCCCTCGGCGACTTGGGTGCCACTGCTGGCTTGCCCAGCAGTGCTGTGCAAATCCGCACGAGAATCACTGCTGGGCAAGCCAGCAGTGGCACCCTTTTTCAACGCGCTGCCAGCAGGGGCACCACGGCCTGCCTGACTACGCCAGCTTGGTGACCCCGGGAACGGGGACCGGATAGGTTCCATCGGCGTCCGGCTTGACCGGCGGGTCCATGTCCCAACTGCACGTCTCGGGCCCCGCCTGCCACGTCGAGCTCATCACTTCGTCCCAGGTCATCTGCTTCCCGGTGTAGCAGACCATCTGGCCCAGGATCGCCACCATCGTGCTGTGGACCATGTACGGGCCGTTGTTGACCGGCTCGCCGGACCGGATCGCGTCGAACAGCACCTTGTGCTCGGCGTCGTACATGTTCGACTTGGGGCCGTCGTACTTCCATTCGGTCTCGCCCTCGATGCGATTTTTCGTGGGGAGGTAGGCGCGACCCTTGGTGCCGAGGATGGTGTCGGTGACCTCGCTGTAGCACGCCGTTTGCGCGCGGACGTTGGCGTACATGCGCACGCCGTTCTCATACTCGTAGACGATCGCGCCGTGGTCGAACACGTCGCCGAAGACCGGACCGAACGACGACGACCGGCCGCCCGAGCCAAACGCCTTCAGCGGCGTCATCTCCCTCAGGGCCCACTGCCCCTTGTCCATGCTGTGCAACAGCGACTGCGGCACGTCGTCGCCCGACAGCCAGCGGAAGTGGTACCAGTTGCGGAACTGCGACTCCAGCTCGCTCTGCCCCGGCTGGGGCTCGATCAGCCGGTAGGGCGCCCGCATGTAGGTCTCCTGGATGGCGACGATCTCGCCGATCGCCCCGTCCAGCACGCGCTTCATCGTCTCCTGGACGCCCGCGTCGTATCGCCAGCAGAGGCCGGAGACGACGCTCAGCTTCTTCTTCTCGGCCACGTCGCACGCCTCCTGGACGACGTGGATGCCGGGCGGATCGATCGCGTGCGGCTTCTCCAGGAAGACGTGCTTGCCGGCGTCGACCGCCGCCTTCATATACGTGGGATGAAACTTCGAGGCGCAGGCGATCAGCACCACGTCGACGCCGCTGGCGATCACCTTCTCGCCCGCGTCGAACCCGGCGAAGCAGTGATCGTCGTCGATGGCGGCCTGGTCGGGCTTGGCCGTCTGGAGGTTCTTCCGGCTTGCCTGGACCTTGTCGTCGAAGACGTCGGCCAGCGCGACCACCTGGACGTCTTCCCCGGCGTTCATCGCATTGACCGCCGCGCCGCTCCCCCGACCCCCGCAGCCGATCACGCCCACCTTGATCCGGTCACTGCCGGCCGCGTGAGCGCCGCGGGCCAGGGCAAGCGTCCCGATCGCCGCACCTGCGGCGGAAGTCGCCAGGAAACGCCGACGGGAGCAAGAGTCACGGGAGGTGCGCACGTTTGTCGCTTTCATAATCGACTCCTTAACGGGTGCTTACATGATGGTTCGCTCAGCGTGGCCAGACCGAGGTTTCGTTGACACGCGCCTTTCATCCTCAAGTATCACACACTACCGCCAAGCGGCCGAGATGGAAAGCAGTGCAGAATCCGGTGCACGGGCGGCGCGGAATCCGGTGCAGCTCTCCGCCGCATGGTTTCGCAAACATTCGCAATGGAAGTCGTAACCCTTGGCAGGAAAAAGCTTTGTGCGAAACCTTGCGACAATGTGCGATAGTGTACAAAATGCCATAGTAGGCCCGGAGGGAGTCGAACCCCCGACCCAGGGATTATGAGTCCCCTGCTCTAACCACTGAGCTACGGGCCCGTGAATTGCCATTGTAGGCGATGGCTCATCGAAGATGTTTCTTTGACAGTTGAAAAGAGGAGGGCGGCTCCTCGGAAGATTATCAGGCGGTCTTTCTGTTTTGGTCAAGTCCCTTTGCCAGGACAAGACGGTCCAATGCTCTGAGTAGCTGTGGCATATGCCGGTAGCCTTTGACACGACGGAACTTGCTCTCAGCACGGAGCAGGCCGGCGGTGCACCAACGCTTGCGCATGTCGCCGTCACGCCAACGCTTCACTCGCGAGGTGACATTCTCCGCCACGCTGAACGCCGACTCGATCGGATTGGTCGTCGCCAGGGTGCGGCGAAGCAGCTCGGGCACGCCCAGACGAACGACCGTCAGCGTTTCCTCCATCCCTTCCCGCAGGCTGGCGGCGGCATTCGGATTGAGTCGCTCCAGCCATCGGGCCGTCGTCTTCAGACCCTTCAGGGCCTGGTCGTAGTCCGTCTCATGGTAGGCCGCTTTGAGTTGCCGCGAAAGTTCCGGCCAGTGTTTCTGCGGCAGGTGCTGCTGAACGTTCCGCTTCTTGTGGACTTGGCAGCGTTGCACGAGGGCGTTTCATCCCCAGACGCGTTTGGCGGCCGCGTGCAGGGCCTTCACCCCGTCCAGCACCAACAGCGTGGGCGACGAGGTGTCCAGGCCTCGGGCACAGAGGTCCTCCAAAAGGGCCGTACAGACGGCGGCGTTCTTGTTTTGTTTCAACGGATCTGGCACAAGAACCAGGGCAGGCCAAGCAACGGTCTCCTCGCTGGTCAATGGCAGCGTGAGCTGCCGAAGTTGTAGGTTCTTTTCCCTTCGCCGGTGCCGAGCCGCCGCCAGCTTCTGCCGCCGCGCGGCGTACAACTCCTCCGGGTTGCCTCGGTAATAGTCTACGGGCCGAAGGAACCCCAGGGCACTGTGGAGCCGCTCCTCGTTGTACCATCGGATGATTCTCGCCATCACCTTCACCGCCTGGGGAAGGCCGGGGTCCATCCCAAGCTGACCCAGGCCCTGGCCCGGCACAGCACGATCAACCTGACGATGAACGTGTACACGCATGTCGGGTTGGACGAAAAGGCCAGGGCGGTGGCGTCCCTGCGGGCTCCCGAGTCACCCACTTCGGAGGGTGATGACGAGCCGGTTGAGGACGACGAGGACAGCGGTTCGGGCGCAGAAGTGGTGCCCAGTATGGTGCCCTGTGGTGCCCAAAATGGTGTGCAACGGCTGTCTCGGAATGGCCGGCCGATGACACGGAATGGCAATGGTGAGCCATCCGACCGGGCAGACGAAGCCTGCCGAGAGGGCGACCACAAGTCGATGCCAGAAAAGAGGTTTGGCAAGAAAAGGAAGATGGCAGCGGATGACACTGCCATCTCGGAGGGTGAAATCGAAGTACGCCCGACAGGGCTCGAACCTGTAACCTTCGGTTCCGTAGACCGATGCTCTATCCAATTGAGCTACGGGCGCCCGGGTTTGGCCGCGAGGGCCTATTCTACCGGCGCAGGGAGGGACGATTCCCCGCGCTGATTGCGAGAGCGGCCCCGACACCGCGGGTCCACGCTCAGGTCTTCAGCACGCCAATTATGCCAGATTCAGGGCCAGTCCGCAAGAAAGGGGGAGAGCGCGGCAACGAATTCGCGTTTGTGAGTAATCCCCGGCAGGGCCACAGCAGCACACCCTCGGGGGGCTGGGTTCCCCAATAAGTAGTAATCACGACACTGCCGTTCGGGGGGGGGACGATCACGGCTGCTTGCCTATCCAGTCGGCGATGTCATCCACAACGGGCTGGGCCACGTTGCCGGGGGTCTGGTACTCGGCGGGTGTGCTCTGCCCCTCTCCTTCGACGAACAGGTGGTTGCACTTTGGGTAGCGCTTGAAGTGCACGTCGTCCCGGGAGGAGAGGGCCTGTCTCCAGCGATCGAAGTCCTCCATCATGACCTGGTAGTCCCGTTGGCCGTGGAGGACGAGCATGGGCTGCTTCAGGCTCTTGGCAGCTTCGGGCGGATCGTAGCCCCGCAAGTCGAGCCAATAGGCCGGGTGGATGCCGAGGGGCAGGTCCGCCGCCGGCGTCTCCGGGGAGAGCTGCGGATCTTTCACGCGGGCGACCCGCTCTTCGATCTTCCGAAGCTGCGCTTCATCCTCTTCGGAGAGCTCGCCGTCGAGCATGAAGAGCCAACGCCTCTGGGCCAGGATAACGTCCTCCAGCGGGCGGCTCGCGGCGGCAAACAGGATGAGCCCGGCAAGGTCGGGATCGCGGGCTCCGATCCTGGGGACGAGCACGACCGCGGGGAACGGGCCGTTGCCCCGCGGAAGCGTAAGCGTACCGGGCAGCGTCCACAGCCAGGAGCCGAAACTGACTTCCTTCTCCTCAAAGGAGTCCTGCTTTGCATAGGGTGGCGGTTCGTACTTGGCCGTCGAGGCGCTGGGAGCGAACCAAAGGCCGGTGATCTTCCCCTCGCCGTCGTAGACCACTTTGACGTCGAGCGTCGACTTCTCGAACTCGCACGTGACCACCGCGACGTCGTACTTGGGCACCTTGGCCACGCGGACGCTGACCCTCCGCTTGAGGGGGCCGGCTTGCGCAACGACCGATTTCCAGGCCCCTTCGAGCTTCTCGGGCGGCATGGCCTTGGTCATGGTCTCGTCGAAATCCCTCGCCGCGGCGGAGAACTCGCCGTGCTCCAGTCTTGCGACGAACCGCTCGGCGGAAGCGGCCAAGTCGGGCCCCACCCCCGTCTCTTGCCCCGACGCTGCGTCGAGCGGCAGGGCTGCGACGAGAACCGCCATCCAAGCGACTGCGAGCTTGCCCATTCGATCACCTCCCCGTCGTGGATTCTCCGGCATGGCCCGTTCCAGGAAAACCACAGCGAATGCCGGTAGTCCACACTGACCCGAAGCGCAAGCGAGGAGCGACGTTTTCCCGGTCTTCCCCCTCGCCGGCACTTCCGGTTCGTATGGCCGTGTTTCTGGAACGGGCCATCACGTTGGGTCAAGTTGCGTATCTGCCAGGCAACGCTGTCGAAAAACGATTCCCCCAGGCGGTTCTGCCACGGCCCATTAGCGTTCCTAATACTCGGTATTGACCTCGCTTACGGTCACTCGCTGAGTCCGTCGCATCGGATGCTTGCCGGCGCAGGCACTTCTCTTCCCAGGGCGGTTGTGTTAGCTTCTCGAATACTCCGTATCGACTGAGCTTAAGCTCCGTGGCGGACTCCGTCGCGTTTCCCGGCGTGGAGCCGCCTGTGCCGGTCCTGGGAGCCGGGCAGCGCGGTCGAGATCTGCACCCTCCAGACTCACCTTTTCCCCGTTTTATTCGAGGACCACAAGGAGGAATTGGATGGACTACCAGGCATTCGTCGAGGAAAAGGTCGCTGAGATTCGGGAAGCGGTCGGCGAGGGGCTTGCGATCAACGCGCTGAGCGGCGGGGTCGATAGCTCGGTGGTCACGGTCCTGGGACATCGCGCCCTGGGCGACCGGCAGAAGACGGTGTTCATCGACAGTGCCCTGATGCGCGAAGGCGAGCCGGAACGGGTCTGCGAGATATTTGCCCGGATGGGGATCCCGGTCGAGTGCATTGACGCCCGGGCTGAGTTCCTCGGCGCGCTGGCGGGCCTGACGGACCCCGAGGAGAAGCGCAACGCCGTGACCAACACCTTCTACCGTACCGTGTTCGGCGATCTGGTTCGGAAGACGGGTGCGAAACACTTGATGCACGGGACGATCCTCACCGACATCGAAGAGACGGTCGACGGGATCAAGCGCCAGCACAACATCCTTGCCCAGTTGGGGATCGATCCGGAGCAGGAGTACGGCTACTGCGTGCTCGAGCCGTTGGCCACGCTCCGCAAGGACGGCGTGCGCGAGGTGGCCAAGGTCCTGGAATGTCCCGCGGAGGTCACCGAGAGGATTCCGTTCCCCGGCCCGGCATTGGCGACACGGATCGTGGGCGAGGTGACCGAATCGCGGCTGGCGACGGTCCGGGCCGCGACCGCGATTGTTGAGGAGGAACTGGCCGATAGCGGGGCGTTCCAGTACCTGGCGGTGCTGTTGAACGACCGGGCGACGGGCATCCGCGACCGCAAGCGGGAGTTTGGCGAGATCATCGTCGTCCGGTGCCTCGACAGCATCGACGCGCGAACGGCGACCCCCGTCGAGCTGCCCTGGGACAAGCTCCGGCGGATCTGCGAGCGGGTGACGGCGATCGAGGGCGTGAACCGGTGCCTGTACGACCTGACGCCGAAGCCGCCCGCCACCATCGAGTACATCTAAGGACCGGCGAATCAATAAGTGTCGTACTCCTCACGCTCCGCGTGAGGCCAAGCGGCACACCTTCACGCGGAGCGTGAGGAGTACATCGGAAAACGCGACAGTAATTGATTCGCCGGTCCTAAGACCGTGATCAAGTGCGTCTGATCTGAAATCGTGACTGTGTTGGAGCCTATCGTCCCGTCGCCCTCGGACGGGGCATCATCGAGATTGCGCGAAGGAACCACGAACCGTGCCAAGACGCGACGACATCCAGAAGGTGATGATCATCGGCTCCGGGCCGATCATCATCGGGCAGGCGTGTGAGTTCGACTACTCCGGCACCCAGGCCTGCAAGGCGCTGCGAAGCCTGGGGTACGAGATCGTGCTCGTCAACTCCAACCCGGCCACGATCATGACCGATCCGGGGACGGCCGACGTGACTTACATCGAGCCGCTGGTCCTGGAGGTCGTCGCGGCGATCGTGGAGAGGGAGAAGCCGGATGCCCTCTTGCCGAACCTCGGCGGCCAGACCGGCTTGAACCTCGCTTCGCAACTGGCACAGAGCGGTGTGCTCCAGAAGCACGGGACCCAAGTGATCGGGGTTCAAATTGACGCGATCAAGCGGGGCGAGGACCGCGAGGCGTTCAAGGAGACGATGAATCGCCTGGGCATCGAGATGCCTCAAAGCGAGATCGCCCACACGGTCGAACAGGCCGAGAAGATCGCCGAGTCGCTCGGCTATCCCGTGGTGATTCGGCCGGCCTACACGCTCGGGGGCAGCGGCGGCGGCCTGGTCCTCGACCTGGACGAGTTGAGGACCGTTGCCGCCCGGGGGCTGGCGGCCAGCATGGTCGGCCAGGTGCTCGTCGAGGAGTCGGTGCTGGGGTGGGAAGAGTTGGAGCTGGAGGTGGTGCGCGACGCCAAGAACCAGATGATCACCGTCTGCTTCATCGAGAACGTCGACGCCATGGGCGTGCACACGGGCGACTCGTACTGCACCGCCCCGATGCTCACCATCGCCCCCGAGTTGCAGGAGCGCTTGCAGAAGCATTCCTACGACATCGTGGAAGCGATCGAGGTCATCGGCGGGACGAACATCCAGTTCGCCCACGATCCGAAGACGGGACGCGTCGTGGTGATCGAGATCAACCCGCGGACGTCCCGCTCGTCGGCCCTGGCCTCGAAAGCGACCGGGTTCCCGATCGCCTACGTCTCGTCGCTTCTGGCCGGCGGGCTGACCATGGACGAGATACCCTACTGGCGGGACGGCACCCTGGAGAAGTACACGCCTTCGGGCGACTACGTGGTCGTGAAATTCGCCCGGTGGGCCTTCGAAAAGTTCGAGGGAATGGCGGACCGGCTGGGCACGCAGATGCGGGCGGTCGGCGAGGTGATGAGCCTCGGCAAGAACTACAAGGAAGCGTTTCAGAAGTCCATCCGGTCGTTGGAGATCGGGCGCTACGGCCTGGGATTTGCGCGGGACTATCACGAGAAGACGCTGGACGAGCTGTTGGACATGCTCTCCGAGGCGTCCAGCGAGCGGCAGTTCATCATGTATGAAGCCCTCCGCAAGGGCGCCGACGTCGAAACGCTCTACGGGCGGACCTACATCAAGCCCTGGTTCATCGAGCAGATGAAGGAGCTGGTCGAGCTGGAAGAGGAGATCTTGCAGCACCGGGGAGGCGACTTGCCCGACGAGCTGTTGGCGCGAGCCAAGAAGGACGGCTTTGCCGACAAGTACCTGGCGCAGCTTCTGGGCGTCCCCGAGAAGGAGATCCGCCGGCGGCGCCAATCGCTGGGCGTGGTGCAAGGCTGGCGCACGGTGCCCGTCAGCGGCGTGGAAAACGCGGCGTACTACTACTCCAGCTACAATGCCCCCGACGCCACGGAGGTCTCCACCCGGCGCAAGGTGATGGTCCTCGGCGGCGGCCCGAACCGCATCGGCCAGGGCATCGAGTTCGACTACTGCTGCGTCCACGCCGCGTTCGCGCTGCGCGACGAGGGCTTCGAGTCGATCATGGTCAACTGCAACCCGGAGACCGTCTCCACCGACTACGATACCTCGGACAAGCTCTACTTCGAGCCGCTCACCGTCGAGGACGTGTTGAGCATCTACGAGAAGGAGCGGCCGGAGGGCGTGATCGTGCAGTTCGGCGGGCAGACGCCTTTGAACATCGCCGCCGAGCTGGCCGAGGCCGGCGTGAAGATCCTCGGCACCTCCCCCGAGGCGATCGACCTGGCCGAGGACCGCGACCGCTTCCGCCACATAATGCGAAAGCTGGGGATCCCCCAGCCCGAAAGCGGCATGGCCAGCACCGTTGAAGAGGCCCTGGCCATCGCCAAGGAAATCGGCTATCCGCTGATGGTCCGGCCGTCGTTCGTGCTGGGGGGCCGGGCGATGGTGATCGTGCACGACGAGGAGATGCTCCGCCGCTACCTGAAGGCGGCCGTCGAGGTGTCGCCGGAGCGGCCGATCCTTATCGACAAGTTCCTGGAAAACGCCATCGAGGTCGAGGCCGACGCGATCGCCGACGGCGAGGACGCCTTCGTGCCGGCCGTGATGGAGCATATCGAGCTGGCCGGCATTCACTCAGGCGATTCTGCCTGCGTGATCCCACCCATCAGCATCCCGCACAAGCACATCGACACCATCCACCAGTACAACCGCATGATCGCCATCGAGCTCAACGTGGTGGGCCTGATGAACATCCAGTACGCGATCTACAACGACACGGTCTACGTCTTGGAGGCGAATCCGCGGGCAAGCCGCACGGTGCCGCTGGTCTCCAAAGTATGCAACATCCCCATGGCCCGGATCGCCACGCAGGTGATGCTGGGCAAGAAGATCTCGGAGTTGGGCCTGGGCCGCAAGTCGATTCCCCACTTCGGCGTCAAGGAGGCCGTCTTCCCCTTCCGCATGTATCACGAAGTGGACCCGATCCTGGGGCCGGAGATGCGTTCCACCGGCGAGGTCCTGGGGATGGCCAATTCGTTCGGGCTGGCGTTCTACAAGGCCCAGCAGGCCGCCTCGCCCTCGCTGCCCTTGGGCGGGACCGTGCTGATCACCGTCGCCGACCACGACAAGCCCGCCGTCCTCGAAGTCGCTCGACGCTTCGACGAGCTGAGCTTCAAGATCCTGGCGACCCGGGGCACGCACGCCCTGCTCGGCGAGCATGGAATCCCCAGCCAGCCGATCCTCAAGCTGCACGAGGGGCGGCCCAACATCGTCGACTCCCTGATGAACGGCGAGATCCAGCTCGTGATCAACACGCCCGCCGGCAAGGAGAGCAAGTTCGACGACTCCTACATCCGCAAGACGGCCATCAAGCGCCAGGTCCCCTACGTGACCACGCTGGCCGCCGCCTTCGCCGCGGCCAAGGGCATTGCCGCCTGCCGAAAAAGCCCCGGCCAGGTGAAGAGCCTGCAAGAATACCATGCCGATATTCACTAGCCCCCCCCCGAAGGTGCGTCATAACCGGGCAACGGGCGCAAGTCGGCTTCGTTTGCCCAGGCTCCAGGGGGGTGCTGGCTTGACATCCTTTTTTCGGCGAGGACAATCCGGTCGTAGGCGAGGATGAGGGGCCCGCGGTCGGCGGCCGGGCGAACACCTGCGCCGACGCCACGGCGCGCGAGGAACACGGCTCACTCACGACGACGCGCGAAGCGGCCTTGGCGAGCGGCCGCGTTCCTGAGCCAAGCGCCCGAGCCAAGCGCGTCGGCCCGAACCGGCGCGCAGGTTCCCCCCTCACCGGCCGTGAAGGAAATGTGCTTCAAACGAGGAGGTAGCTGATGTTCGTGCAACAGTTCTTTGTCAAAGGACTCGCCCACAGCTCCTACCTGCTGGGAGGATCGGAGACGTGTGCGATCGTCGACCCGCGCCGCGACGTTCAAATCTATCTCGACGCAGCCAAAGAGCTGCAAATGAGAATCACGCACGTCCTCGAAACGCATCTGCACGCCGATTTCGTTTCCGGGCATCTGGATCTTGCCGAGAGGACCGGGGCGAAGATCTATGCCCCGAAATCGGGGGAGTGCGCCTTCGACCACGTTGCGCTGGTGGAAGGCGACCGATTCGAGATCGAGGACATGATCGTCGAGGTCCGCGAGACGCCCGGCCACACGCCCGAGCACATCTCCTACGTGGTCGCCGACAAGGCCCGGGGCGACGAGCCGGCCGGCGCGTTCTGCGGCGACACGCTGTTCGTGGGCGACGTGGGCCGGCCGGACCTGTTTCCCGGCCAGGCCCGGCAACTGGCCTCCCGGCTCTTCGACTCGCTGCACGAGAAGCTGCTCACGCTGCCCGACTTCTGCACGGTCTACCCCGCCCACGGTGCGGGCTCGCTATGCGGCCGCGCCATGGGGGCGATGCGGACCAGCACGATCGGCTACGAGCGGAAATACAACGCGGCGCTCCAGATCCGGGACCGGGACGAATTCGTGCGCTCGCTCACCACGAATATGCCCGGCGCCCCGGACCACTTCAGTCGCTGTAGCGCGATCAATGCGAAGGGGCCGGCCCTGGTGCGGCAGTTGCCGGCCCCCATGCCCATGGCCCCCGACGCCTTCCGGAAGGCGGCCGAGGGCGACGGCGCGATCATTCTGGACGTCCGGCCTTACGACTCCTTTGGCGGTCAGCACGTCCCCGGCGCATGGCACATCGATTTCGGCGGCAACTTCGCCACGTTCGCCGGCTGGGTGCTGCCCCCGCAGGCCGAGATCTTGCTCGTCGCCCAGACGGCCGATCAAGCCGCCGAAGCCGCCACGTGGCTTCGACGCGTGGGTCTCGATCAGGTCGTAGGATATCTGGACGGCGGCATGTTCGCCTGGGCGAAAGCGGGGTTGCCCACGGCACACGTGGGCCAGATCTCCCCGCAGGAGTTGCACGCCATGGCCACGGGCGAAGAGAAGTTCCAGCTTATCGACGTCCGCGCCCCCCGCGAGTTTGAACAAGCCCACGTCCAGGGTGCGATCAACGTCCCCGCGCCGGAGCTGCGGACTCGACACAACGAGCTGGCCCCCTCGATTCCGGTCGTCGCCCTATGCAGCACCGGGCATCGCTCCAGCCTGGCGGCAAGCATCCTGCGACAGCACGGGTTCGAGCGGGTGATGAACGCGGCGGGCGGGATGACGGGCTACGCGGCCGCCGGGCTCGGACCGGCCTGCCCGATGTGCGTCGGACCGCACGGCACGCGGTTCCTCGGCAAGGAGCTTGGATAGCGGCGAGACTCCCTTCCCGTGATGGAGGTGCCCCGGATGGACTGGATCACGATGACGCAGTGGTCGCCCTATGCCGTCGGGATCGGCATCGGGCTGTTGAGCTGTCTGACCTTTCTCCTTTCCGACAAGCCGCTCGGCTGCTCGACCGCATTCGCCCGCTCCAGCGGGATGCTCGAACGCCTGTTCCGCGGCGCAAAGGTGAAAGAAAAGCCCTATTACCAGAAGTTTGCCCCGGAAATCGACTGGGAATGGATGCTGGTGGCCGGCGTGGTGATCGGGGCGTTCCTCGCGGCCACGCTCTCGGGAGACTTCGAGCTCAAGTGGGTGTCGAGCCGGTGGGCCGTCGCGTTCGGGCCCGGCGCGCTGGGGCGCCTGATCGTGGCCTTCCTCGGCGGCATCCTCCTGGGCCTGGGGGCACGCTGGGCCGGCGGTTGCACCAGTGGCCACGGAATCAGCGGCACGCTGCAACTGGCGCTGAGCGGTTGGATCGCCGCGATGTGCTTCTTCGCGGGCGGCATCGCCACGGCGATGATCCTCTTCCAAGTGCTTGCCGCGTAGTGGGAGGAGACGAAATGCTCACGACGATCCACGCGAAAAAGGGGCTTCAGCTCGTCTTGGGGCTGTTGGCGGGCGTCGTCTTCGGCTTCCTGCTCCAGAAAGGGGGCGTGACCAAGTACGACGTGATCATCGGCCAACTCCTTTTCGAGGACTTCACGGTCGTCAAGATCATGCTCTCGGCCGTGATCACCGGAATGATCGGCGTGCACCTGCTCAAGAGCCTCGGCCTGGCCCAGTTGCATCCCAAGCCGGGGTCCGTCGGGGCAACGGTCATCGGAGGCCTGATCTTCGGAGTCGGGTTCGGGGTCCTCGGCTACTGTCCCGGCACGTTGGCCGGGGCCGTCGGGAACGGCTATCTCGACGCGCTCGTGGGCGGGGTGACCGGCATCCTCGTCGGGGCCGGGCTCTTCGCCGCCTTGTATCCCAAGCTCAACGTCGGCCTCCTCAACCGAGGCGACTTCGGCTCCGTGACGCTGCCGGAGCTTTTCCGGGTGAATGCATGGGTGGTGGTCGTGCCGGTGGCCGCCGCCCTCGTGTTGCTGCTCGCGTCTCTCGAGCTCGCGGGACTCTAGCCGGCACGGGGACGGAGTGCCTCAACCCGAACGCATCGAGGCGGACCGATGATCGAGAAGATCGTCCCCGCCTGGGGGTGGCTTCGCCGATACGAGCGGGGCCATCTCCGGGCGGACCTGTTGGCCGGGCTGACCGTCGCCGTGATGCTCGTGCCCCAGGCGATGGCCTACGCCATGTTGGCGGGACTGCCGCCGGTCGTGGGACTCTACGCCTGCGTGGCCCCGCTAATGGTCTACGCGCTTTTCGGCTCGTCCCGGCAATTGGCCGTCGGCCCCGTCGCGATCATCTCGCTTCTGGTCGCCGCGAAGTGCTCCGCCCTGGCCAAGCCCGGCTCGCAGGAGTATCTCACCCTGGTCCTGCTTCTGGCGCTGCTGGTGGGCCTCGCGCAACTGGCGCTGGGCCTGTTGCGCGCGGGGTTCTTGCTGAATTTCCTTTCCCGGGCGGTGATCGCCGGGTTCACGTCGGCCGCGGCTTTGATCATCTGCTTCAGCCAGTTGAAGCACTTGCTGGGGATTCCGCTGGCCCAGGGTGATTCGGTGTTCACGCTGGCGGCCGAGGCGGCCGTGCGGATCGGCCAGACGAGCCCGATCACCCTGGCCGTCGGCGGAGCGAGCATCGCGGTCTTGGCCCTCTTCAGGAAGCGCTGGCCCCGTTTCCCCAGCGCGATGACCGTCGTGATTCTGGCGACGCTGCTGGTCTGGCTCTTGCGACTGGACACCCACGGCGTGGCCGTGGTCGGGGCCGTGCCCGGCGGGCTGCCCGGTTTCTCGCCACCCAAGCTCGATTGGCACGCAGCGAGTTCGCTCGCGCCGACGGCGATTACCATCGCGCTGGTCGGCTTCCTCGAGTCGATCGCCATCGCCCAGTCGATCGCCGCTCGAGAGAAGTACCGGGTCGACCCGAACCAGGAGCTGCGGGCGCTGGGTCTGGCGAACGTCGCGGCGGGGCTGTTTTCGGGCTATCCGGTCACCGGCGGGTTCTCGCGGACGGCGGTCAGCTACAGTGCCGGGGCGAAGACGCTTTTGGCCTCGCTGGTCACCGCCGCGGCGGTCGTGCTCACGCTGTTGTTTCTGACGCCGCTGTTCCACTATCTCCCCAAGGCCGTGCTGGCGGCGGTGGTCATCGTGGCGGTGGTCGGGCTGATCGAGGTCAAGGAGGGCCTCCGGCTGTACAAGGTGAAGAGGGCCGACGGCGTCACCTTCCTCGTCACGTTCCTGGCCACGCTGATCCTGGACGTGGAGCCGGGCGTGCTGACCGGCGTCGCGCTGTCGCTGGCGTTGTTCGTCTGGCGGAGCTCCCGGCCGCACATGGCCGAGCTCGGCTACGTCGCCGAGGAGGGCGTCTTTCGCGATCTGGCCCGCTACCCGAACGCCCGGACCTACCCCAACGTGCTCATCCTCCGGGTCGACGCGTCGCTCTACTTCGCCAACGCTCGATTCGTGGAGGACCGGCTGAGGCAGCGGCTGGCGGAGCGTCAGGACGTCGCTTGGGTGCTGCTGGACATGTCCGCGGCCAACGATATCGACGCCACGGCCGTGAGCACGCTGGAGGAGCTCATCGACGACTACCAGCCACGAGGCATCGGCTTCGCCTTCGCCGGCATGAAGGCCCGCGTCCGCGATCTGGTGGCCCGGGCCGGATGGAAGGCGAAGTACGGGAAACGCGTGGAATACGCCTCGCTCAAGCAGGCCCTGGAAGACGTACTGTGACCGGTCGCCTTCGCGGCCGTGCACCACGGGAGTCCCAGAGATCCCCTCGCAAGAGCGGCGCCGGTTGCCTTTTCGATGCCGGGCGAGTTAACATAGAGTTTTCGGCATCCATCGAGTCGCATCTGCATGGCAATCTCGCTCGACCAGTTCGTCGAAAACCTCACGCGTAGCAGCCTGTTCTCGACAGACGAGCTCACGGCGTTTCAGGAGGGCCTCCCGCCGGAGCGTCGGCCGAAGGACGCGCAAGGGCTTGCCCGGGAGCTGCTCCGGGCCAAGAGGCTCACGCGGTATCAGGCGTCGGCCGTCTATCAGGGGAAAATCAAGGGCCTGGTTTTCGGCGAATACACGGTGCTCGATCAGATCGGCGCCGGCGGCATGGGGCAAGTGCTCAAGGCCCGACACCGCACGATGGATCGTATCGTCGCCTTGAAGGTGCTGCCGCGCAGGGCGATGCACTTACCCGAGGCCGTCCAGCGGTTCCGGCGCGAGGCAAGGGCCGCGGCCAAGCTGCAACACCCCAATATCGTGACCGCCTTCGATGCAGGCGAAGCCGAGGGGATTCACTTCCTCGTGATGCAGTACGTCGACGGCAAGGACCTGGCTCAGCTCGCGGCGGAGCGAGGGCTTCTGCCCGTCCACGAGGCGGTTGACTACGTCGTCCAGGCGGCCCGTGGGCTCGAGTACGCACACTCCGAAGGCGTCGTCCACCGCGACATCAAACCGGGCAACCTGTTGGTGGATAAGAGGGGCACCGTCAAGATCCTCGACATGGGGCTGGCCCGCGTGTTCGAGGGTGAGGAGACGGGCGAGGATCGCCTGACGTCAACCGGCCAGGTGATGGGGACCTGCGACTACATGGCCCCGGAGCAGGCCGAAGACACGCATCGCGCCGACCATCGAGCCGACGTTTACTCACTCGGCTGTACGCTCTATCGCCTCTTGACCGGCAAGAAGCCGTACGACGGCGAGACGCTGATCAGGATCCTGCTCGCCCATCGCGAGGACCCGATTCCCTCGCTGTGCGATGCCCGGCCCGACGTGCCGGCCGAGCTCGACGCCGTCTGCCGGAAGATGCTGGCCAAGGCGCCCGAAGACCGCTACCAGTCGATGACCGAAGTGATCGGCGCCCTGGAAGCCTGCGTGGACCGGCGGGAGCCGGCCGCCCGCGCGGCGGCTGCCGAAGCGTCCGGGGACGGCGCCCTGACCTCGTTCCTCCAACACCTCTCGCAACGGGAAGCCGCGCCCGAGCCGCCGCCCGCCCCCGCGGCCGAGCAAACGCTCCGCTCTCAGGTCGAGCGAGGAACCGCGCGGAGCGCCTGGAAGAAGCTGATCCCGCGCAAGGGGTCGCCGGCGAAGCTCTACCTCGGGATCGCGGGCGGAGCGGCCGCGCTGGTCGTGGTCGCGGCGATGCTCTTTCTCCTGCTCGGCCGCGGTGGCGAGGATGGACGAAAGCCGCCGGAAGGCGAAGTCGTCGCGCGGCCGGCCGAAGGCGCCGTCGAGTCGACCGGGCAAGAAGAACAGGAACCTCCGCCGGGCACGAGCGGCCAATGGCCCGCAGACACGGACCTTCCCAAAGCGCAGCCGGCGGCGGTCGAGGCTTCGACCGAAGAAGGCGCACGCCCGCCGAAACCCCAAGCGGAACCGCAGCGGGGCCCCCGGTCGGAACCTCAGACGCCGGCCGACGATTCCGGCGTACCGATGGCAAATGCTGCTCCGCCGGCGTCGCAGGCCGATCCCGAGGATACGCTGCCGGATGCCGTCGCTCCATTCAGCACGGCCCAGGCGAAGCGGTGCCAGCGGGCTTGGGCCAAACACTTGGGCGTACCGGTGGAAACGACCAACTCCATTGGCATGAAGCTTGTCCTCATCCCGCCGGGCGAATACGAAATGGGCGCCCCGCAGTCGGAGATCGATCAGCACGTCGCCGAAGCGACTCGGCAGGGAGTGGTCGGGGAATACCTGGAGAGTGTGCGCAGCGAGGGGCCCCGGCACCGTGTCCGATTGACCCGCCCCTTCTACGTCGGTCAGCATGAGACCACCGTCGACCAGTTCCGCCGATTCGTGGAAGCGACGGGGCACAAGACCGATGCGGAGAGGAGCGGGCAAGGACGCGGCTTCTACCTGGCCCAGCCGGACGGGAGCTACAAGCACCAGACCTTGCCGCAGCTCACGTGGCGCACGCCCGGCTACGCCCAGGACGCAGATCACCCCGTCGTCCTGGTGAGCTGGAACGATGCGGCCGCTTTCTGTGAGTGGCTCGGTCAAGAGGAGAGCAAGGCGTATCGCTTGCCGACCGAGGCGGAATGGGAGTACGTCTGCCGGGCAGGCACGACGACCCGCTGGTACTGCGGCGACGACCTCCCGCGTTTGGCCGGTTCCGCCAACATCGCGGACGCCGCGCTGAAGCGGGTCCTCCCGACGGTCCCGGATACGGTCTCCTGGGACGACGGTCATCCCTATACGTCTCCCGGGGGTACGGGCCGTCCCAACGCGTTCGGACTGTACGGCACGCACGGCAACGCTTGGGAATGGTGCCGGGACTGGTACGATCCCCGTTACTACGAACGGTCTCCGGTCGAAGACCCGCCCGGCCCCGATTCCGGGACCGTACGGATCTTCCGCGGCGCCGCGTGGAACAGCGCCACGTGGCTTTGCAGCTCTGCCTGCCGAGCCGTCGCGCGGGACATGTCCTTCAGCAGCAACACGGGCGGCTTCCGCGTGGTCTGCGAGATCCCGGAATCGGCGCAATAGCGCCGCGAACAGAAAACTCGCGGCTACTCCCTGCGATTGCCCGCTGCCCAATCGACCTTTCCCGGCGGGACCGGGGAATGATCTCGCATTTCTTGACGTCGCCTCGTCGCGGGAGTAGGCTCTCCGGCAAGGGCACGTCCCAAGCGAACGACCGCCAAGACATTCAGGACATGAGGGAGCGAGATCATGAAACGTGACGAAGAAAACCGTGCCAAGGGCAGCAACGTGGATCGGCGCGGCTTCCTCGCTCGGGTAGGTCTGGGGGCCGCCGGGGCCGCGGCGTATGCCGGGGCGTCCCAGGGGGCGGAGCAGGCCAAGGCAGCCGAGCCCGACGAGCTGAGGCCCGATCAGAAGGAGATGCAGGAACGCGGGGTCCGCAACCGCGCCGGCCGGGCGATCAAGAAGACGGCCAAGTCGAACGGCCTGAACCTGGTCGTGATCATCGCCGACACCCTCCGGCTCGACCACCTCGGGGCCTACGGGGCCGAGCGGATCAAGACGCCCTGCCTCGATCAATTGGCGGCCCAGAGCGTGGTGTTCGACAACGCCTTCGCCGACGGGCTGCCGACGATCCCCTGCCGGCGCTGCTATCACACGGGCAAGTCGGTCGTGCCCGGCGCGGCCTGGATCCCGCACCCGGCCGAGGACGTCAACGTGGCCCAGGTCCTCGGGGCGCATGGCTTCTGGACGGGGCTGATCTGCGACGTCTACCACTACTTCAAGCCCGACATGAACCTCCACGCCGGCTTCGACACCTGGGAGTGGATCCGCGGACACGAGAGCGACCAATACCTGGGCGGCCCCAAGGAGCAGTTCCAGCCCAGGGACCACATGCCGGCCGATCTGTGGAATCCGTCGTACGACAACGCGATGCGGACGTACATGAGGAACTCGCAAAGCTGGGAGACGGAGGACGACTACATGGCCGCGCAGACGGTCTCCCGGGCGACCAAGTGGCTCCGGCAGAACGCGACCAACAGGCCGTTCATGCTCTGGGTGGAGATGTTCGATCCGCACGAGCCGTGGGACGCCCCGCCCCGGTTCCAGAAGATGTATCGCGACGACTACGGGTTCGAGCGGTTCCTCTTCGGCTACGGGGTCCAGGGCGGCAAGAACCAGCCCGACTTCACCCCGCACTTGCCCGTCATCCGCGACCTGTACGCCGCCGAGGTCAGCTACGTCGACCACTGCATCGGGCGGCTGATGGAGTCGATGGAGAAGATGAAGCTCTTGGACGACACGATCGTCGTCTTCACCACCGACCACGGCACGCACCTCGGCGAGCTGGGCTACGTCCAGAAGCAGGCCGCCCTGTTGAATTCGCTGGTGATGCAACTGCCGCTGTTCATCCGCCACCCGGACCGCAGCACGTCGGGCAAGCGCGTCGCGGAGCTCGTCTCGGCGATCGACTTCGCCCCCACGTTCTGCCACATGCTGGGGATCGACGACCAGGAGCAGATGGACGGCCAAAACATGTGGTCGCTGGTTTCGGGCCGGTCCGACAAGCTCCAGGACCGCGTGTTCACGCAGTTCGGCACCTTCGCCTCGGTCCGCGACAAGCGGTGGCACTACTTCCAGCACATCCAGGGCAACAACCGCGGCGCGGGGCCGTGCCTCTACGACCTGGAGCAGGACCCCGGGCAGACGAAGAACGTCCTGGAAGCCGCCCCCGACAAGGCCGCCGACCTGCGAAGCCTCCTGGCCGACCGCCTTCAGCAGGAGCTGCCCCAAGCCGCGCCGGCGGCGGGGTAAGGCCGGCTGGAGGCCAAGAGGCTCGACAACATGTTTCGGCGGAGAATCGAGGAAGGGGCCGACCGGGCTCCCTTCGTCTCCCCGGCGATTCTGAAGACCGTCAGCCACTGTCAGACGGGAGCACACGATCGGGTATCGTAGAAGAACCCCTCCGGCGTGTTCAGCAGATTCTCCAGTTTCGCCCGCAGTTGGGCCAGGTCCTTCGACTTGAACGTGCTTTTCGTCTTCTTGAGGACTTCGACGGTCTCCTGGATCGCCTTCCGATGGACCGGGCGCTGGGGGCAATCCAGCAGGTCGCACAGGTTGGGGGACCATTCCCCAGAGAAAGACTCCCCTCGGATCTCCAGCATTTCCGACAAGCAGGCGGCCACCGTACGGATGGTCGCCGTCGAGACTGTGGTCGCGACGCGCGAAGCGCCATCTGCCGACGACTCGCTCTCATGCCCGACCTGTTCTAGGTCCTCGAGACACTGTCGGAGGCGCTCTCGGACCCGCGACAAGGTCCGATACCTCTGCGAGCGTTCCACCGAAGGGCGGACGTGGCTCAGCAGGTCGGGGAAGTCCACCGGCTTGGTCAGGTAGGCAGTGACGGGCATGCCAATCGAACGGATGGCGGTGTCCAGCGACGGATAGCCGGTGACCAGGATGACCGGCATGCCTTGAGCCAGTCGCTGGGCCTCGCGAACGAGCCGCATCTCCTGATTTCTCGGCATCCGGATGTCGGCGATCAGGAGGTCGAACGGTCTTTGGCGCAGCTTCGCCACCGCTTCCTCGGTGTCGCCGGCGGAGTGGCAGTCGTACCCCTCGCGACGCAGCAGCCGGCAGGTCGACTCTCGGAACGTTTCCTCGTCGTCGGCGACCAGGATTGAGCAGGATACCGTCATGCTTTTCGCCCCCCCTTTGTGACGTTCAGACAGGCAACACGACGTCAAACGTGGTCCCTCGGCTCGGCGTGCTCTGAAGTGTTATCGTGCCCCTCAGGGTATCCACGATGTCCCGGACGATGGACAAGCCAAGGCCCATCCCGCACGTACCCGGCCCCCGCTTGGTGCTAAAGAACGGTTCGAACACTCGCTCCTGTAGCTCGCGGGGAATCCCGACCCCTTCGTCGGAGATGCTGATCTTTATGTTTTCTTCGGTCCGAACGGCGTGGATCTTCACCACGCCTCCTTGCGGCGAGGCTTCGATGGCGTTTTCCACGAGGTTGTACAGCACTTGGCGCAAGCTACCCTCGGGAATTCTGGCGGACAACGCGGGGCTTGGCGCATTTACGTCAACGCGGACGTCGTATTCGCGCCAACTCGGCTGGAGCATGAGCACGACCTCGCGGATCGTCTCCCCCACGCAGATGGCGTGAGGGGGCTCCTGGTCAGGGGAATGGAGCCGGTACATCTGGCGGACGATATTGGCGATTCGATCGATCTCCTTCTCGATCCGGCCGACGAGGTCGTAGTCGGGGTGGTCGCGGGGAACGGCGTCCTTGAGCAACAGGAACGAGTTCTTGATCCCGGCCAGCGGATTGTTGATCTCGTGGGCCACGCGAGCGGCCATCCGGCCGGTGGCGGCCAGCTTCTGCGCCTCCTCGGCTCGCTTCCGCTCGGTGATGTCCACGATGATTCCGCGCAGTCCCGCCGGCCGCCCGTTACGAACGATGGGTGCGCTGCTTATTACGACGGGGAACAAACTTCCGTCCTTTCGTCGAGCGAGATACTCGTTTCCACGGGACGGCTCTCCCCGAAGGACTTGCTCGATGTTTCGTCGACCCCGATCGCGTTCATGGGGGGCCAGCATGTCGAGGGCGTTGATCGAGGTGCGGGACTCCTCTTCCGAAAAGCCGAACGTCTTCAACGCCTCTCGGTTCACGAACGTCAGACGTCCCTGAAGATCCGTTTCGAAGACCGTCTGCGGCAACAGCTCGGCGAGATCGCGAAACCGCTGCTGGCTCTCGCGGAGCGCTTCTTCCGCTCGTTTGCGCTCGGTGACGTCCCTGGCGATGCCGAGGACGACGTCTTGAGCGCCGATCTTGACGCGAAACGTCCGGATCTCCACGCTAACCCGGCCTCCGTCTTTGCGTATCAGGGTGAACTCGTCAGGTCCTGTGGGTCGGCCAGCGGCGTTTCCGGCGAGGCGCTCTGCCGCTTTGGGACTATCGGAAGGAACCAGCAACCCCGCCGTCATGAGATTCTTTCCGACAAGCTCCTCCTTCCTGTATCCCGTGATTTCCTCCGCCGCCCGATTCCCGTCGATGAACATCCCCTCCAGGTCGTTCAGGTAGATGGGGTCCGGGGCATCCTCGAAGAGCACGCGGAATCTTTCTTCCGAGTCGCGTAGCGATTGCTCCGCCCGCTTGGCCTCCGTGACGTCCGTGAATACCGTGGCGAAGCGGCGCGGTCCGGGAGAAAATGCGGCGATCCTGAAATGTTTCCTCATCGGTTCCCAATAGACGTCGAACCGGGCCGGCTTGCCTGTTTCCGCGACCTCGGCGTATACGTCGAGAAACGGCGCGCTGCCGGTGCCGTAGAGTTCGGAGGCCAGGGCGCCGATTGTCTTCTCTCTCGACAGACCCGTGATGGCTTCATAGGCCGGGTTGACGTCCAAGATGCGGTAGTCGACCGCCTTTCCGGACTCGGCGTACACGACTTCGTGAAGGCACACACCTTCGCGCACGGCCAAATACAGAGAACGGTAGCAGCTTTCGCTCTCACAGAGCGCCTCTTCCGCCCTCTTGCGATCTGTGATGTCCAGGGCGGTGAACGTCACGCCGATGGCGAGGTCGTCGGGGTCGAGCGGGGAGGAACTCAGCAGCACGTCGATGACGGTGCCGTCCTTGCGGCGCAAGTGGGTCTCCACGGTTCCCGTGCCCCGCTGGCGGATCTGCGCGCATTTCTCCCGGCCGACGTATTCGTAGTCCTCGTCGCTGGGGTAGAGCATCCTGACGGGTTCGTCCAGCAGCTCCTCACGCGAATAGCCGACCATCTCGCATAAGCGGTCGTTGGCCTCTCGGATGACCCGATTGCAGACCAGGCCGATCCCCGTCGGCGCTGCCCGGAAGATGGCCTTCAGTCGCGACTCGCTCTGTCTCAACTCCTCCTCCGCCCGCTTGCGGTCGGTGAGGTCGCGTGCAACGTGCACGCTGCCGACGAGACGCCCCGAGGAGTCCCGTAGAGGGGAGGCGGTCACGAGGAAATCGCCCGCAAGCCGTTCTTCGTGAACCTCGACGGTATGTTCCTCACCGTCCCGGAGTAGTCGAGCGTGAGGGCAGAACGCCGGAGGCTCGTCGGTGCCGTGAACCAAGCGGTAGCAGGTTTGGCCGACGCACTGGTCCTCGATGAGGCCGAGCCGTTCGGCCATCGCTTTGTTGACTCGCACTATCCGGTGTTGCGTGTCCAGGATGGCAATCGGGTCGGGCACGGCGTCGAAAGTCCGCTGCCACTCCTCTGCTGTCTGGACGGTTGGAACGTCGACCCGCAGTGAGGCCCCGGCGGTTTGCTCGTCCGGCGATCGCCTCTTTCCGCCGCCTCCGCGTCGTGACGAGGAAACCCCTGAGGCAGGCTCTCCCGATTTCTTGGCGGGCATGAATGGATCCTCCGAAGCCGGCCGGTAGCCCGACGACACACCTCCCGATCTATTGAGCCTTGCATAGCCAATGAACGGAGGGCTTCCACCGGAAGCCCGGGACCGAAGGGTCCGGTCCACGTCGGGTGATCCTTGGCAATGCAAACATCAACAGGAGCCACCCCGCTGGGGGGCGCGACCGTTCAGTGTATGCTTAGTGGCGTCAAGTACAAGCTCAATCTACACCTTAGATCGCGGCGAGGTTCGCGTACGACACTCGACGGAGACCGGAAAGCCGCTGTGCCCCCCGCCCAGAGGTGCCGGGGCCTGGATTCCTCGAGCAAGCCGCAGCCAGCACGGCTGCCGGGATCAGGTTGTGTCGGCGCCCGGGACACAGACGGGCTCCGAGGTAGGGGCCGTGCGACGTGGTGGAACCAGCAGGAGACTTGTGACGGCGTCGGAAGACGTCCGCGTTCTAGTCGTCGACGATTCGGCGGTGATCCGCTCGGTGATCTGTGACGGCATCGGAGCCACGCCGGGCATGAGAGTGGTCGGTTCGGCCGTCGGAGTCCCCTCGGCCATCGAGGCATCCGACGGCAACGAGGCGACGACGCTGTTTGAACCGGGCAAGTTCGACCTGGTGCTGACCGACTGGAACCTGCCCGGCAAGACGGGGCTCGACGTGGTTAAGGAGATTCGGGGCCGGGACGCAAGCGTCCCCATCATCATAATCACCACCGAGGCGGAGAAGAGCCGCGTCGTCGAGGCCGTTCAGGCCGGGGTGTCCGGCTACCTGGTCAAGCCTTTCACGCCCGAGACTCTCAAAGCGAAGCTCGAGAAACACGGCTGCGATTAGAAGCGCAAGGAAGGAAAGCGCAACGCGTCAAGAAGGCCTCCGAAGAGGCCCGCAGCGAGGCTTTGATGGCGTGTCTCCGCCATCGTGCCGCGTCTGCTGCCAGCCAAGTCTGCCTGATTCCTACGAGCAGAACCACCGGTAAGAGGCTGCTGCCAGCCGGGCCGCTCGGTCCATACGTCCCACACAACCGGCGTCGCGCCCAAGCACGCGGCGGGCGGCCGCACCAGAAGAGCGTACACCGCGAGTAGTTCCCCTTAGCGCGCAGGACCATTGGGGCCTGCTAGTTGAAGGCACAGCCGAAGTCACCTCTTGCCGAACGAGGGTGACCCCGGTTGGGTCTTTTTTGTTGGCTTTCGACTAGGAAATCGCGGGGCGGGGCGCGGAACTCCAGCTATGGCCTTGTCGGCCAGCGGGGAGTCGGGTTTCGGCCCTCCTCCCGTTTTCGTGTGAGCAAGGGAGTGTTCGATCATGAAGATCAATACGTTGAGCGAATTCAGGTTTCTGATGGTCATAGCGGCCACGATTCTGGCCATTCACTTCACCGGGGGTGTGTACGCTGCGCCGCCGCTGCCTGTCCATACGATTGAAGGCGTAGGCGGCGGCGCGATCACGCCCATGGCCTACCTGGTCAATCCGGAGCCTCGGTGCGAATGCTCGCTTCTCGGCAAGCCGGCGGTCGCGTTGTCCTGGGTGAACATCGGCGAGAAGAACCTTGATGCGATCACGATCACCGAGACGCTTGGCGGCCGGATCGAATTCGGCTACGCGGCCAATCGGCTGGGGTTGGGATCGCTACCCAGAGACATCCGCGACGCGACCACCGTGGATATCGAAAGCAGCAACATGTGGCTGCACCATTTCAATCTGCGGCTGTTGGCCGTGAAAGAGAACACGTGTGTAGGCGGCTTCGCCATGCCGGCCGTGACCGCGGGCGTACACTTCAAGGTGAACGACGGCATCCGCGACATCGACCAGAGGCTCGGCGGCGCCCTGTCGGGGATCGGCTACGAGCGAGAGAACGGCGTCGATTTCACCCTCACGGCAACCAGGACGATTCCGCCTGAGGTCCTGGGGCGCCCCTTGATCCTGACCGCGGGCCTGCGAGCAAGCCAGGCGGCACAGTTGGGATTCTTGGGGTTCGGTGACGAGTACCACGCAACGTTCGAAGGGAACGTCGCTTACCTGCCCTTCGACTGGCTGGTGCTGGCCTACGAGTTCCGTCAGAAGCCCGACCCGTATGGACAAATCGCCGGCCTCATTGGAGATGAGGACCACTGGCACGCCTTCGACGCCATCTTCATCCTCAACGAGCAGACGGCCTTCACCGCCGGTTATGGAGCTTTCGGGACGGTGGCTAACACCGAAGAAAACGGCGTCTGGTGGCTGCAACTGAAGTACGAATTCTGATCCGTCCGGCTCATAAGCGACGGCCTATTCCAGTAGAAACCCCTCCAGCGCGGGGCTGCGGTGGACTTCCCGTGGCCTTCCTTTTTTTCTTGAGCGAACGGGGAGAGTGGAGAGAGAGCGTGCGCGCCCCCCGATTTCCCTGCGCCTGCCGTCCCCGCCACTGGGCGAGAAGTGCCTCGCCCGGATCTCCGCCGGGATCCGCTTGGTCTCCTGCTCGCAGTAGACGCCCCGGGCGATGATCCGGCCGAAGGTGTCGGTCTCATCGATATCGGTGGCCCAGATTCGCAGGTTCCGAAACAGAAACGGCCCCATGTGCTCGCGGAAGGTCATCGCGATGGAGTAAGGTTCCGGCCCCGTGGCACACCCCGCGTCCCACACGTCCATGTACCGGCGGGTTGCCAGATCGGGGATTACGTGTTCGGCGAGCAGGTCGGGTGCCTGGCCGTCCCGGAAGAAGCAGGTAAACGCCATCGCGACGGCCTCAGTCGGTGTCTGCGGGTTCCTGCTACAAGAACAACCACAGCACCCCGGGGCGCGCCCAGCCGGAGCACTCTCGCGGAGAAAAATCCGCGAGATTCTTCCGCATCGCCGTAATCGGGAGCTACGTTTGCATGAATGAGTTCCTGCGGACTGAAGGTCCGGGAGGAACGGGCCCACCCGGTTGCGGTGGGTCGCCTTGATTCGCGGGACCAGGGCCCGCAGGTTGAAGGCACAATCGAAGTCACACTCTTCCGTCGGCGAAGAGGCGACTTGGGTTGTGCCTTTTTTGTTGGTTCGACCCCCCAACCGCAGGAGGACGACGGTTATGGGAATGCGAGAATGGGACGCCCAACGCCGTAAGCCGGCGGGACGCAAGGCGAAAAGATCGGGATCGACCGCGCGTCAGGAATCCTCTGTGGCGGCCCCGCGCGCGAAGGCCCGCGCGCACCTTCTGTGCTGCGTCTGTTTCGCACTGTTTGCCTTGTCGGGAGCCGCCGGACTGATCTACGAGATTGTGTGGGTTCGCCAGCTCACCCTCGTTCTCGGCGCGTCCACGTATGCGGTGACCACGGTCCTCGCAGTCTTCATGGCGGGTCTGGGATTCGGAGCGTGGCTCGTCGGCAAGTGGGCCGACCGCTTCAATGAGAAGCAACTGGCGCGGTGCTACGTCGCGCTGGAGGTTGGAATCGGCGCGTACGCCGCGATGCTTCCCCTGGTGCTCAGCGGGGCCGAGCGGTTCTACGCAGCGGTGTACCAGGCTTATCAGCCGGGGCTTTTTGCCTGCACGGCGGTGAGGCTTCTGGTGACCTTCCTGCTCCTTGCGATTCCCACGACCTTGATGGGAGGGACCCTTCCCGTGATGAGTCGCTACCTCGCACGCGTCAAGTCCCACGTTTCCGTCACCGTGTCCTGGCTGTACGGGCTGAACACGGTCGGCGCGCTTTTTGGCGTGATCGCGGCTGGCTACTTCTTGCTTCCCAATCTGGGCATCATCCTCACGACCTTTTCAGCCGTTGCGCTCAACTTCGCGGTGGCGGCCGGCTTTTTCATGATCCACGCCATGTCCACGCAAACGCGTTTCGTCGAGTCCCTCACGGAATCGGTGGGAGCCGTGAGAGTGTTCGCCTCGTGCGAGCCGATTTCAAGCCGGTTCGAGAAGGGCGCGGTGGCGGCATTTGCCATTTCCGGGTTTGCCGCGATGCTCTACGAAGTCGCTTGGACGCGGGCGCTGACGATGGTCTTGGGAACCACCACCTTTGCGTTCACGATCATGCTGGCCACGTTCCTGCTGGGAATCGCCTTGGGGAGCATGTTTTTCAGTCTGGCAAGAAGGCTGGCGACGCCCGCCGCCTTGCTCGTCGGCCTCCAATATACGGTGGCCGTCTCAGCGTTGCTGACGATTCCCTTGTTTGAGCGGCTCCCGTTCCTATATCTGTCGCTGGATGGGGTCACGCCCAACGGCTGGCTGAGCCTCCAGTTCGTGCGATTCGTGTTGGCGGGACTGGTGATGCTGGTCCCTACCTTTGCCATGGGGCTCACGTTTCCCGTGGTCGCGGCCATCTTGGTCGACGAGACGGGAACGATCGGGCGGCGGCTGGGTCGGGCGTACGGGTTGAATACGTTGGGGGCCGTTCTCGGCGCAGTCGCGGGCGGCCTGCTCCTGGTGCCCACGATCGGAATGGAAAGGACGATCACGGCCGGTGCGCTCATGAATCTCGTTGCCGGCTCACTGGTCATGCTGCTGTGGATGGAGCGATCGCTCTCTTCGCGGCTGCTGAGCGTCGCCGGCACGTCGGCGGGACTGTGGTTATTGATCTCTTTGCTGGCCCCCTGGTCGCCCCGGCTTCTCAACAGCGGCGTCTACGTTTATGCCGACCGTTACCACGCGATAATCGATCGGGTGGAAGGAGCGGTAGAGGAACCCCTGAGAATCTCGCACGCCGAGGCATGGAAGCTGTGGGAGCTCTCTTTCAAGCAGTATGATCTGCTCTATTACAGACCGGGCGTAACGGCAACCGTGGCCGTGATGCAACGGCCCGACGGCGTCCGCTTCCTGACCATCGATGGGAAGACGGATGCGAGCACGTCAACGGACCACGACATGAAAACCCAGGTCATGCTGGGACAGTTGCCCGTCTTGTTTCACCCGCAACCGGACAAAGTGTTCGTCGTCGGCTTGGGAAGCGGCGTGACCGTCGGATCGGTGCTCACGCACGACGTGCGCGTCGTCGACTGTGCCGAGCTGTCTCCGGCCGTCGTGGAGGCCTCGGAATTCTTCTCCGGGGTGAATCACGATCCGCTGCGCGATCAACGGTTGCGCCTGCTGCAACGGGACGCGCGAAACGTGTTGCTCACGGCCCCGGATCGGTACGACGTGGTGATCTCCCAGCCGTCCAACCCGTGGATCGCGGGGCAGTCAAGCCTCTTTTCGCTCGAGTGGTATCAACTGGTCGAGAAGCGTCTGAGAGACGGAGGCATGCTGGCGCAGTGGCTTCCCGCGTACTGCACCTCCGAGTGGGACATGAAGGTGATCGTCCACACCATGCGGTCGGTCTTCCCCCACACCACCCTTTGGACGAGCGGCGCCGCTGGCGACGTCATCCTTTTGGCTACCAAGGGAGAAAAGCTGCGCATCGACTATCGGCTCCTTCGCCAAAGGACGGCGCGCCCGGCGATCCACCAGGATCTCCTCCGCATCGGCTGTGATCCCGCATTGGTCCCGTTCCAGACGTTCGTCATGGACGAGGAGGAGCTTGGGCTGTTCTTGTACGCCGACCTTGGGCGGCCCTTGCCGAAGAACAGGGATGATCTGTTGATCACCGAGTTTTCCGCGCCGAAACACGTGGTCCAAAACCGCATCGTGCGTCGTTTCGTCGACCCCGAGCAGCTCAGAGGCGATGTGGCATCGCTGATGAAAATCCTCTTGCACTTGGACGACGAGACCCTGGGTGAGGCGTTCCAACGTCCTCAGCAGTCCGCAAGACGACCGGTGAACAGTCCCCAGGACCATGACCAAGCGCGGCCACCCAAGCCGTCCGGTTCTCCCCACCGCGAGACGGCTTTCAACGGTTGTCTGTCCACGGACGGAGCAGTGCATCGGGGAGGGATCCGCAGGACAGTTTCTTACCACGCTTTTCTGTTAGGGAGTAGAGGATGTTGAAGAATCTCAAGATCCGAACCAAGCTGTTTGCCGTCCTCGCTTTGATGGCTGCCGTGGCAGTCGTCATCACCGTGGTCGGCGTGCTCAAGATGGGCAGTATCAACGCTCAGTTGAACAACATCGTCGACGTCACGTCGACCCGCGCGCTTCTCGCCGCGCGAATCCAGCAGGACATGCTGGCGGCGCATCGCGCCGAGAAAAACCTGATCCTGGCCCAGACCACCGAGGAGATGGACCAGTACGCCACGGCCATCGATGGCTCGCACGAGGCGGTCCGAGAGAAGGTGACCCAGTTGGAGGAGTTGGCGACCGCGGAGGGCAAGCAGAAGATCGCCGAATTCCGCACGATCTACGAAGCGTTCAAGACGTCGTCCGACAAGGCCCGGCAGCTCAGCCGCAAGAACACCAACAAGCAGGCCTACGAGCTTTCCTCCGGCAAGGGCCGCGAGCAGTACGACAAGGCCGAGGGCTTCCTCAAAGCCATCGCCGACCGCAACGACGCGGAGAACACGGCGGCCGCCCAGGCCGGCGACGCGGCGGCAACCCGGGCCCTCACGGGAGCGCGAATGGTCCAAGACCTGATTCGAGTCCAGCGGGCCGAAAAGAACCTCATCTTGGAAGAGACCGAGGAGAAAATGCGCCCTTGCGAGACGACTCGCAAGGACGCGCTCACTCAAGTGGACCGGTTTCTAGGCGAACTCGACCGCAGCGAGACCGGCCAAGGAAAGACCCTGCTCCAGGCATTCAAGACGGATTTTGACGTGTTTCGGGCGGTCTCGGACCGCGTCGCTCAAGCGGCTCTGGGTAACCAAACGGCGGAAGCCAAGCAGCTTTCGGCCACCGAAAGCCGCGCGGCGTGTGACAAGGCGGAAGCCTCGCTGAAAAGCTACGTCGACCACGTGGACCAGGTGACGACCGACAGCATGAAGGCCGCCGACGACGCGGCCAGCCGGTGCCTCGCGGCCGCCCGCTGCGTGCAAGACCTGATCGCCGCGCACCGGGCCGAGAAGAACCTGATCCTGGCCCAGACCACGGAGGAGATGGACCAGCACGCCTCGGTCATCGACCAGTTGGACAAGTCGCTCGCGGAGAAGCTCACCCAAATCGAGTCGACCGCCTCGGCTCAAGGCAAGCAGGACGTGGAGGCGTTCCGGAAGGCGTATGCGGACTGGTGTGCCACGGACCAGCAAGTCCGCGCCCTCTCGCGCGAGAACTCCAACGAGGCGGCCCGGCTGCTTTCCAGCACGGAAGGCCGAGAGGTCTTCGACAAGGCCGCGGCACTGATGAAAGAGATCGCCGACGCTGCAGACCAGTCGATGATCGCCGACAGCAAGGCCAGCGACGAAGCGTATGCCGCCGCTACCTACACGATGTACGGCGTGGCGGGGATCGGAATCGCGCTGGCGGTCGCATTGGCCTTCATCATCATCCGCGGGATTGTCAACAACCTCAACCATGCCGTGGAGTTTATCAAGCTGTTCGCCTCCGGCGATTTTAGCCAGCGGTTGGATGTCAGCAGCAAGGATGAAGTCGGCCAGATGGCCACGGCGCTGAATGAGTCCGTTGTGAGCCTGTGTGAGATGATTGGCCAGATCACCGAGAGCGCGAATCAGTTCAACGAGGGCTCGCGGGTGATCGCCGAGAGCTCGCAGACGCTGGCCTCCGGGGCCCAGGAGCAGAGTTCCAGCGTCCAGCAAATCACCGCGTCGGTCGAGGAACTCAGCCGCTCGGTCGAGGGCGTCAGGGAGAACTCCAACGACGCCGACAAGGCCGCCAAGGAGACCAACCGGTTGGCCGAGCAAGGCGGCCAGGCCGTGCGGAGGTCGGCCGAGGCCATGGAGCAGATCAGAACCAGCTCGGACCAGATCGCCGAGATCATCCAGGTGATCTCGGAGATCGCCAGCCAGACGAACCTGTTGGCGCTGAACGCGGCCATCGAGGCGGCCCGGGCCGGCGAGCACGGCATGGGATTCGCCGTGGTGGCCGACGAGGTCCGCAAGCTGGCCGAGCGCTCCAACCAGGCGGCCGGCGAAATCACCAAGCTCATCAAGGAGTCCAGCGGCCGGGTCCAAGAAGGGGCCCAGCTCAGCCAGGAGACCGAAGATGCGCTTAAGAAGATCGTGGCGGGCGTGGAGGGCACGGCAGCCAAGATCGCCGAGATCGCCACCGCCACGGTCCAGCAGGCCACCAATGCCGAGGAGGTCTCCAAGGCCATCCAGGGCATCTCCGAGGTGACCGAGCAGTCCGCCGCCGGAAGCGAAGAGATGGCCTCCTCAAGCGAGGAGCTGGGCGCCCAAGCGGCCGCGCTGAAGAATCTGGTGGGCCGGTTCAAGACGGACAGCAACGGCCGGTCGGGCAAGGACTGGACGGCGAGGACCGAGACGGAACCCGAGGCCGCCGCGGTCTAGAACCGAAGGCAGGGAAAGGGTGGCCTCGGCATGCCGGGGCCACCCTTACCTCTTGTCGGTATCCTCGTTCCCACGCTTTGCGTGGGAACGCAGATTCAAACGCTTCGCGTCCACGAGCTCGACGCAAAGCGTCGGAAAACGGGTCCCCACGAAAAGCGTGGGAACCAGAACGAAGGCGCTGCGATCCCACGTCCACAACCACACAATATCGGAGAAATGAACATGTCCACCACCACACTAGAAGCGCCGGCACAAGGCCAAGCCGTGTCGGCAGGCTCGCAAACCGGCCTTGCGGCCACGGCCGACTCGATGCAGTTGGTCAGCTTCAAGCTGGGTGAGGAAACCTACGGGATCGAGATCACCAAGATCCGCGAGATCATCCTGATGGGCCAGATCACCCAGGTCCCAGAAACGCCCCACTACATCAAGGGGCTCATCAACCTCCGCAGCACGGTCATCCCGGTGATCGACCTGAGGGCCCGGTTCGGATTGGCCGAGGGAGACCTGACCGACGAGAGCCGGATCATGGTGCTCAACGTGGGCAGCCGCACGATCGGCATCGTCGTCGACGCGGTCAGCGAGGTGCTGCGCGTATCGGGCGATCAGATTTGCGAGGCCCCGCCCACGGTGGCCAGCCTGGGCAACGAGTACATGACCGGGCTGGTGCGGCTGGAGGAACACTTGCTGATCCTCCTGGACGTGGACCAGCTCTTCGGGGAAGAAGAGAGAGCCGCACTGCACGACACGGTCGCCGGCGCCCAGCAACGCGGCTAAGGAGTCTCGCGCCGGCGAACTGCCGCCGGAGGCCGGGCGCGGCCCCCGGCGGTTTTCTGCGACACGAATACACGGGCAAGGAGAACGGCATGTCCCATCGCAAACGGCCGAAAACCGGCGAGAGCTTCGAGGAGAAGCTGACAAGGCTCCGCTGGAAAATCGACTCGCTTCCCGAAAAGCAACGACCCCATTTGTACGCACTGGCTGACGCCATCGAAAGGCAGCGCCAGCGTTTGCAGCAACTGGAGCCCCCCATCCATGACGCTGACTGAGGTCGCCAAACCAACGGTCCCGCCCGGAAACCTCGAACAGGTGACCGACGCCCAGTTGTCGCAGTACGCCGAGCTGATCTATCGCCGGACGGGAATCCGTGTCCCGCCGCAGAAAAAGACGCTGCTTTCCAATCGTCTGCGAAGACGACTTCAGGCGACGGGCATCCGAAGCTTCGGAGCGTACTACAAGCACTTGAGCGGACTGCGTCCCGGTGATCCCGAGTGGGACGCGTTCCTCCAGGAAATCACCACCCACGAGACCTATCTGTTCCGCGACGAGGGCCAGTGGCGGTGGTTTCGGGAGGTTTATCTGCCGCAGTGCGCCGCGGATGCCCGTTCCGGCAAGAGGCAGCGGTCGCTGAGAATCTGGTCGGCCGCCTGTAGCACCGGCGACGAGGTCTTCACCGCCGCCTGCTGCATCGCCGCCTGCCTGCCAAGCTACCAGCAGTGGAGCATCCGGATCCTCGGTACCGACGTCGGGATCGGGGCGGTGGAGCAGGCCCGAAGGGGCGTGTTCGGAGAACGGGCGATGCGGCTCGTGCCCGACGCCTACGAGAAGCGGTACTTCGTCAAGGCCAAGGATGCGGAGCTCTGGCAGGCGCGAAGCGTGCTCACCGAGATGGTCAGCTTCCGTCAGCACAACCTGCTCGACCCGCTCCGTGAGCGGCCGTTCGATCTGGTGTTTCTCAAGAACGTGCTGATCTACTTCGCCCCCGCCTCGAAGCAGCAAGTGATGGACAACGTGCATCCGGCGATTCGCCCGGGCGGCTTGCTCGTGGCAGGCCCCGCCGAGGGAATCGCCGATCTGGTGAAAGACTACGTGCGATGGCAGCCGTGGCTCTATCAGCGGCCGCAGAAGTAAATGGAGTTCCCGATGAGCGATTCGCCGCCTGACACTCAGGACGACCTGCTGAACAGCCTGCTGAGCGACTTCCTCGACGAGTCGGACCAGTTGCTCGCTCAGCTCAACGAGAACCTTCTCCAACTGGACGAGTGGGCCCAGTCGCTCGACGAGGATCACGACCAGCGCTGCGACGAGGATCTATTGAACGAAATGTTCCGCGCAGCCCACAGCCTCAAAGGGCTGTCGGCGATGCTCGGGCTCAGTGACATCAACAACCTGACTCACAAGGTCGAGAACGTCTTCGACGCCGCACGCAAGGACGAGCTTACCATCAACGGCGACGTGGTCGATCTGATGTTCATGGGCTTGGACCAGTTGACCGCCCTGGTCGACCTGCTCAAAGAGCCCGGCGCCGAACCGGTCGACTGCGACGCGGTGATCGAGGGGATTCGTCGGTTACTCCAATCGGCCGGAGTGGAGCGAAAGCAGGCGTCGCAGGCGGACGCGGAGCGGGCGCTTGCCACGGGAGTCCCAGGCGCAACGACCGAATCATCCGTCCCCGGCACAGCGGCGGAATCGCCGGATCTTCCGCCTCCCGTGGCCGGCTCAAATCCCGGGCCCGAGACCGACCCGCTCGGGGACCTGAAGGACGAAGAGGAGATCTCGGATAGGTACCTCTCGATCTTCATCGACGAGGCCGAATTGTCCCTCGACGATCTCACCGGAACCCTGCTGGCATTGGAAGACGGCGGGGAGGGCGACGAGTTGAGGCGTCTGCTGGCTACCGCGCACAAGATCAAAGGATCGGCGGCCGCCGTCGGCCTGAACCGCGCCGCCAAATTGGCTCACCTGATGGAGGATCTGCTGGAAGGCCTCGGGGAGACGCAGGCCAGGCTCTCGCCTGAACTCACGGACGTGATGCTCAAGTGTACGGACGGGCTGCGGCAGTACGTAGCCGATCTGAAGCGGGGAAGACCCCGTTCAGATCAATTCGGCCAACTGGCCCACGAACTGCTCGAGGCCGGATCGGCGGATTCCCGCGCCGACGACCGGTCCGGCGACGAACCGGCGCCCGCGGTCGACGACACCGCACCGGAGAAAGTCACGGCTTCGACCTCCGAGAGTGGTCGGACCTCGCCCGCCGAAGCCAGCGCGATGGCCGGTGGGAACCGAACAACCTTTGTCGGCCACGTGCAGTTTCAACCCGATTTGCGGGTCGCCGGGCTCAAGGCCCAACTGATTTGCGAGAAGTTGGCCAAGCTCGGTGAGGTCTCGTACTGTGACCCGCCGGCGGAGAAGCTCGACGAGGTCGAGAATCTCGATTCCCTTCGCTTCCAAGTTACCTGCGACCAGTCTCGGGAAACCCTCGCCGAGCAACTCCGCGTCGCCGGCGTGCAGGCGATCACGGTCGAACCACTTGCCGGCGGTTCGCCTCCGGCTCAACCCGGCTCCAAGCCCGAGGGGACGCCTCCCGCGAAGTCGAATACTGGGCCGGCCCCCGTCGATTCCGACGCCGGCGGACATGACGACTCCAAGCCTGCAAGCGCCGAAGCCGATCCGCCCGCCAAAAACGCCGCTGCCGCGTCATCCCGATGCAGCCCGCCCCCGAAGCCACCTGCCCGTGAAGCCGGAGGGCGGGCGCCGGAAAACGCCAGCCGGCCCACCGAGACCGTGCGCGTCGACATCGACCGGCTGGACCACCTGATGGACCTCGCCGGCCAGTTGGTGATCAACAAGGCCCAGTTCGCTCAGATCGGTGACAGCCTCAAGTCCGTGCTCCACTGCAAGCAATCGGTGCAGGCCCTGAACAAGGTGTTCGCCGAACTGGACAAGATCGGCGGCCAGTGCGAGCTTCGCTCCGACGCCCAACACTCCCAAGCAACAGGCCTACAACTATTGCGCAGCCGCGTCCGTCGGATCCAGAACGACCTGGAACCGGTCCGCCGGGAGATGCAGACTCTGGCTCAAGCGCGTGACTGCGTCCGGGATCTATCCGAGGCGATTCACCAGCTCAACCGGGTGACCGAGGGAATCCAGCAGAGCGTGATGGACACCCGAATGGTCCCCATCGGTCCGCTGTTCGCTCGGTTCAATCGCGTGATACGGGACGTCACCCGGGCAAACGGAAAGAACATCCGGCTGGAAATCAGCGGCGAGAAGACCGAGCTCGACAAGCGGATGATCGACGAGCTGGGAGACCCGCTCGTCCACATGGTCCGCAATTCCGCGGATCACGGCATCGAGTCGCCCGAGGAGAGGGAAGCCGCCGGGAAGCCCCGCCAGGGAACCGTGACTCTGAACGCATTCCACCGGGGCAACAGCATTGTGATCCAGGTCTCCGACGACGGCAAAGGGCTCGACACCGATCGCATTCTCCACAAATGCCTGGAGAAGGGGATCCTCACCCAGGCCGATGCCGACAAGATGACCCCCCATCAACTCCATCAGATGATCTGGGAGCCGGGGCTGACCACGGCCAAGGAAGTGACCGATATCTCCGGTCGGGGAATGGGAATGGACATCGTGAAGTCCAAGATCGAGGACCTGAACGGAACCGTGGATGCCGAGAGCACGACCGGCCAAGGCACCGTGATCACGATCAGGCTCCCTCTGACTCTCGCGATTCTACCCTCCCTCACGGTCGAGATCGCCGGAGACGTCTTCGCCATGCCCATGGAGGCCGTGGTCGAAATCGTCCGTGTTGGCGGAGGCGACCTCAGCAGAATCCATGGGCGAACGATGGCGCAGGTCCGCGGACGCGTGATCTCCCTGGTGAGACTCGCCGACGTCCTCAGCTTCCACGGCACGGTTCGTGCTGCCGGCGAACGCCACTCCGAGGACGCCACGTTGGTGATCGTCGGTGAGAGGGGACGTGAAATCGGCCTGGCCGTCGACCGTGTCATCGGCGAACAGGACGTCGTGATCAAGTCCTTGGCCGAGAACTATGAGAATGTCCCGGGGATTGCAGGCGCCAGCGTCCTTGGAGATGGCCGGATCTCGCTGATCCTCGATACGGCCGCCCTGGTCGATCTGGCGTCCCAGAGCAACACGGCTGCCGCCGTCTGTTAGGAGTATCGAATGATGACTGATTCCTTCCGTGATGACGGTCCCCGGTTGGAGGTCCTCCACGAGTTGTTCGCTTCGGCGACCCACGACGCCTCCGCGGTCATGTGCCGGTGGACCGATGGGTTGATCACGGTCGCGCTCGACGAAGTCCGGGAGATCCCCCTGGAGGACGTCGCCAACGAGCTGAACATCGGCGACGAACTGCTGACCATGGTCGTCCTCGCTCTAAGAGGGGAAGTAGGCGGAAACATGATTCTCGTCTTCGACGACGACAGCGCACGACAACTGGCAGCTTCCCTGCTGGGCCGCGAACCCGAGACCGACCCCGAGTGGACGGAGCCGGAGAAATCGGCGCTGACCGAGACCGGGAACATCCTG
This sequence comes from Thermoguttaceae bacterium, assembly GCA_035528065.1. Classification (GTDB taxonomy): domain Bacteria; phylum Planctomycetota; class Planctomycetia; order Pirellulales; family Thermoguttaceae; genus DATKZH01. The sequence continues at coordinate 28,438 of DATKZH010000434.1, read as the reverse complement.
GGGTGTGCGTACATGAACGCCCTGACGCGGCTGATCAACACCGACTTGGTCCCCTCCGCCCCCTATTTCATTCAGGATTACGCGGCCAGCGTGCTCCAGCAGGCGCTGATGGCCCAAGCGCTGACTTGCGACGAATTGCTGATCTGCCGTATTGGCTTCCGCTACAAGAACAAGCAACTCGACTGGCGCGTCCTCTTTGTTCCCACCCAGGCGATGCGACGGGCCATGGAACAAGCGCTTCACTCCGCACACTGAAGACGAGACAACATCCGCCGAGCAACAGCCGGCAGGAGATGATTTGATGTCCTCTTGTATCGCTAGGCAAATCGCCGGAGAAACAATGGTCGGCATGGGGCAGGCTACCGCCGGCCGGGCACCGGAACGGATGAAGGCGATCCTCGGGTCGTGCGTCGCGGTGGCTCTCTATCACCCCCGACTTCGGGCCGGCGTGGTGGCTCACGTCGTCCTCCCTGACTCCGCCGGACGAAACGGCGTGCCCGGCAAATTCGCCGACACCGCGGTCCCCCACATGCTCACGCTGCTCAAGCAGATGGGCGTCCCTTCCCACGGCTTGACGGCGAAACTCACCGGCGGCGCCAACATGTTCGACAGTACCGGCCCCCTGAAAATCGGCGATGCCAACGTCGAGGCCGTCACCCGGGAACTCACGCGAGCCGGGATCCGAGTCGCCGCACGGGACGTCGGTGGGACCAAGGGACGCCGTATGTCCTTCGATTGCTCCAACGGACAGATCACCATCGAGAACGCCGGACTCCCCCCAAGAATTCTCTAGCTTGACGCCAACACGAATGCCAAACGCGACTCCTCCACGTGGGAGACCAAAACCATGACGAGAACACTACTGGTCGCCGATGATGCCCTCATCATCCGTGAGATCATCAAGGACATGGCCCGAAGCGCCGGCTGGGAGATCGTCGGTGAAGCCGCCAACGGTCAGGAAGCCATCGACCGTTACCGCGAACTGAGTCCCGATGCCGTCACCCTCGACCTGGTGATGCCCGAACACGACGGACTTCACGCCCTGCACGGCATCATGGAATTCGACCCGCACGCGAAGGTCCTCATTGTCAGCGCCCTGGAGCAACGAGGCGTCCTCAAGAACGCGTTCAAGGCCGGGGCCGCCGATTTCGTGGCCAAGCCGTTCGATAAGCACAACCTCCAGGACAGCCTCGAACAGCTATCCCCCGAGGATACCGCCTGAGACCGACAACCGGCCAACTGTGAACGCGCCGCCGATTCCGTCCAGTACCTTGAGAATTTCGAAATGACGGGAACATCCCAATGACTCGCACGGAGCGCGGGGTAAAAGAAGAATGGCTCCGCCAAAGCGAGGAGCGGTACCGGCGCATCACGTCGGCGGTGACGGACTACGTTTTCACCGTACGCGTGGAGGGCGGCCAGCCGGTGGAAACGATTCACGGCCCAGCTTGTGTCGGCGTGACCGGTTACAGCCCCGAGGAATTCGCCGCCAACCCCGGACTGTGGATTCAGATGGTGCCTGAGGACGATCGGGACAAAGTGCGCAAACAGGCCTCCTGCGTCCTATCCGGTCAAGGTGCGGAGTCTCTGGAGCATCGCATCGTGCGCAAGGACGGCATGACACGTTGCATCAGCAACACTCCCGTACCGCAGTACGACACCGAGGGGAACCTCCTCTCCTACGATGGTCTGATTCGTGACATCACCGATCGCAAGCGCGCCGAGCAGGCACTAAGGAAGACAGAACGGGCAGCACGAGAGCAAGCGCGCGCTCTGGAAGAAGTCAACAAGGTGTTGGAAAAGGCCAACGTTGCCGCCGAGGCTGCGAACCGAGCCAAGAGCGAGTTCCTGGCCAACATGAGCCACGAGATCCGCACGCCCATGACGGCCATCTTGGGGTTCGCGGAAGTCATTCAACAGGAAGTGAAATGTTGCACGATCTGCGCACAATACGAAGCTTGTGAAACGCGCAAGACGAACGACAGACACATCGAGGCCATTTGCGCTAACGGCCAGTATCTACTGAGTCTCATCAACAGTATCCTCGACCTGTCTAGGGTCGAGGCGGGCAAAATGGAGACGGAGCGAACGGAGTGCTCGCCGTGGCAGATCGTCGAGGAAGTCGTGTCGTCCATGAGGGTCCGGGCTGAGAGTAGAGGACTTCGCCTGGAAACAAGCTTCCAGTCTCCACTCCCTCGAGTCATCCAAACCGATCCGGTGCGGCTGAGGCAAATCCTGGTCAACCTGATAGGTAATGCGATCAAGTTCACCGAACAGGGTACGGTGCGGATCGACCTGAGCTGCTCGCAAGATCCAGACGCCGGACCCCGCGTGCACTTTGCGGTGACCGATACCGGCATCGGCATGGCCCCGGAACTGATACGCAAGTTGTATCAGCCCTTCACTCAGGCCGATGCGAGCGTCACACGACGCTTCGGCGGCTCGGGGCTCGGCCTGGCCATCTCGAAACGGCTGGCGGAGGTGCTCGATGGCGACATCGAGGCCGAGAGTCAGCCCGGCAAGGGCAGCACCTTCACCCTGACGATTGATCCGGGCTCCCTGGAAGGGGTGCCGATGCTTGACGCGCATCCAAACGCCCCCACCGAACGAGAGAAGCCGGCCGCGACGGGCTCAACGGAAAAGCTCTACGGACGGGTGCTGCTCGCCGAAGATGGGCCGGACAACCAGCGCCTGATCCGCTTCCTCCTGAACAAGGCGGGGCTCGAAGTCGACCTGGCCGAGAACGGACAAATCGCCTGCGACAAAGCGTTGGCCTCAGAATCGGAAGGAAGGCCCTACGACTTGATCTTGATGGATGTGCAGATGCCCGAAATGGACGGCTACACGGCCACCCGGCAATTGCGCGAACACCGCTGGCGCGGCCCGATTGTCGCCCTCACCGCCCACGCCATGGAAGGGGACCGGGAGCGATGCCTTGAGGCGGGCTGTGACGACTACGCCAGCAAACCGATTGACCGGACCACGCTGCTCCGCGTGGCCGCAAAGCACATCCCCAGACAACCACGAGAACCTGACGTCGCCCTGGCGGGGACCTGCGAAAACGGGCGCCAATAGGGTGCAGAAGCTCTGCGCCGCTGGCCAACGCAACAGAGCTTCCCATTGAACGAAGAGGATAACCGTGAAAGTCGAATACATCAATCCGTTTCTCACGAGCACGATTTCCACGTTCCAAACGATGCTGAATTGCCAGCTCACACGCCAAGAGCCCTACGTCAAGGGCGGGGTCCGGCCGGAACACGAAGTGAGCGGCGTGATCGGGCTTTCGGGCAAGGCCAAAGGGACGGTGGTGCTCAGCCTCAGCCGGGAAGCGGCCCTCAGCGCCGCCGCGGCGATGCTCGGGGAGCGGCCCACCGAGATCAACGCCGACGTGGCCGATGCGGTCGGTGAATTGACGAACATCATCGCCGGCGGGGCCAAGTCCCAGCTTGAGCACCTGAAGTTGACCGTCAGCCTTCCCACCGTGATTACCGGAAAATGGCATTCCATTGAGTTTCCCAGGAGAGTAACACCGATCTGCATTCCCTTCGGCTGCCGGTGGGGCTCCGTCGCCGTGGAGGTCGGGCTCCTCGAACAACCCGCGCCCGCCGCAGGAGTCGGAAGCGGGGGCTGAGCCGGAAGCCTGCATGCCACCATCCTCGACAGGAGTGCGCCATGTTCAAAGCGAAAGACGTCATGACCACGGACGTCGTCACCGTACGCCTCGACGACACGATCGACGAGGCGGTCTCCCTGCTGCTCGAGCACGAGATCAGCGGCCTGCCGGTGCTCGATACGGCCGGCTCTCTGGTAGGAATCATCACGGAGTTCGACCTGCTGGAATTGATCTGCGACTGTCGGGCCGAGAGGGACAAGGTTCGCCATTACATGTCTACCGACGTGTGCACGGTGGCGGAAAACGAGGACTGGGTCCGTGTGGCCGACATCTTCCGCAACAACCACATGCGGCGGTTGCCCGTGACGCGTGACGGCAAGCTCGTGGGCATCATCGCGCGCCACGACCTGATGCGAACCATCCGGGATGCCCGAAGGCGAGTCCGCAAGGAACTTGCCCGAAACGCTGCATCCTCGTGAATCGGCAAGCGATTTCCCGGCCAAGCGTCACAGGCTCTCGTCCCCCAGGGAAGCCGCCGAGGGATCCCGGTAGACGGGCACCGCCGGGGCCGGGCCGACCGCTAGAGCTTCGATCCGCAGTACTTGCAGTAGGCGGCGTCCGGGTCGTGCCCCTCGGCCGCGCAGGCGGGGCAGGCCTGCGTGCTGACGCCGCGATTGCGGGCCGCGACGATCTCGGCCGAAAAGACGCCGATCGGCACGATGATGATCGAGTACCCGAGGATCATCACCCCCGCGGCCAGCGTCTGGCCGATCACCGTCCGCGGCGCGATGTCGCCGTAGCCCACCGTCGTCATCGTGACGATCGCCCAGTAGACGCCGCGGGGGATGCTGGTGAATTGCGTGTCGGCCTGCCCCCCTTCGATCAGGTACATGGCCGACCCGATGATCAGGACCAGCGTCAACACGACGACCAGAAAGACGGCGATTCGCTCCCGCGTCGCCCGAATCGCGGTCCAAAGCGCCTGCGCTTCCGTCAGATAGCGGGAAAGCTTGAACACGCGGAAAATCCGCACCAGCCTGATCGCCCGAATCACCAACAGCGAGTGCGACCCCGCAAAGAACACGCTCAGATACGTCGGAGCCAACGCCAGAAGATCGACCAGCCCGTAGAAGCTCAGGGCGTACTTCGACGGGCGGACCACGCAAGCCAGCCGGGCGGCGTATTCCAGGGTAAACAGGATCGTAATGGTCCATTCGGCGACGGCCAGCGGAACCCCGTATTGCCCGTGGATCTCGACCACGCTGTCCAGCATCACCACGATCACGCTCACGAGGATCACCACCAGCAGCACGACGTCGAAGGCCTTGCCCGCCGGCGTGTCGGCCTCGAAGATCACCTCGTGCATCCGGCTCCGCCAGGGCCCGAGCGGCGGTTCCGGCGCCCCGTCTCGTCGATCGTCGTGGGCCATCTCGACAGTCCGCTTGCGTGAGGATCGGTCTTCCCGCGGGTCGAAGCGGATACATGACTTCGACCCCCGCCGAAGGCTACCAGAACGGCTCGCAGGCCGCAATCCGCAGGAGGCTGCACCGCGAGGGAGAACGCGGTATGATGGGCGGGTTCCTGCTCCCGGCCGACCGCCGTGGAGCCTCGATCCCGTGAATCCGAGGTGGGTCATGTCGTCACCACGTCCCTTGGTCTCGGTCGCCATTCTGTGTCTCTCGGGAACTGCCCTCGGCGAGGAGCGGGGCCTGCTGCCCAACCCCGGATTCGACCAGGGACTCGCTGGCTGGGTGTTCCGGCCCGGCGACGAGTCGCAGGTATCGCTGGCCGACGCGAGCGCGGATCGAGGCACAGTCCTCGAAATGTGCCCCGGCGGGAAGCTCCTCGGCGTCGAGACCGAGCGGCTGGCGTTCGGCCGAGAGCTCACGCCCGATCAGGCGTACCGCGTCGAAGCGCAACTGAAACACGAGGGGCTCGATCAGGGCGTCTTCGCGCTGTCGATGTATTGCTTCGACGCCGTGGGCAAGTCGCTCCGGCAGATCGCCTTCTACAGCCTGAGCACCCGGTCGGCCGCCCACGACTGGCGCAAGGTGCAGGGCACGTTCGGACCCGGCACGCGCAACCCGCTCCCCGAGGGCACCCAGAGCGTCTGCATCCGCTTCTCGTTCTACGAGGCCGACGGCGACTGCCGGGGCACCGTGGCCGTCGACGACGTGATCCTCCGGCCCTACGAGCCGCCGCAGCACGAGGGCTGGCCGACCGAGATCGTCGCCCGGGTCGGCCGGCTCGAAGTCCGCTTCGAAAGCCGCTCCTTTTGGACCCTGTACCGCATCGACTACCAAGGGACGCGGCTCTGTCTCGACCGGTGGGGAAGCCATTACGGTTCCGTCGTGAGCTTCCCGGGCGTGGGATTCATTGGCAGCGGGCACACGGCGAACGAGGAGGAGCAGGTCCTCGACGTGAAGCTCTTCGTCGACGGCAAACCGGTCGAGAAGCCCGAGCCGGCCGTGCGCTGCCGGGAGATCCGGCTCGAGAAGAAGTCGCGAGTTCGGGACCTCGTCCTCGACACGGAGATCAACGTCGAGGGCGACCGCATCCTGGAAGCCGTTCGGATGAGGGCCGACAAGCCGACGCCCGTCAACCTCATCTATCACTTCATGCACCCCTGGACGCCCACCGCCACGGAGTACTGCGCCGAATTGCTCGACGGCACGACGACGGAGGGCACGTTCGACGGAGACCGGGCGCAGAAGCTCGACCGGGCCGTTCGCTGGTCGGCCATCTACGACGGCCCTTCCGGCAAGGGCGCCGTCACTTACGTGCTCGATGCCCCGGCCGACGACGACTGGCGCACTCGCTACTGGGACGTTCCCGACCGCTACCGCAAGCACTACCTGGCGACGTTCCTGGGCCGCACGGTCCCCGCGGACCGCGAGTTCCGCTACCGGGTCGTCACGGTGCCTTTCGAGGCGACCCACCAGCAGTGGAAGGAAGAAGCCGCCCGCGTCGCCGCGACCTGCAAGCCGCTTGCGAGGCCCGAATGAAACGCACTTCTCGGGCTAACGACGTGTTGTAGCGTGGACGGGGAAGAGGTGCTGTAGCATGGATGGGAAAGAGGTGCTGAAGCATGGACATGGATTCCGAGATCAATTAGCACTGAAATGGATGCCAAGACCAGTCGGCTTCAGCCGACCCGTCGTTTGCCACCAGCTTTAGCTGGTGGGACAGGGGGCAATCTTCCCTGTAAAGAGCCGGCTTCAGCCGGGCTTCTCGATCGGGGGGTTTCAACCGGCTCCCGGTGTCCGAACCCCCCGAGAAGCCCGCTTGAATCACCGCCCCCTTTCCGGAAGCTGCCCGGCGCGGCGGACCAGATCGACGAACTCGGCCCGGTAGCCGCCCGGGTCGTTGCCCATGCCCGAGACGGCGAACTCCTCGACGGCCGCAAGCGTCACGTCGCCCGCGTATTGCGAGCCGCGGAGCACCATGCCGAACGACGCCACGGCGGCCGCGAACTGGAAGTCGGGCGACGCCTGGCCGAACCGCTGGTCCGAGTCGCCGGCCACGAACTCCAGCAGCTTGCTCCGCTTGCCGTCGGGCTCCTTGTAGCGAAGCCGCAGCGTCAGAAGCTCGCCGCTGGCGGCCGCCTCGGTCAGCTCGCCCACCGGCCTCGGCGCAGGGCGCTGATACTTGAGCATCGGGCCGTCGTCGCCCGCGTCGCCTCCCCCGGGCCGCCCTTCCGCGGGCACGAGCTCGTAAAGGGCAGTCACCGTGTGGCCCGCCCCGATCTCGCCCGCGTCCTTCTTGTCGTCGTCAAAATCCCGGGCGGCCAGGAGGCGGTTCTCGTACCCGATCAGCCGGTAGCTCTCCACCTCGCCCGGGTTGAACTCGATCTGGATCTTCACGTCCTTGGCGATCGTCACCAGGCTGCCCGCGATCTGCTCGATGAGCACCTTCCGGGCTTCGCGGAGATTGTCCAGGTAGGCGTAGAGGCCGTTGCCGTGGTCGGCCAGCTTCTCCAGCTTCGAGTCCTTGAGGTTGCCCGTGCCGAAGCCGAGCACCGTGAGGAAGACGCCGCTTCGGGCCTTCTTGCGGATGAGCTTCACGAGCTCGTCGTGGTCGGTGATTCCCACGTTCAGGTCGCCGTCGGTGGCCAGGATGACGCGGTTGGTGCCCCCTTCGACGAAGTGCTGCCCGGCCTGCTCGTAGGCGAGCTGGATGCCCGCCGAGCCGTGCGTCGAGCCGCCGGCGCTGAGCGCGTCGATCGCGTCGAGGATCTTCCGCCGGTCCGATGCACACGTCGACTCCAGCCTCAGTCCCGCCGAGCTGGCGTACGTGACGATCGCCACGCGGTCGTCCTCGGTGAGCTGCTCGACCAGGAGCCGCATCGCCTGCTTCAGAAGCGGCAGCTTGTTCTGGTCGGCCATCGAGCCGGAAACGTCCAAGAGGAAGACCAGGTTGCTCGGGCCCCGCGCTTCGCGTTCGATCTCCTGCCCCTTCAAGCCGATCCGCAGCAGCCGGTGCTCGCCCTGCCAGGGGCATTGGGCCACTTCCGTGTGGACCGAAAACGGCGATCCATCCTCCGGCGGCCCGTAGTCGTACCGGAAGTAATTGACCATCTCCTCGATCCGCACGGCATCAGGCGGCGGCCAGCGCCCCTCGTTGAGGAACCGGCGAACGTTAGCGTACGACGCGGTGTCCACGTCGATCGAGAACGTTGAGAGGGGACGACTGGCCGCCGGCAAGAACTCGTTCTCCACGATCGGGGCGTACTGCTCGCTTCCGGGCGCGAACCGCAGCGCCGCGGCCAGGCGACGGCCCCGCTTGACCAAGACGTCGAGATCTTCTTCAAGTCGCTCGACCTCCACGCGAAGCCTCGTGACCGCCGGGTCCTTCTCCGCGGCGCCCGATCCCGTGGCCATCGTGGCGTAATCGCTCAACCTCTCCCGCTTGGCCCGCAGCGCTTCGGCCAGCACTCGTACCTGCGCGTGTTCGGCACCGCCACTCATTGGCCGGCGATCCATCCCAGAACCCATCCCGTCGGTGACGAGTTTCGCGGAACCGCCCCCGAACGCGACGTTGGCACCTCCGGGCTGACCGGCCACCTCGCGCGCTTTCGGTAGCTCGGGGTGCCTCGACATTTCGTCATATCCATACCCCATGCTTTGATTTCCGGGCGAGTAGGGCGCCCCGCCGTACATCCCGCCGGCCATTCCGCCCATCATCCCCTCGCCGCCGGGCATGCCGTATCCCGCTCCTCCCGTGCCGGGATATCCGCCATAGGACGGCCCCTGTTCAGGAGAGGAACCGGAGCCCATCCCGGGGCCCATCCCGGGCATGCCCGCACCGGACGGGGCCTCACCTGGCTGGCCCACCAGTCCCGGCATCCCGGGCATTCCCATCCCGGCCGGGGCGGGGCTTGCCGGCCCTCCCATTCCGCCCATGCCGTACGCCCCCGCTCCTGTCCCGGGTTGCCCGCCCGCCGCTACCCCGCCCTCTGCAATTTGCTGCCCGTTTCGGACCTGGTGCGTCTCGGCACCCACGATGACCGCCTCGGGAAGAGGGACTTCGACCACTTCGTCTTCTACGACTACCGCTTGGGCCAACTCCTCTCCTGTTACCTTAGTCGTCTCCAATGGTGGCCGTTTGCGCCCTGGTTCCGCAGAGTCCTTCAGCTCTCGACTCGTCACGGCGGAGGTCAATCCCGCAGGCTCTTCCAGCGCCCGCTGCCGCTCGGCCAACGCAACTTCGCGCTCGGTCCGAGGGTCGATCGAAACGTCGACCAGCAGATACAGCGGCGCCGCCGCGATGAGGATGCACACGGCCACCGCGAGCGCGATCCAGCGCCGTTGCGCCCGTTGTCGCCGCCAAGCCGTCGCCGCGTTGGCGCGCGCCGCCGCGGGAGAGTCGGCCGATTGCCCCAACCGGCGCTCGACGGCCGCGCGCAGCCCGGGGGAAGGCTCCGGACCCGGGTCTTGCCGCGAGCCTTCGCGCACGTGGCCGGCCAGCGCGCGGATCTCTTCGACCGTGCGCCGGACGCGCCGGCCGGTCGCTTCGTCGAGACCGGCCAGTTGGGCCTCGACGGCCGCCTGCTCCGTCTCGTGAAGCTGCGAGAGCGCGTAAGCGGTGAGCCGGGCCTCATTCAGTTCGCTCGTATTCGAGTCGCGATGGTCTGCGTTCATGGTCGTATCCTGCTGGTGCCTGGATGGTCCAACGGCTCTTCGCCGCTCTCCGCCGGCTCGCCGACCAACTGCCGGGCGATCGGGCTCTGGCGGAGCTTCTTGAGGGCCCGATGGACCAACACGCGGACGTTCCCCTCGCTGTGGCCGGTGATCTCGGCGATCTGGCCGTGGGTGAACCCTTCCGCCCACAAGTCGACCGCCTCGCGCTGGTTGGCCGGCAGCCCGGCCACCAGGGCGCTGAGGCGACGCGAAAGCTCCTCTCGCTCGACGGCGACGGCCGGGTCCTGGTCGGTGGCCAGGCTTGCCCGGGCGTCGACGTGGTCCAACGACGTGGTCCGCCCTCGCGTGCGCAGCACGTCCACCGCCCTGTTCCGGCACACGGTGAACAGCCACTGCGCCACGCGATCGTGCAGCTCGCCGGGCGACTGGTCGCAGAGCCGCAGGAAGGCGTGCTGGACCACGTCGCGTGCCGCCTCCTCGTCGCCCAGCAGCCGGGCGGCGAACCGCGTGAGCCGGGCCTCGTACTCGTCGAGCACCGAGAGGACCCAGCCGCGCCGGTCGTCGAGTTTCGCCTGCATCATCCGTCGTCCTACTGCGGGCCCCTCTGCCAGCACTACGGGCCAAGGCAGGATTCGTTACGCAGAAACTGGGAATTCCCCGCGATGTACGTGATCCTTGATCCGCGTCGGGAAGTCAAGTAGGATGATTCCAGCCGGCGCCGGCTGATCGCTACGTGTCCTAACCCTCAACCACGTAAGGGGATGTGCGATGCGAAGGCCGCTTCTCGTGCCTCTCGTCTTGGCCGTTTTCGCCTCCGGCCTCGCCCTGGCCGACGAGCGTCCAAAAGACGTCGCGGCCTCCAATTCCTCCCCGGCGGTCACCCGCGAAGCCATCGAGGCCGACTGGCTCCGCCAGGCCCCGCTTCGCTACGGCTCGGCCGAGTCCGGCGCGATTCGCCCGGAGGAGGATGCCCGGGGCGGCAACGACGGCGTCAAGGACGGCAAGGACATCGGCTACTACGGCTTCCACACCGACCAGCAGATGAACCCCTGGTGGCAGGTGGACCTGGGGAGCCGGATGCCCTTGTCGCGGGCGGTGATCTACAACGGGAGCACGACGGCCGACGCCAAGCGGGCGCTGGGGTTAATGGTGCTCGTGTCCGACGACGGCCAGGCGTGGACCGAAGTCTACCGCCACGACCAGTCGATGTTCTACGGCCCGAAGCAGCCGCTCGAGGTCGATCTGGGCGGGAGGGAATCGCGATACGTCCGCGTGCAGTTGCCGTACAAGGAGTACCTCCATCTGGACGAGATCGAGGTCTACCAGAGCGGACGCGACGAGAACGTCGCCCTGGGCAAGCCCTCCACCCAAAGCAGCACGTGCAAGTGGTCGAAGCGCGAGGCCGCGCCCGGCCCCGCGTACCCCGTCGGCGAGATCCTCCGCCGCGGCTTGAAGCTGGCCGGGGACTTGCGCGCTTTGGGCGTCGACGTGAGCCGCCACGCCGAAACGCTCGGGCGGGTGTCTCAGGCGCTGGAGGCCCTGCCCGGCGACGCGCCGGAAGACGCGATTCGCCGGTTGTATCTCGACGCCCAATGGGCGATCCGCAAGATGGCGATGGCCAATCCGCTCTTGGACTTCGACAAGCTGCTGTTCGTCAAGCGGGCGCCCAACCTGCTCCTCTGTCATTGCGACGAGTATCTGTCGTGGTGGTCGCGGCCCGGCGGCGAGCTTTGCATCCTGGAGGGCTTCAAGACCGAGTCTCCCCGGCTGCGCAGCCTCACGGCCGACCTGCTGCCGCCTGGGGATATCACCCGCCCCGACGTCTCCCACGACGGGACGCGAGTGCTGTTCGGCTACTGCCGGCACTACCCCGACCTGTGGAAGAAGGAGAACAAGCTCGACAAGGCGAGCATCGCCGAAGACGCGTTCTACCAACTCTACGAGATGAACCTCGACGGCACGGGCTTGCGGCGGCTGACGCGGGGCAAGTACGACGACTTCGACGGCCGGTACCTGCCCGACGGCCGGATCGTCTTCCTCTCGACGCGGCGCGGCCGGTTCATCCAGTGCGGCACGGCCAGCGCCGCGGCGACCAACGCCACGGAGGACCTGCCCGACAGCTTCGTCCGCTGCGGCGGCAACGCCTACCGGCCGGTGAGCGTGCACACGCTCCACGTGATGGACGCCGACGGCGGCAACATGCACGCGATCTCGCCGTTCGAGAGCTTCGAGTGGAACCCCAGCGTGGCCAACGACGGTCGGGTTCTTTACGCCCGGTGGGATTACGTGGATCGTCATCGCATGTGGCACATGGGGCTCTGGTCGACGCTGCCCGACGGGACCGGCGCGCGGGCCGTGTTCGGCAACTTCACGCAGGGGCCGTACAGCGTGTTCGAGGCCCGATCGATCCCCGGCTCGCAGAAGGTCGTCTTCACCGCGTCGGCCCATCACTCGCACGCGGGCGGCACGCTCGTGCTTCTGGATACGCGAAAGGGCGTAGACGGGCAGACGCCGATGGCCCGGCTGACGCCCGAGGTCACGTTTCCCGAGTGGGAGGGCTGGTCGGACAGCTACTACGCCAACCCGTACCCGCTCTCCGAGGAGCACTACCTGGTCACGTGGAGCCCGGTGAAGCTCTCGCGGCACGCGTTCAACAAGGACGGCTCGCCCGTGCCCGGGCCGATCGACAGCCTGGGCGTGTACCTGTTCGACGCGTTCGGGAACCTCAACCTGCTCTACCGCGATCCGGAGATATCGAGCATGTGCCCCCTCCCGATCCGCGCCCGGCGGCGCCCCGCCGCGGTGGCCTCGGGCGTGCGATGGGACGGGAGCCGGGACGGGGGAAGCATGCTCTTGCAGGACGTGTACCACGGCGATCTGGCGGCCCTCCCGCGGGGCTCGGTCCGACGACTCCGGATCGTGGGCGTGCCGCCGAAGACCGAACCCCGGATGAATCACCCCAACCTGGGCGTCACCCGGGACGACCCGGGCAAGTTCGTCCTGGGGACGGTGCCGGTCGAGGAGGACGGGTCGGCCTACTTCCGCGTGCCGTCGGGCGTGCCGGTCTTCTTTCAGGCCCTCGACGCCGAAGGGATGGCCGTCCAGACGATGCGGAGCCTGACGTACGTCCAGCCCGGCCAGACGTACGCCTGCGTCGGCTGCCACGACCATCGCCAGACGGCCCCGCCCTCCCGGCCGCCGCTGGCAGCGATGCGGGAGCCGTCGAAGATCGAAGTCGGCCCCGAGGGCTCCTGGCCGCTCGATTTTCGCACGCTCGTGCAGCCGGTGCTCGACAAGCACTGCGTGCAATGTCACAAGCCGGACGTGGATGGGGAAGGCGCCAAAACGAACCTGTTGGCCTCGGCCGCCTACGAGACGCTGCTCGACTTCGGCGGCGAGCGGAGCCTGCGCACGCACGTCCAGGCCCGCTACGACGCCCGGCGCTCCATTGCCGGCGCGTGTCCGGCCATGTCGAGCCCCATCACCCAGTTGCTCCAAGAGGGCCACTACGAAGTCGCCCTAACCCCCGACGACCGCGAGCGCCTCGCCCTCTGGATGGACACCTACGCCCAAGTCTCCGGCTCCTTCGACGCCGAGCAGGAAGAGCAGCTACGCCGGCTTCGGGTGCGGTTGGCCGGTATGCTCACGGCAGTGGCAGAATAGGCCGCTCGGTAGTACACACGGGGGGACGAGTGTCCTCCCCCAATCTCACGGGATATGGCTCGACCGGCCGAATCCTGCTATGCTGGAATGTATGAACGTCGACCTTTCTCCAGAAAACAGCCGCTACGTTCGCCAGCGCGTCGAAGCCGGGGCGTACCCCAACGAGAGCGAAGCGGTCGACGAGGCGATCAGGCTCCTTCGCAAGCGCGACGAGCTTCGAGCCGATGTGCTGGCCGGGATTGGCGAAGCCGACCGGGGTGAGCTACTCCCGGCAGAAGACGTGTTCGCCCGCCTCGAAGAGCGCGCCCGGCAAATCGAAGAGGCGGCGTGCCGCAAGTGAAGCTCCTTTTCACACGCCTTGCTGAGTCCGACCTTGAGGGGATTCTCCAGTACATCAGCGAGCATCGCCCGCTCACGGCTCGCTCGGCGGTTTCCCGCATTCGCGAGAAGTGTGAACTGATCGCCACCCATCCTGAGATGGGCCAACGTCGCCCCGAGTTCCCCGGCGACTATCGGAGCTTCCCTGTTGAGCGTTGGGTGATCTTCTACCGCATCACGCAGGACGCCGTGGAAGTCCATCGCATCATCGACGGCGCTCGCGACATCGACAGCCTTCTCGGCTGAGTTCTGGCCCCGTGCGACGCATCCGCCCCAGCGCAAGATCAAGGCCCGGTCCCCTTTGCGGCGACCGGGCCTTGCGACTCGTACGCTACCAACAGCGGTGATCCGTACGAGGTTGTGGCTGGCCTGATGGACAGCCCGCCGACTGTCGGGTCAGGCGAAACCACCTCGGTGGCTACTACAGAAACTTTGCAACGGATCACCTCCTCTCTTGCTGGGTCTCCCCGCTTCGGTCGCTTGCCACAGATCGACCACTTCACGGGTCGGTAGTCCCTCGTGCCGCGTCAGCACGAACCTCTATTTCCATAGTTTCCTACTTGTTCCTTCGAGGCAAGCCCAATTTTCCGACTCCGCTTTTCTTTTTTGCCGGTGCCCTCAGACTTCCGGACTGTAACGCTCAATTGACCCAGATTGGGCTGGAAATCGCCTCTTCTTGGTCGTCTTGAATAACCCGAACGTAGTAGTAACACGGCCCTTTCGGCTGGAAGGCGTCATCCCGCCATTTGAGGGACACATTCGTCGCGTTCGGCCCGCTGCTAAAGATGACCCGGCTGTTTTTCTTGATCTCGACCTGGCTGATCGGCGCCGTGCCCACCGCTATTACGGACAAGGTGGGCGGGGTCGCGGTTCGGTACTCGGAGCCCATCGGGTGACCGTCACCTTGGAAGTCGAGGACAATCCGGTCGCCGCTGGTGGCATAGCAGCGGCGGTCGTAGAGGGCCTGGAAGATCGACTCCCGGGTGTGCTCCTCGGCGTAGACGGCCACGGCGGCCATGCCGATCTCCTGCCCCGCCCACTCGTAGCTGGGCCGGAGGTAGCCGAGGCCGGGGTTGCCGTAGTGGTCGTCGCCGGAGGCCATGATGCCGACGCGGTGGCCCCCGGCCAGGAACTTGGTGACCCAATCCTCGCTGCGGCGGTGCTCGCTAAAGATCTCGATCAGCCGCTCGACCTTGGGGTTGTGGAACTCGGGATTGCCGTGGCGTCCGCCCCAGTGGGGGATACAGATGGCCTTCTCGGTCGCAAGCCGCTCTTCGAGCTTGGCGAGCAGGTCTTCGACGTGGGCCACCTTCGGCTCCGGCCCGTGGTACATCTGGAGGTTGGTGGGGTCGTAGTAGTTGTCGGAGCGGTAGAGCGGCGGGTCGTCGCCCAGGAAATAGACGTTGTGGTCGCCGCCCACGTCCGTGTTTCCGCTCCACTCGAACGCGTTGAAGGTGACGAAACGGCCGGGCCGGTTGAGGCGATTGGTGACCGCCTTGGAGTGCTCCCACATCTCGTCGACCAGCTCGAAGGCGTGGTCGCTCACGGCACAGAAGTCGAGGCCCACGACCCGTTGGGCGAAGTCGTAGTACTCCTCGACCGTGCCCCGGCCGTCGGACTGGAGCGTGTGCCCGTGCAGGTCGCCCCAGAGCAGGAGCCGCTCGGGACGCGAGCCGCTCACGCGGACCGGATTGCCCGTGGCGGCCAGAGCGCCGTCGGTCACCGTGATCGTATGGGTGCCAACGGCCTGGAAGACGACGTTCTCGAAGCGATGCGCGCCGCCGTCCGTCTCGGCAAACGAGTACGTGCCGGGTAGCCGGGCGCCGGGATCGGTGGACTTCCACTGGATCGTGCCGCGGTAGCGAGGGGCCGGGTTGCCGTAGCGGTCTTCGGCCCGGACGAGGCACCGGGTGGGCTCGCCGGCCACTGCGTCGGACGGCATCACCACGGCCAGCCGGCACGGCTCGGCCGCTACGACCTCGACCGCGGGGCTCTCGGCCAGCGGGAGGTAGTCGCCCCCGCCGGGCGCGTCGACGTACACCTTGAACACGAATCGCGGCTCGTCGAACGGCTGGACGCGGATGCCGGGCGAGCCCTGGGCGCGGTCGCCGTAGGTGAGGCGGATCGTCTGGCCGGCGGGGAGCCCTTGCTCGGGCAGGATCACCTCGACCATGTTGTGCCAGGCGAAGTAGGGGAGGAAGAAGCGGCGGCGGAGATCGACGCTCACCTTCACCGGGGCGTCGTTCGAGGTCTTCACGGTCAGGTAGCCGACGCCGTTGGGGTCCTCGGTCTGCGGCGGGCTCCACTGGCAGAGGTGACGCATCCCGATGCGGATTCCTCCGCCCGGTTCGATGCCGGCCTTTCCGGCGGTGTAGACGAGCGTCCACGTTTGATGGGAGAGGACCTCGACCGACTTGGGTCCTTCCAGCACCGCGGAGCCGATGCCGAGCTGGTTGCCGGCGGCCACGGCCTCCTCTTCGTACTTATTGGGGACTGCCAAGCGCGGCTCGGCCCCCATGAGGATTCCTGAAGCGGGCAGAAGCACGGCGAGCAGCGCCGCCAGTGCGTACCGAAAGACGCGAGTCTTCATGGGAGCACCTGTTGGGATCAAGTCCGTCAATAACCTCGTGACGAGCTTCTCAAACTCGTGACGAGGCTCTGCCTCGTCACGCGTAACAGGGATGCTTTGCGTCCAACTGACAGCACAATGGCCGGTTACGGTCGAAGGAGGCGGAGCCTCGACGTCTTGCGTTCCCAGGCAGAGCCTGGGAACGAGGTGGCTCAAAGCACGCACCCCACGGTCTTGCCGGTCATTTCGAGGTAAGCGTGGCCGGCTTCTGCGTCGTCGGCTGCGGCTGGCCGAGCGTCACCTCGCCCTGGTCATCCTCATCCGCCTCCTCCGGCTGCTCGATCTTGTGCGTGCCGTGGCAGTCGGTGCAAATGGGGGAGGATTCGGACAGCTTTCTCTCGAGGAATCGGGCCACCACCTTCGTGGCCGGCGCGTCGTGCTCTTCGTGGCACTCCTCGCAGGAGGCGTCGACGTCGGCCCGCTTGAAGACGATGTCGGGCGGCGTCGCGCCGATGTTCTCATCGTTGGCGTGAGGCGCACTCAGCCCGTGGCAGTCGATGCACGTCGTCTTCTCTTTCAGGTGGACCGCGCTCATCTCTTCCCCGACGAACGTCATGTGGCAGACGTAGCAGGCCGCATTCACGCTCAACGGGTCGATCTGCGGGGGCTCTTCGGACTCCTCCGACGGGGCCCCGCTCCCGTTTTCCGCCTTTTCAGGCTTTTGAGCTTCTTCGGCTTTTTCGGCGCCCGACGCCGCGGCGCCGTCCTTCGGGTCGGCCTCCGCCCCCAACGGACTCCACCCTGGTGGTCTGTCCAAGTTGAGTTTACGGGTGCCACGGTTGGCTTGTCCAACCGTGCTTCCGGCACTGCTGGGCAAGCCAGCAGTGGCACCCAACCTGCAAAGTCGAGATGGACAGACCACTAGCGAGACGACCAACAGCAGGCCGAGCCCGATCGCCCCGGCGAGGGCGACCCGGCTCAGACGACTTCCCACATGCGCAGCCATTGGTATTCGGGGGAGAGGTTGGCGTAGAAGTTCCTGGTCGCCCGGCGCAGGGCCGCTTCGTCCTCCGGCGTGTTCGGCTGGTCGCGGAGGTAGGAGCCCTTGACGTTCTCGACGAGCTGGTCCGGGACGTTCACGCCGGGGATCACGGCCGAGAGGCGCGGCTCCTGGAGCATCCGCTTCACCAGCAGGTGGGCCTTCTCGTCCACGCGTCCTTCGATGTCCTTCTTGCGTCTCACCTGGAAGGTCATTCCGGCGCCGAAGGGCTTGAGCCCGATCACCCCCACGTTCTTCTCCTGGGCGAGCTTCAAGAGGCTGTCGCCGCCGAATTCCTTAGTCAGGAAGAGGTAGGGGAAAATGATCACCGAGAACTGGGGGTACTCGTTGAGCACCCGGCGGAAGACGTTGGGGTTGTGGGCCGAAATTCCCAGGTGCCTGACTTTGCCCTGCTCTCGGGCCTTCTCGAACACCTCGACGACCAGATCGAGGGCCTTGTGGCTGACCATCAAGAGCGTGGCGATGCTTCTCTGGCCCTCGCCCCAGGTGGCGCCGACGGGACGCCACATGTCCAGAACGTCGGTGCCGTACTTTTTCAGCCGCTCGTCGATCGACGTCATCATGCCGTCGAACGTGAGGTTTTCCTCGTACTCCTCGGTGACCTTCTGCGGCCAGGAGGCGAAGCCGATGAACCACTTGTCGCGTTTGGCGCCGGACGACGCGGCCATCGCCTCGCCGTAGAGATTGCACTCCGCGTCGATGTTGTTGTCGACGTAGTTCATGCCCGACTCGACGGCCTTCTCCAGCACGGCCACGCGGTTCTGGACCGTGTCGGGGTCGTTGATGGCCCCGTGCCCGCCCAGGCTCACCTCGGAGATCGTGAAGCCCGTCTTGCCCAGCGGGCGGTAGCCCATCTTCGGGTTGTAGTTGAGGATCTTCGAGGTATCCACCTCGGCAGCGCCGGCCGTGCCGAGCGAAGTCAGGGCGGCCCCGGCCACTGCCGCCGAGGTCGTCTTGAGGAATTTCCGTCGGGTGTCCGATTCGTGCGCCATCGTGCGTCCTCCTGTTTTGTTGATCGCCACGGACTTCGAGTATAGACGGAGCCGACGCGGTTGTAAAACAGGGTCTGCGGGGATCGTGGGGAAGTGGGGAAGTGGGGAAGTGCCGAACCGCCCGGGAGCCGCCCGAAAGGCCGCCGGCGGCAGAAAGACGAGCGGCGAAGTGTTGCATCCGGCGGGCGTCCCGGTATGCTCGATGGCAGGGACGTGCGGGCTGCTGACCGGATGGCTCCCCAAATTGTGGCGCAGGCGAGACGCCTGCACCCCAAGTAATTCACTCACGCCAAGAGAGGCTCAAGCTATGAAGCGGGAAGACAGGATCACGCGTCGTGGGTTCGTCCGAGGGGTGGCCGCGGCCACGGTGGCTGCGCCGATGATCGTGCCCGGCTCGGTGCTCGGAGGCGACGAGAAAGAGGCTCCCAGCGAGCGGCTCACCTTGGGGTTCATCGGGATCGGCAAGATGAATCGCGGGCATTTGGGCCGGTTCCTGGGATACTCCGACGTCCAGGTGCTGGCCGTCTGCGACGTGGACACGACCCGTCGCGAGCACGCCAAGAAGACGGTCGAGGACCGCTACTCGAAGGATACGACGTACAAGGGCTGCGACGCCTACGTCGACTACCGCGAGCTGATCGCTCGCAAGGACGTCGACGCGGTGGTGATTGCCGCGCCCGACCACTGGCACACCCACCCGATCGTGGAAGCCTGCAAGGCGAAAAAGGACATCTACTGCGAGAAACCGCTGACGCTGACCATCGCCGAGGCCAAGCTGTCGATCGACGCCGTGCGCAAGCACGACGTGGTGTTCCAGACCGGCAGCCAGCAGCGGTCCAGCCGCGAGTTCCGCCTCGCCTGCGAGCTGGTCCGCAACGGGCGGATCGGCAAGATCCGGCGGGTCGACGTGGGCGTGGGCGGACCGAGCCAGTGGTGCGACCTGCCCGAGGAGGAGATGGAGCCGGGGCTCGACTGGAATTTCTGGCTGGGCCAGGCCCCCACGCGGCCGTACAACTCCATCCTCAGCCCCCGCGGCCTGCACGACCACTTCCCGCGTTGGCGGAGCTATCGCGAGTACTCGGGCGGGAGCATGACCGACTGGGGCGCCCACCACTTCGACATCGCCCAGTGGGGGCTGGGGATGGACGAGTCGGGCCCGGTGGAGATCATCCCGCCGGAGGATGAAAACGCCACCACCGGCGTGAAGTACGTCTACGAGGGCGGGGTCGAGGTGATCCACGGCGGGACCGGCGGGGTCACGTTCGTCGGGACCGACGGCGAGATCTTCGTCACCCGGGGCAAACTGTCGAGCAAGCCGGAGGAGATCATCAAGCAGCCGATCGGCGACGACGAGATCCACCTCTACGAGTCGCCCGGCCACCAGCGCGACTGGCTCGACTGCATCCGCGCCCGCAAGCGCCCGATCTGCGACGTGGAGATCGGCGCCCGCTCGGTGACCGTCTGCCACCTGGGAAACCTCGTCTACTGGAATCGCCGCAAGCTGCGGTGGGACCCGAAGCGTTGGGAGTTCCCCGGGGACGCCGAAGCCAACGGTTGGCGCGACCGCCTGCGCCGCGACCCGTGGCAGTTGCCGACGGTGTGAACCAGAGACGGTGGAACGACCTGTGGGCAGTTCTATGTCCCGCTCACAGACGCAGCATCATGTCGGAGTGGCACAAGGCAGAGATCGTAGAAGTCAGCGCCATCGATTCCTTGTAGGGTGAGTCGTCAAGGTCGAGTCGATCGAGGAAAGCTCTGGTCTCAGAGAGAATCTCATTCGCAACGTGTGGGTGACTCCGAGCCATCAGGTCGGCGTGTACGATACTCGATATCCTGGATGCAAGGAACATTGCCTGCCGCTGCCGGTGCGAAAGCTCGGATTGCGTTTCAGGAGGCTCGCGATTGCAGAAGGCGTCTGCTTCGCGATGAATGAGGGCCGCGGCTTCCCGGCGGCAGCTCGCGGCCATCAAAGCGGCATGCGATCGTGCAGACTCGCATGTGACGAGCCAAAAGGAATTGACGTTCGTGGAATCAGACATTCTGTGCCTGCTTCAGTTGAATCTGGAGGAGAACGGAGCCATGGAAGTTGGAGACGACGTTGATCCAGCTCTCGACTTCCGACACGCGGAGCGATCTCGCACGGTGCCGACCGCGGCCAGTTTCGGCGGTGCAATCGGCGCGGTGCACTATTTGGTGGCGACGTGCGATCATTCTGTCGAGTTCCGGGAAGAACTGCCGCACTGGTTCGACATCCACGTTCAGGTTGGCCAGAAGTGCTGCAATGTCACTCGTATTATTATAGTTCGACCGGTCAAGATACGCCTCGATCGACTCCTCAATGAGTTCATCGACCGTTTTTCCGCGATGTTCCGCAAGATCTCCCATCGAGAACTTCCCAGGCCGTCCACTTCGGCCGCCCCCCTTTAGCGGGATCGCGTTCATCACTTCCGGACGCGCTTTCGGGAGATACGAGCGAGCAAGAGACCGAAGGAAATCTTCCAGCGAAGCGTGAATGAGAACGACTGCTGAGCGCAGGACATCCGTATCGCCCACGGAGCGTCGACCACGAGTCGAGCCAGCCAAGAGCTGGTAGATACTGACGAGATTGTGGGCTCTCGCCAGGTTGCTCGCGAGTCGTTCGGCGAGCCGCTGCAAGTCCGGGTGTTGGGAGGCTGGATCGATCATGGCCGTGCAAGGTGCGACACACAGGTCGAAATCTGCTGCCTGAACTGGTGCGTGCAAGGTCTCCGGCACAAGCCCCATTTGCCGTATTGCGCACACATTCGTGTCGGACAAAGTGCTTCTTCAGTACCTGATTCTCGGCGAATATGTCCCTTGATGTCAAGCGGCCATTGCGAGCCGTAGGGCTGTGCCGACGTATCGAAGTCTGGATGCAGAGGTTACACTTGCATGCGCCCACTGGCCGCATGAACGCCCCCCGTCGGAACCGCCCAGGTGTCACCTTCCATGAAATCAGAACGCCGTTTCTGGCAGGCTTTGGCAAGAGCCGCTACGCCGAAAGTCGACGAGGCGGAGTTGCAGCGCCGTCTCCAACAGGCCAAGCAGTCGCTGCCCGTGCCCGTCTTCTGGCTGTTGGGGAAGGCCCAGTCGGGCAAGACTTCGCTGGTTCGGGCACTGACCGGAAGCAGCCGGGCGGAGATTGGGAGCGGGTTTCGGCCTTGCACGCGCACGGCCCAGTTGTATGCGTTTCCCAGCGAAGAGGAGTGCTTCCTGCGGTTTCTGGACACGCGAGGGCTGGGCGACGCCGACTACGATCCGGCCGAGGACATGCGGCAGTTCGAAAAGCAGGCCCACCTGCTGATCGTGGTCGTGAAGGCCATGGATCACGCCCAACAGGGCGTGCTGGCCGCGCTGCGGTCGATCCTCAAGACGCACCCGCGATGGCCGGTCATCGTCGTGCAGACCTCTCTCCACGAGGGGTATCCCGGGCCGGAAACGCGCCACGTGGAGCCATACCCCTTTTCCCAAACGCCGTATCCCGCCCATGTTCCGCACGACCTGGCCCGCTCGCTGGCCGCCGAGCGGGAGTGGTTCGCCGACTGGCCGGTCCGCTTCGTGCCGGTCGACTTCACGCTGCCCGAGGACGGCTATGAGCCGGAGCATTATGGGCTGGACGCCCTTTGGTCGGCCATCGAGGAGGCCCTGCCGATGGGGCTTTGGGCCATGTTGCGCGAAAGCCGCGAGGCGCGGCGGCTCTTGCGAGATCAACGGTTTCGGACGGCCCGGCCCCACGTCGTCTTCTACGCGCTGGCCGCAGGCGGCGCCGGCGCGGTCCCGGTCCCGATGATCGACATCCCGTTGGTCCTGGCGATCCAGACCAAGCTGTTCCACACGATCGCCTCGATCTACGAGCAGCCGATGAGCCCCCAGCGGATGGCCGAGGTCTCCAGCGCCTTGGGGATCAGCTTCCTAGGGCGACAGGGCCTGAGGGAGCTGTTGAAGCTGATTCCGGTTCCCGGGCTCGGCTCGGGCGTGGCGGGCCTCTACGCCGCGGCGAGCACGTTCGCCCTGGGTAGCGCCCTGTGCGAGTATTTCAGCCGCGTTCTCGACGGCGACGTGCCCGACCGAAAAGCGATCCGCAAGCTGTATGCCGAGGAGTTTCGCAAAGGGGAGCGCTGGCTTCGCCTCCACCTGAAGCGGCAGGTTTCGCCGAAGGAGCCGAGCGGATGAAGCACGTGAAGATCTGGTGGCTTGTGGTGCTCGCCCTGCTCGTGCTGCCGCACGTGGTCCTGCTTGCGGCCGGCTCGGTGTGGCTGTACGAACGCCGCCTGCTCTTGTACTGGCTGGGCGGAGGCGGGGCGCTGACGCTGGCCGGATGGGGCTTGGCGCGGTTGCTCCGGGCGAAGCGAATGCCCCCGATCTCCCCGACCGTCGAGCCGGCCCCGACCTGGCCCCCGACGGGCCACGCCGCCTGGCAGGACGTCGAAGCGATCGCCCAGCGCGTCGAGAGTGAGGATCTCCCCCTGGATCGTCCCCAGGCGCTGTGGGGCGTGCTGGTCGAAGTGCTCCAGGCCGTGGCCCGACACTATCACCCCAAGAGAAGCCACCCGGAGCTGGAGATTCCCGCGCCGTACGTGTTGCGGGTGGTCGAGCTGGTCGCCTACGACCTTCGCAAGGCGTCCTCTGAGTACGTGCCGGGGTCGCACGTCCTCACGTTGGGCGACTTGCTGCGGCTGAGGCGTCTGGCGGCTTGGGCCAGAGGGGCCTTTCTCCTGTACCGGGTTGCACGTTTGGGGTACAACCCCGTCGGGGCGCTGTTGCGGGAGATTCGCCAGCTTGCGACCGGACGGCTTCAGGACACGTCGGCCCGCGGCATCCGTCGATGGGCCCAGGGGTTCTGCGTGCGCAGGGCGGGCTACTACGCCATCCAGTTGTACGGCGGCCACCTGGTGCTCGACGACGTCGCCTTCGCCGATTATCAGTCCCGCCAGTCCCAACGCGACGCCCAACGTGCCGAGGCCCAGGGCGCCAAGCTGGAAGAGGAGCCGCTTAGGATCCTGGTCCTGGGGCAGGTGAAGTCGGGCAAGTCGAGCCTCGTGAACGCCCTGTTCGGCGAGGTGCGGGCCGCCGTCGACGTGGTGCCGACCACGCAATACGTCGAGCCCTATGTCCTGGAGCGGGACGGTATCGCCCGGGCGATCATCCTCGATACGGCCGGATACGAGAAAGTCGAAGGACCGGACGATCCCTTTGACGAGTTGCGAAAGCAGATCCTCGATTGCGACTTGCTGCTGGTGGTCTGCTCGGCGACGTCCGCAGCGCGGGGTCCCGACCGGCGTCTGCTCGACCGGATTCGGGCGTCGCTCGAAGAGCAGCCCGATCGGATGATGCCGCCGCTGGTCGTGGTCCTGACGCACGTCGACCAACTCCGTCCGCTCTCAGAGTGGAACCCGCCGTACGATTTGACGAAGCCGTCCGGGGCCAAGGCAGCGCAGATTCTCGAAGCGGCCCGGGCGGTCGAGGAGGATCTCGCGCTTCGGGCGGAGCAGTCCGTGGTGCCGGTGTGTCTGAAGCCGGACGAGACGTACAACGTGGAGGAAGGGCTGGCGCCGGTCATTTTGCAGACGGCCTCGGAGGCGCAGCGCGTGAAGTACCTCCGATGTCTGCGCCAGTACCACGAAGAAGAGACCTGGCACCGGCTTTGGCGCCAGGCCGTCAATTCCGGGCGCGTGCTCCTCAAAGCTGGGGGAGTCTGGGCACGCGGCCGAGCACGGTAGCCCTTGTGAGTGGAATTGGACCCCTATCGCGATGGGGTGCGGCTCGTTCCCCGGCAGAGCCGAGGAACGAGGGGGTGAAGATGTGTTTTCGACAGGCGATCCGGGCGGGTTGAGACGTTGCACGGAACCAGCCCGCGTTTTTCTTGTTTCTGCCCAAGATACCCCGCACCATAGCGATCAGGCTGTCGCTACGGTTGGCGTGACCGTCCCAGCTTGCCCAGAAAACCGGGCCATTTGCCAGTGACGCTGTTCCCCGACATCGCTACAATCGCTCGCCGATGTCTCCTTTCGCCGCTGTCGCCCCCCTTCCAAGGTTGTTGTCTCTTCTCCCTCGGCTTCCGACCCCTTATCATAGACTCCGTGTACACTGCGGAGCTTGGCGGGGCAAGCGGCCGGGAGTCGAGTCTCCGCATTGGCTGGGCGTGGCGGAGCTCCGTCGGGTTTGAGAAGCGCCTCGCGCGAGAAAGGCATTTCAAGTGGCGTCCAATACGGAAAGCCGACGACTCGGTGATCTGACGGTCGACGCCCCCGCTCGTCCCCGCGACACGGGCAAGTCGTCGGTATCCCCAGGCACCGCGGAAACGTTCCGCCGACGGTCTCTGCGGATCGACGGTTCGATCGCCGGCCCGGTCCGTTTTCCGGAGAAGTTGTCCGAGGAAGCGTTCTACCGGTTTGCCTACCCGATGATGTACTTGTCTCGGCGGCTGGAGGAACGCTTGCTGGAGCTATTCCAGAAGGGCTACGTCCGAGGAACGGTGACGATCAGCGTCGGCAACGAGGCGACCACGGTAGGGATGGCGCTTCCGTTTCGACCGGGCAGAGACGTCGTCTCGCTCTTGCACCGCGACTTCGCGGCCCATCTGCTGCTGGGAGCCACGCCCTATCAGTTGGTCTGCCAGTATCTGGCCAACGTCGAAAGCCCCACGCACGCCCGCGAGGGGAACGTCCATCACGGCGACGCGGCCCGTCGTCGTTTCCCGATGATCAGCCATTTGGGCAAGATGCTCAGCACCGTGGTGGGGGGCACTTGGGCGGCCCGCCGTCACGGCGAGGAGGTGTTCGGGCTGGCGGTGATTGGGGACGGCGGCAGCAGCACGGGCGAGTTTCACGAGGCATTGAACATCGCGTCGGTCCACGAGGCACCGGTGTTGTTTTTGGTTGAAAACAACCACTATTCCTTCTCCACGCCGACCAGTGCGCAGTACCGCTGCGAGCACCTTTCCGACCGGGCCCACGGTTACGGCATTTCGGGCCGTACGATCGACGGCACGAATGCCTGGGAGGTCTATTCGGCCGTCTGGGACGCGTTGGACGCCATGCG
Source organism: Thermoguttaceae bacterium (assembly GCA_035528065.1). GTDB lineage: Bacteria > Planctomycetota > Planctomycetia > Pirellulales > Thermoguttaceae > DATKZH01. The sequence goes on along the minus strand of DATKZH010000434.1, from coordinate 2,964 downwards.
CGAGAAACCGGCCCCCACGCTCATCGAGTGCATGACGCTCCGGCTGCACGGCCACGCCGCGTACGACAAGGCCCAGTACGTGCCCGAGGAGAAGATGCGCCAGTGGCGTCGCCGCGACCCCGTGCCCAACACGCGCCGGCTTCTCCAGGGCCGGTTTGGGGTATCCGACTCAGAGATCTCCCGGTGGGAGGCGGAGGTCGAGGAGGAAGTCCAGCGAACCGTCACCAAGGGCCTCGGGGTCGCCCGCCCCACCCCGCCCAAGCAGAGCTGGAAGGCGTACGCGACCGGCGCGAGGCCGACCGTCAAGCCGTTCTCCGCCCAGCGAGTCAAGAATGGAGACGCGGTGAATCGCGCCCTGGACTACATCCTGGCGAACAATCCGCGGTCCTTCCTGGCCGGGCTCGACGTCGGCACCTACGGCTCGGCGTTCAAGACCTGCAAGGGGCTCATCGACCGGCACGGTCCGGGCCGCGTGATCGACATGCCGATCTGCGAGTCGGGCCTGGTCGGCTTCGCCATCGGCGCATCCCAGGTCGGCGCCCTGCCGATCCTCGAGTTCCAGTTCGCCGACTTCTCCACGGAGGCCGTCACGCAGCTAGGGCTCAACGCCGGAACGTGGTATTTCCGCTCGGGCTCGCCGGTGCCCATTCTGCTCCGCTTGCCGTGCGGCGGCGGGCTGACTATGGGTGGATTTCACTCGGGCGAGTACGAAGGCCTCTGGTCGCGATTCCCCGGCCTGAAGCTCCTCTACCCGGCTACGCCCCAAGAGACCTTCGAGGCCCTGGTCGCCGGCTTCTACGACCGAAACCCCTGCCTGGTGTTCGAGCACAAGCTCCTCTATTGGAGCAAGGCCGGCCAGATCGATTTCGACGGAGACTTGCGGTCCGTTTGGCGGCCGCGTCGATACACCGAAGGCACCGAGCTGACGCTGGTCGCCACCGGCGCGATGGTCCACGACGCGCTGGCCGCCGTGGCCCGCTCGGGCCGTTCCGTCGAGGTCTGGAATCCCTTCGTGCTCCAGCCGTTGGAGATCGCGCCAATCGTCAAGTCGGTCCAGAAGACGGGGCGGCTCCTGGTGGCTCAGGAATGCGGGGAGACCCAGGGATTGGGCGACCGGATCATCTCCTTGGTGGTCCGCCAAGCCTTCGCCGCGCTGAAGCGCCCGCCCCAGCTCATCGCGGCGCCCGACGTGCCGGTCCCCTTCGCCCCGGAGCTGGAATCGCACCACCGACCGAATCCGGATCGAATCGAAGCGGGCATCGAACAGATGCTCGCCAAGAGCGAGAGTTGATGGATGAAGACGTGCGCTCGGCGGAGGTCTCCTGACCTCGCCGAGAAGCGGTGCGCGGTCGGGAGACCCGCGCGAGAGCGCGAACCAATGCTCACCAAGAGCGAGAGCTGATGGACGAAAAAGCTTTCCGCCTATCGCTGTATCTGCCCGCTCAAGGCGCCGCCGAGACCGAGGCGACGATCATCGAGTGGTGTATCTCGGAAGGCGACCATTTCGAAAAGGGGCAAGTCCTGGCCCAGGTCGACAGCGCCAAGTCGGTCTTCGACTTCGAGGCGCCGTCGAGCGGCCTGGTGATTCGGCTCCTGCGATTGGAGGGCGAGACGGTCTCCTACGACGAGCCCGTGATGGAGATTGAGACCTCCGACCAGAGCATGAAGGACTGGATCCCGCCGGCCGCCACCGCCACGGAGGTCGGCTTTCCGCACGTGATTGCCCGCCCAAGCGATACACAAGGGCAAATCGCCCAGGCGGTGTCGGTTCTGGGCTTGGGCAGCTACCTGCCCAAGCGGGTCGTCACCAACGCCGAGCTGGTCGAGAACTTCCCGGAGATCACCGCCGACTACGTCTATCAGGTGACCGGCATCCGCGAGCGCCGCTGGGCGGATGAAGACGAAAAGCCCTCCGACATGGCCCACGCCGCCTCCCTCGAGGCGATCCGCAAGGCGGGGATCGGCACCAAGGACGTCGACGCCATCATCCTCGCCACCACCACGCCCGACGTGGCCATGCCCTCTACCGCCTGCATCCTCCAGGACCGCCTCAGCCTGGGCACCATCCCCGCGTTCGACCTGAACGCCGCCTGCTCGGGCTGGCTCTACGGCGTGTCCATGGCCCGGGGGATGATCGTCTCCGGGATGGCCAAGAACGTGCTCACCGTGGGGGTCGACCTCCAGTCCCGGCTTCTCGACCGGTCCGACCGGGCCACCTGCTTCATCTTCGGCGATGCGGCCGGGGCGGCGATCATCTCCGCGGGCGAAGGCGGACATCGCATCCGGGAAGTGATCCTCGGGGCCGACACCCGCGGACTCCACATGGCCCGCCGCGACGAGCCGGGCTACGTGATTGCCAACGGCTACGGGAACATCGACCCCTGGATCCGCATGGACGGGCAAGCGATGTTCCGGTTCGCCACCGAGAGCTTCGCCACGATCATTCACAACGCGATCGCCAAGACCGGTTGGAGCCCGGCCGAGACCCGGTGGATCATTCCCCATCAGGCCAACGGCCGCATCCTCAAGGCCGCCGCCAAGCGGTCGGGAATCCCGTTCCAGCGCTTCTACCTGAACGTCGAGCGGGTGGGCAACACCTCCAGCGCCAGCATTCCCCTGGCCCTGATCGAAGTCGAAGACTCCCTCGAGCCCGGCGACAAGCTCATCCTCTGCTCCGTGGGCGCCGGCGTTACCACCGCGGCGATCTCCATCGAGTGGTAGGCGAGCCGGACGGGACTTGCTCACCAGGCCATGCGGTAGCCCCGCCGCAGCGCGAGGGTTGCGTCTGGCGCACAAGCGCCCTACCATGCGATTGTGGCACTGGAGTTCCGGACCGGGTGGCCCCGGGCGGTTGCCCGCCCGGGGCTCCCACAGACCCGAACGTGCGCGATTAACGCATTCGGTTCCTCAGGTTATCCGTTCGCTACGCCTCGGTACACCGAGTGGACTGCCCGCAGGTAAGGT
>DATKZH010000433.1:0-18738 GCA_035528065.1 Thermoguttaceae bacterium | reverse complement strand
GCAGGAGCAACCGGACCGCAACTCGTTTTCCAGTAACGACTTACGTCGAGTACGGTCTTATTGCTTTGTCGCAACCTCCGCGTTGTATATACACTTCACACAATTTGTGGCCGCGAGCGCTCGTGTGAACTTGAGCTATCGCCGAAGCCATCGTAGTATATATACTACGATGGCTTCCTCCTGGCAGCTCTGTCTCGTCAATTCGTAACCCGTTGTGAGCCAACATCTTGCACGATCTGAAGACCTGACCTTTATGAAGAGAGCGTAGTATATATACTGAGTCAGGGTGGCCCCAACACACAGTAGCGATTGGGAATAGTATGGGTGAGCCAGTGCTAGCCATTCGCCCGGAGTTGGTCTCGGAGACGCTCGACCAGCTCGGTAAACGCGTCTTCTCCCCCGTGGAGCTACGCGAAATCGTCAGGGAAAACCGCGACGAGTGGCTGGCTGACCAGGAAAGGCCTGGCTACTGGATAGTCAAGTCGCGGAACATCCGGGACGTGGTAGCAGCACTCACCGCACACGGCCTGCTGAGCAGGATCGCGCTGCCGTTTCCACACCGGGAGGTTCAGCGGTTCACCTATGGCGAAGTCCCGTCGCTCGAAATACTCCAATCGGTTGACCGGCGCGCCTACTTCTGCCACTACACGGCGATCCACATCCACGGGCTGACCACGCAGATTCCGAAAACAGTCTACCTCAACGTCGAGCAACCCGGATCGGGTGGAACTGCACAACTCACGCAGGAAGGCATCGACCGGGCGTTCCGTGGCAAGTGCCGCGTCTCGTCAAACGAAATCGAGTTCCGCGGACAGAGGGTGGTCAAACTAAACGGCCGCAACACCGGAGAACTGGGGGTAGTGCAGTTCAGCCCGGATGACGAAGGATCGCCGTTGCGCGTAACCAACATCGAGAGGACGCTGATAGACGCAACGGTTCGCCCCGTTTACGCAGGGGGCGTTGCGCAGGTTGCGGAGGCGTTCAGGGCTGCCGCTGGTCGACTGTCGGTGAACAGGACCGCGGCCTACCTGCGCAAGCTGCGATTCACCTACCCTTACCATCAGTCGATCGGATTCTACCTTGAGCGGGCAGGCACGTATAGCGCATCTCAAGTTGAGCTTCTGCGAGAATTCCCCATGGAGTTCGACTTCTACCTGACCTATCAGATGAGGGAGGCGGATTACAACAAACGATGGCGGCTATACGTTCCCAAGGGGTTCCAGTAGTTGGCACTTGTGAACCATATAGTCGAAGTAGAACTCGAAATCTCGTAGCGCAAACTCCGGCTTCACGGTATCGCGAACCGACAAGAAATCGTCTTCGTGCTGGTGCCGGACGTTCCTGACGTTGCCCAAGAGCCTCAGCGGGACTCGTTTGGCAGCGAACGTTTTGGCACAGATCTCCCACAGACTCCGATCCTCGTAATCAAGCCCGAACTCCTCGGAGATGACGTAGAAATCCAAGAAGTCCCTTGCGCGCGTGGCCGAGTGCTTCTTCAGTTGCGTCGTGTACTCTTCCATCTGCTGGCAGATCGCTCGGAGCTTCTCGCACGCAAACATCTCCGGCGACTGCCCGTAGATGGTGTAGCCTTCGAAGTCAAACCGCCGCTTGTGCTCACAATACTCATGCCGGCTGATGTCGATCGTGAACCGCGTTGATTCTCTCCCCCCGATCTTGGCCGCGTCGCGTCTGAGTGCGTCCTCGTCATGCCTGAACCGCTCATACTTCTCGCTCTCAATGATCTTGAACTCTGCCTTGTACCCGCCCCAGAAGTCCTTCACGTCGTCCGTGATCTTGGGCGGGACCGCCTTGACCTTCACGTCGAAGACCTGGAATCCTTCCGCCGCAAAGGTCGCGGTCAGCACCCGGACGATTTTGTCTTTCAGTTCCCCGGCGTCCTCGATATCACCGTCGACCGAGAAGTCCACGTCAAGGGAAGCCCGTGCCGAGACCTGATAGACCAAGTCGAGCAGGTTTCCTCCCTTCAGTACGAGCCTCTCCATCAGGTCGTCATCCGAGAACATCGCCACGACGACGAGTCTCTTCACTCGGTCCAGGAATGCCAGGTGCTCCATGTGCCGCTCCCTCGCGACGCAGTCCTTCCGACCGAGCGGAACCGTGGCGCTCGGGCAACCGAACGCTTCCCTCATGTCATTGTGACAATATCAATACAGGTTGAAAACCGTCACCTTCACGTTTCCCTCAGATCGGGTGGTCGGTTGCCGCGTGGTGCAGACTCTTGTGAACCCCTGAAGCGGCGGGCATCGGAAACGTGTAGGGGTGCCGTCGGGTGTCGGTAAGAAGTCGGTGCGCAAATGGGGAGGGGCTGCCAAAGCGCAACGGCAGGCCGCGGCGGAATCGGCGGTCGGTTACTCGGCGAGCCCCGCCAGTCGGGCGGTTGCGGCGTAGTCGCCCGCGGCGGTCGTGGCGCCTTTGCCCGTGATCGAGAGGGCGGCGCAGGCGGCGGCGAGGCGGCCTGCATCCCGGATGCTCATGCCTTTCAGAAGCCCCACGAGCAGGCCGGCGTAGAAGCAGTCGCCGGCGCCGGTGGTGTCGACGACGGGCCCCGGCGGCGGCACGGGATCGATCCTGACGTACTCGCCCGCCGCGGGACTCAACACGGCTCCCTGCGACCCGAGCTTCACGCCCAGCAAGCCACGCGCACCGGACCGGCGATACGCTTCGAGGATTGCCCGCGGCTCGCTCTCGCCCGTCTGATGGGCGGCTTCGGCGTAGCTGGGCACGTACACGTCCAAGTGCGGGAGGATTCGGTCCAGGGGCTCCATGCGGCCGCCGTTGCCGGCGGAGTCCAAGGCCGTGCGGCAGCCGCGCTCGCGGATCGCCGCGAGCACTTCGGGCAAGTCGTGCTCCAGGTTTGGCAGCAGCGAGTAGTATCCGATCAGGGCCATGCGGCTCTGGGCGAACAGATCGAGGTTCTCCAGAAACAGGGCGGAGGATAACTGCTCGGTGGCCCCCGGGCAGAAGGCGAAGCTTCGCTGGCCGTCGGAGTCGATCAGGACCACGGCCGTCGTGGTGGCGGCGGTCGGATGGGTGACGAGGCGGCGAGCGTCGATTCCCTCGTCGGTCAGGCGCCCGCGAATCATCGAGGCCCAATGGTCGTTGCCGACGCAGCCGAGGGCCGCCACGTTCAAGCCCAGCCGCGCCATGGCGATGCCCGAGTTGCACACGATCCCGCCGGTGGCCGGCTCGATGGGGTCGACCTGGGTGAGCGTGCCTTCGCCCCATGCCACGTCGAGCCGGACGGGCCGGACGAGGATATCGGCCACGCAGGAGCCGCACACGACGCCGTCGATCGTCTTCGGCATGGCTTAGGGTCGCGGCTCTTGGGGCGGCGTTGGATCGGGGGGTTGGCGGGGCCGCAGACGAGGCGGCGCGCCGGCGCCGGTCGATTCGACGCCGTAGATGTCGTCCACGTCGCCCCGGGCTCCGCCCTTGCGGAGCGCCGACTGGATCATCATCCACTCCCCGACGTTCTCCAGCGTAACGATGCCCACCAGCCTCCCCTCACGCAACACGGGCAGCGTGGAACATGCGCCCTCGCGCATCCGCTGGAAGGTGCTGTCGAGCATCTCGGCCTCGTCGACCACGCGGAAATCGCGGCGCATCACTTCGGCGATCGGCAGGTCGTGCTTCCCTTCGGCCACGGCGGCCAGCAGATCGCGCCGGGTGAGCATGCCCACGATCCGGTCGTCTTCCATCACGGGGAAGTCCTGCTGATGCCCGGCCAGCAGCTCCTGGATCGCCGACGAGAGGGGCTCCTGCGGCGAGACCGTGCGGAAGCGGGTGACCATGGCCGCGAGGGTCGGCACGCCCCGCATCACCGAACGAACGCGAACCATGTGGGCTTCCGCGTCGGCCCCCAGGTAGACGAACAGGGCGATGAAGAGCCACAGAGGATTCGCGCCGAACAAGCCCGGAACCCCGAAAAACCCGAGAATCCCGAAAAGGATCGCCAAGGTTTGGCCGATGCTGGCGGCGATCTGGGTGGCCCGGACGTAGTCGAGCTTCGTGGCGAGCAAGGCCCTGAGCACGCGCCCGCCGTCCATGGGGAACGCGGGTACGAGGTTGAAGATCACCAGGAAGACGTTGGCGACCAGCACGGCGAGCAGGAAGTTGCCGCTCACCAGGAGCGACTTCATCAGCACCTCGATATTGGAGAAGACGGCGATCCCCAGCGAGACGACGACCACCCCGAACAGCACGATGGCGATCAGCACGTTGACCGCCGGGCCGGCCAGCGCCACCCAGAGCTCCTGCGTGGGATTCTCCGGCATCCGTTCCAGCCGGGCGACGCCGCCGATGGGCAGGAGCGTGATGTCGCGGGTCTGGATGCCGAATCGCCGGGCCATCAGGGCGTGCCCCAGCTCGTGCAGCACGATGCACCCGAAAATCGCCAGCACGAACGCGACGCCGTCGAGGACCCCTCGAAGATCACTTCCCTGCGACATGAAAAGGTAGACGAGCCAGGCGATAAGCAGGACAAACGTCCAGTGGACGAAGATCCCGATCCCGGCCACCTGGCCCAGCTTCCACGACCATTTCATGTTGGAGATCCCCCCTCGTGCCTGCTGCTCACGCCCGAAATGGGGAGGTGAGCGGGACTCTTCCATTATAGGCCGACGGCAGCCGGTTGACTTACGGTAGGCGGAGGGCCTTGGCGGCACAAAACGATCGCTCGGCGACGTTGAGTAGGAAATCGAGCCCCGTCGGCACGGCGACCGGTCCGGCTCGAGGGGCCGATCGCCGGCTTTTGGGTTGCTCACGTTCTCTGCCCGGTGCCACGGCTCCGCAGCCCCGGCCCCAAATCGTCTTTCACCTGGCCCCCGCCGTGACCAGCTCGAAGTCGTCGGTCCGGAAGGGGGAGGCGGGCAGGCCTTCCTGGTTGAACAGGTTGGGCTCGGCCGTGTCGGTCCAGCCGAAGCGGACGGCCGCCGGCTCCTTCACCTGGTCGCTTTGGACGACGATGGTCTGGCCGTCGATCGTGGCCGCGGCCGGCACGAACTCGCCGTCCTTGCCGGCGATGGTGAAGTGCGAGAGCGGCCCGTCCTTGGCCACCAGTCCGCCGCCGACGTGCTTGAACCGGATGCGGATCTTGTCGCCCTCGGCGGACATCGACTCATAGAGCGGCCCGCTGTAGACGAGGTCCTTCCCGTGCGTCTTGGCCAGGGCCCACAGGGCGAGGCGGCAGCCCACGTCCTGTTTGTTTTTCGGGTGGATGTCCTTAATGTCGGCGACGTCGGTGGTGACGGCCATCCCGGTGTTGGGCAGATCGAGGGTTCGCACCTGCGCTTCCCACACTTCGGCCAGGCAACGGGGGTCCAGACCCCCATAGCGGTACGGCGCCAACTGCACGAAGAGGAAGGCGAAGTCGCCCTGGCCCCACTTGTCGCGCCAGTTGTTGATCATCGCGGGGAAGAGAGTCCGGTACTGCTCGGCGCGGCTGGCGTTCGACTCGCCCTGGTACCAGATCGCCCCGCGGACGGCAAACGGGATCACCGGGGCGATCATCCCATTGTAGAGGCTGGCCGGACGGTGCGGGGAATCCGCCGGATTGACGGGGGCTCGCGGCTGCGGCGGCGCGGGCTTGCCCTCCGCCTTGGCCTTCTCGGCGGCCTGCTTCCACGCTTCCATCGCTTTCTCGTACCCTTGACGGGCCGCCTCCGGATCGTACTGGGCGATCTGCTGGTTCCATCGGGCGACCGTGGGGGCAAGCTCGGGCACGTCTTGTTGGGCGTCCAGGCTCGTCCACGCCTCGGCCGGCGTCCCGCCCCACGACGTGTTGATCAGCCCGACCGGCAGATCGAGCTCCTTGTGCAGATAGCGGCCGAAGAAGTACGCGACCGCCGAGAAGCCGGGGACCGTTTCCGGCGTGCACGCGACCCAGGAGCCCTCGCAGTCGTCCATCGGCGTATCGGCCGTCTTTCGGGCGACGGTGAAGAGCCGCATCTTCGGGTAGTCGGCCGCGGCGATCTCTTCCTGCGCGTTGTTCGATGCACCGACCGAGAACTGCATGTTCGACTGCCCGGAGGCGGCCCAGACCTCGCCAACCAGGACGTCCTCGAGCGTTATAGTGTTATTCCCCTGGATGGTGATTCGGTGCGGTCCGCCCGCTTCCATCGCGTCGAGCTTGACCTTCCACTTCCCGCGCTCGCACGCGGTTGCGGTCGCTTTGCACGGGCCCAAGGAGACCGTGACCTTCTCGCCGGGATCGGCCCAGCCCCAGATCGGCGCCGATGTCCCCTGCTGCAACACCATGTGGTCGCCGATGATCTTGGGCAGCCTCACGTCCGCCAAGGCGGGAGCCGCCATCAGCAAAACACAAACCGACACCAACGCGAACGTCCCGTTCCTCGATCGCTTCATCTTGCCAGTACTCCTTCTTCACCAAGAGCTCAAGTGGCGTGTACGCTGATCCTATTGACTCCTGCATGGCCCATGCGCGGATGCCCTCGATTCTCTCCCAAGAAGCCGGGCTGCCGTGGGGCGCCCTTCGCGCGCAAGCAGTGCGGGGCTCGGTATGAGCTGGGTTTTATCAGATCGGATCTCGCGAGGCAACTCCGCGGCGTCACGCGTGGACCGTCGTCATCACCGCGAGTGGCCTGCAACCCGGCTTCGCCGACGGGTCACTCGGCGGCTTGAACCGGGTTCTTCAGAATCCCGACGCCCTCCAGCTCGACCTCCAGCACGTCGCCCGGCTCGATCGCCGAAGTCTTGCCCGCCGTGCCCGTGAAAATCAGGTCGCCCGGCTCGAGGGTCACGTGCCGGCTGGCCCAACTGACGACCGCGGCGACGCCGTGCTCCATGTTGCTGGTTCGCTCCTTCTGCCGGACCTCGCCGTTCTGACGCAACTCCAGGAGCAGATCGTCGTAATCAACTCCCGAGACGATCCAGGGCCCGCACGGGCCAAACGTGTCGGACCCCTTCGCCCGCCACCACTGGACGTCGTTCTTCTGCCAATCGCGGGCGCTGATGTCGTTGCCGCAGGTGACGCCCAACACGTGGTCGAGCGCCCGGTCGACGGGCACGTTCTTGGCGCGCCGGCCAATGACGATCACCAACTCGGCCTCATAATGCACGTTGGTCGCGTCCTTGGGGATCACAACCGGCTGGCAGCAAGCGATCAGGCAGGACGGGACCTTGAAGAACATCTCGGGGTACGGATGCGCCGCGGCGTCGCCGAGGTGGCTCTTGTAGTTGCCCGCACAGGCCAAGACCTTGGTGGGCACGGTGGGGACGAGCAGCTTGACGTCCGCCAGGGCATGGGTCTTGTCCGTGGGCTTCCAACGGCCGAACAGGTCGCCGTCGATCTGCCGCACCCGGTCTCCCTCCACAATCCCATAGGCTACGACACCGTCCACCTCGAACCGGGCGAACTTGGTCCCCTTCTTCTCGGCAGCCAGCGCGGGAGTGCTCAGCAGTGCCGCGAGCAAGCCGGGTACCAGAATCGCAACGAGACTTCGGCAAGCGTTCATCTTGACCTCCTTCGGAACTCGTGGTGCGTCGAGACGGGCCCTATCCCTTATAATCCCCTCGAAGTGCCGATACACCCCCCCTACTTGGCGATTTCCTGCAAGGGCTCCCGAATCATCGAGCCCGCGACGTCCGCCGGTGGACTGGCTTGTCCGCCTGAGGCCAACGGCACACCAACCCGAAGCGCAAGCGAGGCATCACGTTGCGTCCCTCGCTTGCGCTTCGGGCTTGTGTTGATCTTGCCCACGGGCAGAGCAGATGCCAGATCGCCCCGGAATTGACCTCGCGGCGCGGATAGAGTCCGCGTTAAAATGGGGAACTTCTGGCCCGGACGCCTTGTCAGGTCATGCAAGGATGGGAAACATGAATCGTTGGGATATCGTGCTTTTGGTCGTTGCGGGCTACGTGGCCGTAACCGCCTTGGTCCGGCTGATGACCCGGCGGCGGGACCAACTGCTCGACGAGCTTCGCCAGCACTTCAAGAAGAGCAAGAGGCGCAAGAAGCCGAGCATGCAAGAAAAAGGACGACGAGACAGGGCCGCGTGATCCGATGTGGTGCTCTCCATGGCCAGACGGCTTTACCTCGAGACGGTTGGCTGCCAGATGAACGTGCTCGACAGTGAGCTCGTGGTGGCCGGTCTCCTGTCGGCCGGATATGAGCTGGTCGATACCCCCCGCAAGGCGGACGTGATTCTCTTCAACACGTGCAGTGTCCGCCAGCACGCCGAAGACAAGATCTACAGTGCCCTGGGACGGTTGAAGCACGCCAAGAAGCACCGCCCGGACAGGATCATCGGAGTGCTCGGCTGCATGGCCCAGAAGGACCGAGAGCTGATCCTCCGTCGGGCCCCGCACGTGGATCTCGTGATCGGGCCCGGGCAATTGGGGCAGTTGCCGGCGCTGTTGGCCGAGATCGCCGCCGGCGGGGGCCCTCGGATCGAGGTCAGCCTGGACCGCAAGACGGGGAGCCGCACGGCGGTCCGAGAGAGTTTCGCCCGCTACGACCCGTTGCGGATGGTCGATGCCCGACCCGGCCGGCACCAGGCCATGGTCCGGATCATGTTCGGCTGCGACCGGTTCTGCACGTACTGCATCGTGCCCAGCGTGCGCGGTCCCGAGCAGAGCCGGCCCGTGGAGGAGATCGAAGCGGAGGTCCGCCGGTTGGCCGATCAGGGTTGTCTGGAGGTGACCCTGCTGGGGCAGACCGTCAACAGCTTCCGGGGCACGGCCGGCGGTCGCCCGGTCCGGCTGGCCGACCTGCTCTACCGGCTTCACGACGTCGAGGGCCTTCGGCGCCTGCGATTCGTGACCAACCACCCCCGGCACATGACCCCGGAGCTGCTCCAGGCCGTTCGCGACCTGGCCAAAGTGTCGCCCTACTTGCACGTGCCGGCCCAAAGCGGCTCCAACGAAATCCTGGAGCGGATGAAGCGGGGGTACACGGCCGAAGCGTACCGCGAGATGCTCGCGCAAATCCGGGAGACGATCCCCCAGGCGGCGGTCACCAGCGACTTCGTCGTCGGTTTTCCCGGCGAGACCGAGGACGACTACCGGCAGACCGTCGAGCTGGTGCGCGACGCCCGGTTCAAGAACAGCTTCATCTTCAAGTACAGCCCGCGACCCGGGACCAAGGCCGCCGAGCTGTACGAGGACGACGTGCCCGACGAGGTGAAGCGGCGCCGCAACAACGACCTCTTGGCCATCCAAAACGCGATCAGCGAGGAAGACAACCGGGCGCTCGTGGGCCGCACCGTGGAGATTCTCGTGGAAGGCCCCAGCAAGGCCGGGCGCAAGCAGGCCGAGCACGGTCTCGGCGTGCAACTCACCGGAAGGACGGTGTGCGATCGGATTGTGGTCTTCGAGGGAGACAGCGACCTGGTCGGCAAGATCGTGCCGATCGAGATTCACGAGGCCACCGCGGTCACTCTGTTTGGGCGGACGGCGAAGCGAGTCGGCAGTCGGCGGCGATACGCATAGTCGTATCGTCGGCGGTGGCCGGTCGGGAGTAGATAGTGGAGATCGTTCGACTCCGTCAATACCTGGACGACCCCGCGGCGGCCGACGGCTGGCTCGAGTCGTTGGGGCTGGTCGACACGAAGCGGGCCCACGCCAACCTGGTGCGGATGGCCACGGGCGGGCTGACGCTCGATCTTGTGTCGGTGATCTGCGACCAGCTCGGCGAGCATTTGGCCCGCCTGCCCGATCCCGACATGGCCCTGAACAACCTCGACCGCTTCCTGGCGGCCTCGCGGAGCCGGCTCTCGGTGGGGACGTTCTTCCAGCGCGATCCGGGCACCCTGCCCACGCTCCTGCAAATCCTCTCCACCAGCCAGCACTTGAGCGACCTGTTGGTGGCCGATCCGCAGAGCCTGGACCTATTGCGCTTGACCGAGGGGCAGCCGTTTGCCCGCCAGGCCCTCGTCGACGATCTCGCCGGCGAATTGGCCGTGCTGGAGGACGATCAGGCCGTGCTCCGGTCGTTGCGGCGGTTCAAGCGTCGGGAGATGCTGCGGATCTCGTACGGCGACATCGTGCGCCAGCAGAGCCTGCGGACCGTGACCCTGCAAATCTCCTATCTGGCCGACGCGATCGTGGAGGCGGCGCTGGGGGCGGCCTGGCGAAGCGTGGGCGCACGGCGGGGCCTCCCGCTCGGTCCGGGGGGCCGGCCCGCCCGGTTCGTCGTGCTCGGCATGGGGAAGCTGGGCGGACTGGAGCTGAACTACTCGAGCGACATCGACTTGATCCTCCTCTACGACGTCGACGGCCAGACCGACGGCCGGCGTCCCATCACCAACGCCGAGTTCTTCGACCGGCTCGCCCGCGAACTCGTCCGGCTGCTGACCGAAACGACCGAACTGGGCGCGGTCTATCGCGTCGATTTACGTTTGCGCCCGGAGGGCGATCAAGGCCCGATCGTCCGCACCGTCGCCGGTGCCCAGCACTACTACGACGTCCGCGGCCGCACCTGGGAGCGCCAGGTGTACCTCAAGGCCCGGCCCGTCGCCGGCGATCTGGAGCTGGGCGCTGAGTTTCTCCGGCAACTGAGCCCGTGGGTCTATCGGCGGTACTTGAGCCGGGCGGATATCAGCGAGATCAAGGCCCTCAAGCGCCGCATCGAGCAGCGGACCGAGCGGGAAGGCGCCGACGCCCGCGAAGTCAAGACCGGGCACGGCGGCATCCGCGACGTGGAGTTCGTGATCCAGTTCCTCCAGCTCCTCAACGGCGCCCTCCTGCCGGCGCTGCGAACCGGCAACACCCTGGAAGCCATCGCCCGGCTGGCCGACCTCGGCTGCCTCACCAACCAGGAGCGGACGCTCTTGGAGGCGAACTACAGCTTCCTGCGGAAGATCGAGCACCGGCTCCAGATCATGTTCGATCTCCAGACCCATCTCTTGCCCGATGCGCCCGACGAGCTCCGCAAGCTCGCCCTGCGCATGGGATACGTCAACTCGCCCGGGAAGCCCGCGCTGGCCAAGTTCCAACGGGACTACCAGCGGAGAACCGCGGAGAACCGCCGTATCCTCGACTTCCTGTTGCACGAGGCGTTCAGCGACGACGTGGTCGCGAGGGCCGAGGTCGACCTGGTCTTCGACCCCAGTCCGCCCGACGAGCGAATCGCCGAAGTCCTGGGCAAATACCCGTTTCGCGACGTCCGGTCGGCCTACCGCAACCTGATGGCGCTGGGCGAGGAGAAGATCCGCTTCCTGTCGACGCCTCGCTGCCGCCACTTCCTGGCCGCCATCGCGCCGGACCTGATCCGGGCGATCGCCGCCACGCCCGATCCCGACTCGACGCTGGTGAACCTGAACCAGGTCAGCGATTCGCTCGGCGGCAAGGGCGTCCTCTGGGAGCTGTTCAGCTTCAACCCGCCCTCGCTCAAGCTCTACGTCGAGCTCTGCGCCTACAGCCCGTTTCTCTCCGGAATCCTCACGAGCAACCCGGGCATGATCGACGGGCTGATGGACAGCCTGGTGCTCGACAGGCTCCCCACCCATGATTCACTCCAGCAGGCGCTCGCCGACCTCTGCCGGGGGGCCGAAGACCTGGACCCGATCCTGCACAGCTTCAAGAACGACCAGCAGCTTCGCGTGGGGGTCCGCGACCTGCTGGGCAAGGAGGACGTGCTGGCGACCACCGGGGCCCTATCCGACGTCGCCCAAACCTGCCTCACGCAGATCGTTGCCCGCGAGCACCAGCGCCTGGCCGCGCGATTCGGCGAGCCCACGGTGGGCGAAGGGCCTCGGGCGGGCGAGCCGGCCGAGCCGGCCATCCTGGCGATGGGCAAGTTCGGCGGACGGGAGATGAACTACCACAGCGACCTGGACCTCGTCTTCCTCTACGAAGCCGACGGAGACACCGTCCACCCGGAACGCCCCGATCGCGGCACGGGCACCAGCAACCAGCACTTCTACAGCCAGCTTGCCCAGCGGGTCATCAAGACGACCAGCCGGTTAAGCGCCTACGGACGCCTGTACGAGATCGACGCCCGGCTTCGCCCCACCGGCAAGAGCGGCGCCCTGGCCACGTCCCTGGACCCGTTTGCCCACTACTTCCGCTCCGGCGACGGCCGGCTCTGGGAGCGCCAGGCGTTGTGCAAGGCCCGGGTGGTCGTCGGCTCGCCGCGGATTGCCGAGGCAACCCGTGCGGTCGTCGCCCGCGCCGCCTTCGAGCATCCCTGGCGCCCAACCCACGCCGACGAGATTCGCCACATGCGCCATCGCCTGGAAGAGACCGCCACGGGCGAGAACCTGAAGCGTGGCGCCGGGGGCATCGTCGACGTCGAGTTCCTCGTCCAGATGCTCCAGCTCAAGCACGGCCGCAAGACGCCCGAGGTCCGCATCCCCAACACGCTCGATGCCCTCGAAGCGCTCCATGAAGCCGGTCACCTGGCGACGGAGGACTTCAAGCTGTTTGCCACGAGCTACCGCTTCCTGCGCACGCTCGAAGGCCGGCTCCGTTTGGTGAGCCTCACCGCCCGCGACAAGCTCCCCGAAGACCCCACCGAGCTTGCCAAGCTCGCCCACCTGCTTCGCTGCCCGTCGACCGACGCGCTTCTGGCCGATTTCGAGCGCTACACCCGTGAGACCCGGCGGCGGTTCGATCGGGTCTTCGACGTCGAGGGGAGCTGATTCCTAAGGGAGCGGTACCTAGTCGGGCTGATCCTTGATGCATTGACCTCGCCCAGCGGCGGGGTCGCTCGGCTCGCCGGCTCGCTGCGCGGGAGCCCTGCCACGCTTTGCTGCGTGGCCTCGCCCAGAGGTAGGGGTGGTCGACTCGGCGCTCCACGCCGAATCGAGTCGCTCAGCCCGCCCGGGCCGGGAGAAGTTGGAAGCAACACGCAACGGCCGAAAATCGTCTTGCGGCTCGGCGCTAACATGGTATGCTCGAACACGTTAGGCGAGAACCGGCACGCTCGGAAGCCCCCAAAACAGCCCGTCCAAGTGTCCAACAATGCCGCCCATCAAGAGCCCTAAGTCCATGCCTCGCAACGCGTTGCGTCGAAGCCAATTGTTGGACGGTTTTTCTTGGTCCGGCCGAAACCTCCAAGTGCTTTCGTACCCGGGGCTTGCGCGAGTGACCTCGTCCAAAAAGGGCGTTTCGCCCAGTACCTGGCGTGCGCGCAGGTGGCCTATGACCCTGTAGCACATCCCCTGGAACCCCAGCGCACGTACCATGGGGCCCGAGCGCACTCCCCCTCGGGCCCCAGCGCACGTGCGCTCACGGTATCTGAAGGGGGTAGTTCCCCTCATAGGTGGCGGAATCGACCGCGCGTCCGAAGTGACCCTGTCCAACAAAGCCGGCCGGGTGCCACTGCTGGCTTGCCCAGCAGTGCATTACGTCCCACCCGGAGGTGCCCGACTGTCCACCGATGAGCCGGCAGGCTGAGGGAAGCAGAAACAACCCGTCACTTCCCCGACCCCCGTGCAGCACTGCTGGACAAGCCAGCAGTGGCACCCGGCGCCGTTAGTCGTTAGTGGAGCTTCTGGGCCAGTTCTTTCGGCGTCGCGCTTTGAGAGCATGCCACACACGGCTCAGGTCAGGATCGCGAACCCCGCGGGCGGAAGATCAACGCGCACCGTGGCTCGGCCGTCGGGCATCCTTGTCACGGAGACGGCCTGGTCGCCGGGCGGGTTGGCCAGCTCCGCCGGGCTCCAATCGCCGCGATACAAGAATCGCATCGTGCTCCCTTCCGGATGGAGCGACGCGTCGACCGTCACCTCGGCGCCCCGGCCTTCCGTGCCGTGGGTGTTGAGCACCATGAGGACCTCGCGGTCGAAGAGGATCCGCGACCAGGCGACGATCTCGCCCGGCCCCCAGAATCCGAAGCCATGGTCGCCGAACGACGTCTCGCGCTGATACTGGCGCCCGCGGCGGAGCGTGAGCCCCACGTCTTCGTCACCGTCGCCGCTTCGGACCCGGGCGATGGCGGCGATCCGCTGGTAGGCCGGATGCGCAGGATCGAAGAAGTGGCAGCCCTTCGTCTGGAAGGCCCCGAACGTGCCGCCGAACATCGACTCGCGAATGTAGCGATCGGCGTGTTCGCCGGCCGGCTCGACGGACGGGTCGTGGCGGTCGACCGACCCGTCGAACGCCTGTTCCGTGCCGTAGTAGATGCAGGGGATGCCCAACGTGGTCAACTGGACGCCGACGGCGTGGGCGACTTGCTCGGAGCGGGCGTCGATCGTGTTGCCCGCGGAGAACCGCGCTTGGCGACGGCCGACCATGTCGTGGTCGTCGAGGACCGAGATGTGGTAGCGTCCCACTTGGCGATGCGTCCCCAGGGCGTCGTGTGCCTCGAAGAGATCGAAGAACGCCCGGGGCTGCACTAGGCCCTTGACGACGTTCCCCAGGGTCGCGGCCGGGTAGCCGATGTCCAGCACGGCGTCCAGGTTCCGCCCAAAGATCTCCAGGTAGTTTCGGGCCATCCCGCCGCCGCCGGTCACTTCCCCGATCAACAGGAAGTTGTCCTTGCCGATCGACTCGGCGTACTCGTGGATCGCCCCGCAGAAATTCCGCGACGCCTCCCAGGAGACGTGCTTCACCGTGTCGACGCGAAAGCCGTCGCAATCGCTCAGGGCGATCCAATACTGGTACACCCGGATCAGGGCCGCGAGCACCGCGTCGGAGCCGGGCTCCAACTCGTTGAGCCGGAGATCCTTGAGTGAATAGAAGTCCCCGCGGCGGAACTCGTTGCTCGGATGCATGGGGTCTTCCCAGGACTCGGGGTCCCACCTCCCGATGCTCCCGGCGCGGGTGTAGAACTCGGGGTCCTGGAACTCTTGGGGCCAGACGCCGTCGTCCGCATCGTCGACGGCCGCGACGCTCGCGCCCGACTTCGTGCGCCAGCCATGGAACGGATACCGGGGCTCATACCGATAGGGGACCTCGGACCGCGGCTCCCCATCGACCCGGTAGAACCAGTTGTCGCCCGAGTGGTTGTAGATCACGTCCAACAGCACGTACATGCCCTTGGCGTGGGCGGCGTCGACCAGGTCGCGCAAGTGCTGGCGGGTGCCGAAGCGGGGGTCCACGTCGACGAAGTCCTGGATGGCGTAGCCGTGGTAGGTGTCCATCTCCGCGCGCTGCTTCCAGATCGGGCCGAGCCAGATCGTGGTGACGCCGAGGTCGTGGAGGTAACCCAGCCGGCCTTGGATGCCCTTGAGCGTCCCCCCCTGAAAGTGCTTGCCGGCAGCCATCCACCGGGCCTTGTGGGTCGCCGCGTACTGGCCCGGCTGATAGAGCGGCGTGGTGGCTTCCCGGCCGTCGCTAAAGCGGTCGGGCAGGAGGAAGTAGATTACCTGGTCGCGCCAGCTTGCCGGGCTGGGGAAAGGGTTGGCCCGGGGCTCCAGGTTGGCCTCGGTCAGAGTCTCGGGACGCTTCTGTTCAATCTGCGTCATCGGTCTACCCCCTTTGCACGGATGACCCGCGACAGAAACCCGCCCCGTGATTGGGGCCCACCTCATCATAGCGCTTCTACGGCCGCTGACAACCTTTGACAACCCTCCTAACAATTCCCCGGCGGCCGATGACCTCCGCACGACCTCCGGCTGGTTGGCTCGGTTGGCAACTTGCGGGGTCCGGGGTCTAATGGCGTCAGGAAAACCGGGGCGCAGGGGGATGATCCAGCGTGCGGAGTCCGCCCATCCTCACAGCTTGACAGGGAACCTCAACCATGAAAATGTTCATCGGCGGCCAGTGGGTCGACCGGTCGGAGAAGACGGAGGTCACCAACCCGTTCGACGGGAGCGTGATCGACACGGTGCCCAAGGCCACGGCTGGCGACGTCGACGCCGCCCTGGCCGGGGCCGTCGAAGGCGCCCGCACCATGCGCAACACGCCCGCCTACGAGCGGTCCCTCATCCTCCGCAAGGCGGCCGAGCTGATGCACGAGCGCCGCGAAGAGCTCGCCCGGACCATCAGCAGCGAAGAGGGCAAGGTCCTGGCCGAAGGCCGCGTGGAGACGAGCCGGGCGATTCAGACGTTTGAGCTATCGGCCGAGGAGTCCAAGCGGCTCGGTGGCGAGGTCCTGCCGCTGGACGGGGCCCCGGGCTGTGCCGACAAGCTCGGCTTCACGATCCGCGTGCCCTGCGGCGTGGTCGTGGCCATCAGCCCGTTCAACTTCCCCCTGAACCTCGTCAGCCACAAGGTCGCCCCGGCGCTGGCCGCCGGCAACGCCGTGGTGCTCAAGCCGGCCAGCGACACGCCCCTGGTCGCCCTGAGGCTGGTCGAGATCCTCCTGGAGGCGGGCTTGCCCCCGTTGGGTATCGCGTGTCTGACCGGGTCCGGCGCCGTCATCGGCGACGGGCTGTGTGCCGATCCCCGAGTCCGCAAGATCAGCTTCACGGGCAGCCGCGACGTCGGCGAGCACATCACCCAGATCGCCGGGCTGAAGAAGATCACCATGGAGTTGGGCAGCAACTGTCCCGTGGTCGTCATGGACGACGCCGACCTGGCCAAGGCCGCCGAGCTGACCACGGCCTCGGGCTACTCCAACGCCGGCCAGGTCTGCATCTCCGCCCAGCGGGTCCTCGTGATGGACCGCGTCCACGACGACTTCCTCGACGCCCTGGTGCCCAAGGTGGAGGCGATCACCACCGGCAACCAGCTCGACGAGTCGACCAGGATGGGCCCGATGATCCGCGAGAGCGACGCCGTGCGCGTCGAGCAATGGGTCGACGAGGCGGTCTCCGGCGGCGCCCGGCTCCTCTGCGGCGGCGAGCGCCAAGGCCGGCTGCTCCAGCCGATGCTGGTCGCCGGCGTCGACCCCGGCATGCGGATCAGTTGCGAGGAGCTTTTCGGGCCGGCCATGGCCGTCACCCGAGTGAGCAACCTCGAGGAGGCGATCCGCCTGGCCAACAACACCAACTACGGGCTCAGCGCGGCCATCTTCACCGAGAGCGTGGACCGGGCCATGCGCTTCGCCCGGGAGGTTGACGCCGGCTCGATCCACGTCAACTGGGGCACCTCCTGGCGTGCCGACGCGATGCCCTACGGCGGGCTGAAAGAAAGCGGCTTCGGCAAGGAGGGCCCCAAGTACGCGATCGAAGAGATGACGGAGATGAAGGCGGTGGTGTTGCACGGGCTGGGGAGGGTTTGCTAGCATGACGTCTGTCCGTTGATACTTATGCGTTCGGGGGCGCTCGCGTCATGCGACGGGTGCTGTGGACTTGGCATGGCGGCACGGACAAGACACCGCCGACTGCGAACTAGGGAGAAAGATGCGCCGCATCCGATCGCGCGGCATTTCCAGCGCCAACTGGACTATGGCGTGACGAACGTCAATTATGCGTCGAGCGATCCTTGCTTGTGCGCGGAGAAGCCATGCTAAACAAACTGACCATCCGAAACTTCAAGCGATTCGGCTCGGCGGAGATCGAGTTGGGGAACCCGGTCGTGTTCATCGGCCCCAACAACTCTGGCAAGACCACGGCACTTCAAGCGCTGGCGATTTGGAGTATCGGCCTCAAGCGGTGGAACGAGAAACGCGCTGGCGAGAAGGCACCGGAGAAGCGTCCCGGCGTCGCCCTCAATCGCCGAGACCTCATCGCCGTGCCCGTACCGGACGCCAATCTACTGTGGCGTGGCCTGCACGTCCGGGACGTGCGAAGAGACAAGGATGGAAGGCAGCAGACCCGCAATATCCGAATCGACGTCATTGTGGAAGGCGTCACGGAGGGCACCCCCTGGACCTGCGGTCTCGAGTTCGACTACGCGAATGAAGAGTCATTGTACTGCCGGCCCTTGCGTCTCTCGGAGAAGAAGAACCCCGCGCGGATGTCCATACCCAAGCAAGCCGGCCAAGTGAATGTCGCATTCCTGCCTCCTATGTCGGGCTTGGCGGAGAACGAGACACGACTCGACGCAGGTGCGATCAATGTTCGTTTGGGTGAGGGACGTACTGCGGAGGTTCTCAGGAACCTGTGCTACAAGATCTCCTCGGAGGAAGGCGGCGCAACCGAGTGGTCTCGATTGGTCAAGACGATTGAAGCGTTGTTTCTCGTCCGGTTGGATGAGCCACGGTACATACCGGAGCGCAGCGAGATTACCATGACTTACGTCGACCGTGGCGGAACGCGGCTCGACCTATCGTCGGCCGGCCGCGGACTACAGCAAACGCTATTACTGCTCGCATACCTAACGGCGAACCCGAGTTCTGTCATCCTTGTGGACGAGCCCGACGCTCATTTGGAGATTCTTCGACAACGCCAGATCTACGACTTGATGTCTCAATTCGCCGCTGAGCATGGGTCGCAGATTGTAGCGGCCAGCCATTCGGAGGTGGTGCTCAATGAGGCAGCGGGTCGCGATGTGGTGATCGCCTTCGTGGGCAGGCCCCATCGGATCGACGATCGAGGGCACCAGCTTCTAAAATCACTGAAAGAGATCGGGTACGACCAGTTCTATCAAGCCGAACAGGCTGGGTGGGTCCTCTACCTTGAAGGCTCGACTGATCTCTCCATTCTCCGTGCTTTCGCAAGGACTCTTGAGCACCCCGCCGCCGAGGCTTTGGAGCGACCGTTTGTCTACTATGTCAAGAATCAGCCCAGGGCGGCTCGCAATCATTTCTACGGGCTTAAGGAGGCGAAGGGGGACCTTGTGGGGATTGGTCGCCGTTCACGGTGCGGTGAACTGCTATAGGTGAGTTTCCGGGTTATGGGGTAGATTGTCACGTCATGAGTACGCGACGTGGGCCTTGTAGAAACTGTGCGCGGTTGGCCGACCGTGTGGCAGAGCTGGAAAAGCAGC
>DATKZH010000432.1:0-7000 GCA_035528065.1 Thermoguttaceae bacterium | reverse complement strand
CGGGGATCCGGATGCTCATCAAATTCGCCAGAACCCTGCGAATCCACGCGTTGGGAATCCTCGCCTACTACGAGTACCCGATCTCCACCGGGCCGTTGGAAGGGACCAACAACAAGATCAAGACCATGAAACGCCAAGCCTACGGATTCCGCGACCCGGAGTTCCTCAAACTCAAAATCCTCGGCATCCACGAAACCAAGTACGCTTTAGTCGGATGAGCCATTTTTTTTCCCCGCAGGTCCTCTTTCGTCAGGAACCACGCGGCCAACAACGAAAGCGTTTGATGGCGATGCCATCCGCTCCAGTTGCGGACCTGATACTGCGCAAGGCCCGCCTCGCCTTTGGCCCGCTCCAGGCATTCCTCGATGCGATGCTCCGCCTTGGCCACGCGGGCAAACTCCGCCAGAGGCGTCTCGGCCGAGGCGTTCGACAAGTAATAATCATGCTTCATCGTGCCGTCGTCCTGCATTTCCCGCAGAATCACCAGCGTTTCTTCAGGGCCGTTGCGACGCCGGTCGGTCTTCGCGCGCACTCTGGTCTTCACGCACTGCACGACCAGTGGGCCTCTGGCAGCATCACGGACGTCGACGGTCATCCAAGCCTTTTGGGGCAACGCCGCGCACCACCGATCGACACGCGTGAAGGGAACCTGTGGACGACGGCCCCGGCCAGCGTACGGCGGCGGTTCGGCGTTCAAGTCGCGAACCAAGGTGTTCGACGGCACGGCCAACAGATACCGTTCTCCCAGACCCCGCAATTCCCGGCGAAATGCCGAGCTACGCCCCATTTCGTCGTCTCCGGCAATCCAGGCGTGGGGCAACACCTTGCCGTGCTCGGCGAGCATCTCCAGGGCCAAGGCGTGTCGCGTCCGAAAGCGAATCTCTCGCGGAACACCGGCCTTCTTCCGCCGCTTTTTGTCCTTCGCCCATTCCTTGTTCAGATACAGCCGCACGTCCACCAAGGCGTGCTCGATGCGCGAAGCGTAACCCAAATACACGCCCACCTGGCAGTTGTCGATCTTCCCCAGACGCCCGCACCATTGCCGCGCGACGCCGACCGAATGCTTCCCTTGCTTTTTGAACGCCGAGGGATCGAAGACGAGCACCCCGTCCGGCTCGCCCAGTTCCCTGCCGACCTGCTGCGCGAGTTCCGCGATCAGCGGACGGTGGTCCCAGGGCGATTGCCCGATGAACTTCTGCATCGCTTGCCGGTCCTGGTCGTGCAAGTAGGCGATCGTCTCCGAGTTCTTCCGCTTCACGTCCGAGCAAAGCCCTGCCACGTACTCCCGGGCGTGCTGCCGTTGCTCGCTGCTCGTCAACCGAGCCGCGAAGGGCTCGACAAACTGCTCCAAGCGGTCCAGCATCCCTTCCGGTATTCGGGGATCGAGCACCGCGTCCTCCAAAAGCTCCTCCAACCGCAGTTCAAATCGCCGTTCCATCGGCTCCTCCTTTCCTCGAAACACAATTCAAGGAAAGGCTGTTTACCAAAAGACTTACAATCGGTCAATGTCAGGCTACAGTCAAAGTAGGCACGCAGCGAAATACTGCTCAAGAGGAGTCGTGAAATTCCTGAGCCAACGACGCAGCCGGAGCGTGTCAATTCCCGACCAGATCTGCGCGTGCGCAAAGTCCTCACAGCGGCTGATAATCTGACGGGTGTACAGTTCACCGTCTTCTGGTAACCGAAAGCAGTGCCCGTCTGCCATCTTGGCGTTCCTACTCGATAGTCCTGTTGTCTTCCTCAGTCTTTGTTCGTTGGCTGTAGCCGGTATCCTGGCGTCGGACGTTCACGGCGTGCTTCTGCCGGTACAGGCTGTAGACCGTCTCAGGAGTTAGGCCCGCTGCGATCATGGCCGATACCAAGAAGTGCAAGATGTCCACGAGTTCGACCCGGATGCTCTGCAAATCGAGTGCGTCCTTGCTCCACCATTTCCACAAGAAATCTTCCGACAGCTCTCGGAGTTCTTCCTCGATCGCCCTTGTGTATCGACCCAGCCATTGGTTTGGCAGATCGTTGACCGTGAGTTGTCCGCTGTTTGCCGCTGCCGCAATATCCGACATCCGAAGGGGCGCACCTCCCACGGCGGTGATATTGTTGTTGTCGAAGACATAATCGTTGAGTGCTTCCTGCAACTCGAAAATGTGTGTCAGCATGTCTATGTGTTCGGCATTCTGTTTGGCGGCCATCTTGATGCCTCACTTTCAGGATCAGTCTTGGCAATGGAATTCGAACCTGTGCATACACACATCGTCAGTGATATCGGTATGAGGCAGCAATCGCCCGTGTCTTCAGCTTGTTCCAGGATAATGGTCACCTGCGGTTGGGGCCTAAGTCGCAGTAGTCTCGATCCCGCTGGACGAACACCACGGCCGGATCGAACTTGTGGGCGTCGAACAGGTCGCGCTTCGCCTCGACCTCCGCCTTGGGCACCCCGCCGACCAGGTGCGCCCGCACGTCGTGCGGCTCGGGCGGTGGGGCGTTGTCGGCATAGCGGCGGATGTTGAGGTTGAAGTCGTTCGCCTCCAGGTCGGCCAGCGCGACCACCGAGGCGTAGCCGGGGATATCGGCGAACGCCCGGTAGGCCGAGACGATCTTCTCCGTGTGCTCGGGCCGCAGGTAGTTCTGCGCCCGGCCGGCGTAGTACTCGGCGTCGGCATTGACGAACAGGACCTTGCCCCGGCGAGCCTTGGGCTTGGCCCCCTTCGCCCGGCAGACGAGGATGCAGGCCGGGATGCCCGTGCCGTAGAACAGGTTGGGCGGCAGGCCGATGACTGCCTCCAGCACGTCGTCGACCAACAGGCCCTTGCGGATCTCCTTCTCCGCGCCGCCGCGGAACAGGACGCCGTGGGGCATGACCGTGGCCATCGCCCCGCCGGTCCGCAGCACGGCCAGCATGTGCTGGACGAACATCAGGTCGGCCTTCTTGCCGCTTTCGGGGCAGAAGCCGTAGGCGAACCGCTCGGGGAACGCGATGCCCGCGCGGGTGTAGTTCTGACTGAACGGCGGGTTGGTGATCACCCGGTCGAACCGCATCAGCTCGCCGCCCTCGGTGTGCTGGGGCGCGAGCAGCGTGTCCTCGTTCTGCACGTCGGCGTCGCGGATGCCGTGCAGGATCATGTTCATCTTGCAGATCGCCCAGACGCCGCCGTTCTTGTCCTGGCCGTAGAGGCGCAGGTTGCGGACGTTGCCGCCGCACTCCTCGATGTAGTGCCGGCTCTGGATGAGCATCCCGCCCGAGCCGCAGCAGGGGTCGTAGATCCGCATCCCTTCCTCGGGCTCCAGCAGGCGGACCATCAGCCAGACCACGTCGCGGGGCGTGTAGAACTCGCCCCCCTTCTTGCCCGCCGAGTCGGCGAACTGGCCGATCAGGTATTCGTAGGCCGCGCCCAGCAGGTCGGGGAACTCCACGAGGTCTTGCCGCTGGACGACGCGGGGCTTCTCGACAAGGCAGACCCGTTGACGGGAGCCGGTCGCGTGGTCCTGAAGCCAGAGGCAATCGAGGCACGGCAGGACGCTCAGGCGAGGACGCTGCTGGAGGCCGGCGAGTTTGCCTTCATCATCCTCGGCGGTGCCCATGACCTGGGAGACAACATCACGAAGCAGTCGGACGGATGCGAGTACGTCGTGGTGACGACCAGGGAGTATCGGCGGGTCGCAGCAGAGGGAGGGACGGGGCTACGAGCCGAACGCCTCTCGTGCCCCACGCCGGGCGTTCGCGGCCCAACCCGACCCCTAATTCCCCGTCCGGTGCGAGCGTCGATCCTGGGGGCTCTCAGGGCGTCTGGCGGTGTGCCCCAGCATCACGACGCGGCTGGCGGAGGGTACCCGGCGAAAAGCGCGGGCGTATTTACGCCCGAGACCCCCCAAAACTCGACACAAAACGACATTTCCGGCAGAGTGGGGCAGGACGCGAAAAGCCTTGACAACAAGGGGTTTCCCGCGTTTTCCGGGGTTTCGGAGAAACGGCCCGGGACTTGACAGTGGACGTTGCGCCAATTCAAATGCACACGGATCGGGTTTCCTGTTGGAGATGGGCCGACGAGTTTTGTGGGGCGCGGCTTAGAGGAGAACAAACCGGTGAGTCACGAGCTTTCTCGACGAGACGCAATGCGGTTTCTGGGGACGTCAGGGCTTGTCGCGGGGATGCACGGAATTGTCTCGGCCGACGAGGCAAACGCCGACGCCACCCAAACGGCGGGCGCCCCGCCCGGCCGCGAGAGCTCCGGCACGGCCCACCCACCTGCCCAAGTGGTCGACGGCGAAGTGGTCCAGCCCCAGCGCGAGCTGCCGGTGCTGCACCAGACCGACGTGCTGGTGGTCGGCGCCGGCCCGGCGGGCGTCGTCGCGGCGCTGGGGGCCCGGCGGGCCGGGGCGAAGGTGACGCTGGTCGAGCGCTACGGCCATTTCGGCGGCCTCTGGAGCGGTGGGCTCGTCCTCCTGGTGATCGGACACATCGTCACCGGCAAGAAGCAGGTCTGCCTGGGCATCGGCGAAGAGATCATGCGGAGGCTGGAGAAGCTCGACCGGGGGATCGTCAACCGGAAACCGGGCGACAGACCGACCGTCGACGCCGAAGCCTTGAAGTACATGATGCTCCAGATGATCGTCGAGGACGAAGTCGACGTCTTCCTCCACAGTTGGGCGGTCGACGCCGTCATGGACGGCGACACCGTCAAAGGCGTCGTCTTCGAGAGCAAGTCGGGCCGCCAGGCCATCCTGGCCGATCAAGTGGTCGATGCGACCGGCGACGGCGACGTCTTCGCGGCCGCCGGCGCGGAGCACGAACGCCGGCTGTATCACCTCGGGCTCGTCTCGCGGATCGGGAACCTCGACAAGGTCGACCCCCAAAAGGCCAAGCTCGCCAAGGAACCCCGGCACCTCGGCAGCATCAGCCCGATCAAGGGCGTCAACTGGGTGAACATGCACGGGCCCGACGCCGATGGCGTGGACGTCGCCCAGTTGTCGAAGCTCGAAATGGAACATCGCCGCCAGATCTGGAAGAACGTGCGCGAGGTCCGCAGCACGCCGGGCTACGAGGACGTCTACCTGATGGAGACGGCGCCGCAACTGGGCGTCCGCATCACGCGGGTGCTCTCCGGCGTGGAGAACCTCACGATGAAGGGCGTCTTGGAGAACAGAAAGTTCGCCGATTGCGTCGCCGTCGGCGGCGCGTGGAGCGGCGATCATCAGGAGTGGCAAATCCCGTACGGGGCCCTGTTGCCCAAGAAAGCGGAGAACGTCCTCGCCGCCGGGAGGTGCATCTCCGGGGAGCCGAGGATGGCGGACCTGATCCGGGTGATTCCCATCTGTTTCGTCACGGGCCAGGCCGCCGGGTGCGCGGCCGCGCTGGCCGTGCGTGACGGCTGTCGCGCTCGGGACGTCGACGTGCCCAAGCTTCAGAAGCTGCTGCGAGAACAGGAAGCCTACCTGGGCTGAAACCTCCGCGTATCGAGCCAAGTCCACCACAAACTGACGAAATAGAGAGACCAATGGACCGCAACATTTCCCGCAGAGATCTGATTCGGGTGCTGGGCACGTCGGGGCTCGCCGCAGGCATGGGGGCTTTCTTGCCGTCCGGAGAATCCCGAGCGGACCCGGCCAGCCGCAAGGACGCCCCGGCCGGCGTCAAGGTCCAGGGCCCCCCCGCTCCGCCCGCCAAGCTGGTCGGCGGCAAGGTCATCCAGCCGGAGCGCAAATTGCCCCTGCTCGCCCAGACCGACGTCCTGGTCGTCGGCGGGGGCCCGGCCGGCGTCGTCGCCGCGTTGGCCGCCAAAAGGACCGGCGCCGACGTGACGCTCGTCGAACGCTACGGCCATTTCGGCGGGCAGTGGACGGGCGGGCTGGTGCTCGTCGTCGCCGGCATGCACGACAAAACCAACAAGCAAGTGATCCGGGGCGTCGGGGAGGAAATCCTCCAACGCCTGGAGAAGCTCGACCGCGGCATCATCAACCGACGCCCGGGCGTCGACCCCACCGTCGACGCCGAAGCGGTCAAGTACGTGATGGTCGAAATGCTCCAGGAGGCCGACGTCCGCGTGTTCCTCCACTGCTGGGGCGTCGACGCCGTCATGGAGGGCGACACGGTGCGGGGAGCCGTGTTCGAGAGCAAGTCCGGGCGCCAGGCGATCCTGGCCAAGGTCGTCGTCGACGCCACGGGCGACGGCGACGTCTTCGCCGCCGCCGGCGCCGACTACGAGCACATGCGGTACCACGTTGGGCTGGTATGCCGGATCGGCAACCTGGACAAGGTCGATCAGGACAAGGCGAAGCTGTCCAAGCGACCCCCGCGCCTCGGCGGCCCGACGCCGATCGAGGGCGTCAACTGGGTCAACATGCACGGGCCGACGGATATCGACGCGCTGGACGTGGTCGATCTGACCCGCATGGAGATCGATCACCGGCGGCAGATCTGGAAGGACGTGGAGCGAATCCGCAAGACGCCCGGCTACGAGAAGGTCTACCTGGTGGAGACCGCCCCGCAACTGGGCGTTCGCATGTCCCGAATGCTCGCCGGCACCGGGCGGCTCGTGTTCGACGACGTGATGGCCGGCAAGAAGTTCCCCGATTGCATCGGGGTCGGCGGCGATTGGCGGCCCACCGAGCAACGCATCGGCGAGTGGCAGATCCCCTATGGCGTGTTGGTGCCCCAGAAGATCGACAACCTGCTGGCCACCGGCCGCTGTGTGTCGGGGGAGCCCAAGCTGGCCGACTACCTGCGAATCATCCCCACGTGCTTCGTCACCGGCCACGCCGCCGGCTGTGCCGCCGCGCTGGCCGTGCAAGACAACTGCCCGCCCCGGAACGTCGACGTCCCGAAATTGCAGAAGCTGCTCCGAGAGCAGGACGCGTATTTGGGGTAGCCCTGGGACAAGCGAGGTTTCTTTGGAATGCGGCGACTTGTCGCCGCTTTCTGGGCGTTTCCGCGGCCGGCAAGCGATGCCAGAGTTCACCCGAAAGTCGTCTCGCCACGCTCTTCGGCCGCTCAAGAAAAGCGGCGACA
>DATKZH010000431.1:0-28951 GCA_035528065.1 Thermoguttaceae bacterium | reverse complement strand
TGAAGAGCGTGGGTCTCGTACCTCGACCCACCCTACAGTCCACCCTACAGTCCACCCTACAGTCCACCCTGCCATCCTCCCACTTGCCCTGCTTCTTGCGACGTCCATGAGCCTGGCGCTTGATCGCGCCGCGTCCGCCGGCGAGTTGATCGACGAATTGAAGCAGGTTCCGTACAGGATCGTCTACGAGACGTATCGCGACACGAACTGGGAGTTGTACCTGATCGATGCCGACGGCTCGCATCCGGTGAATCTGACGGGGACGTCCGACGTGGATGAGCTCTATCCGCATGCCTCGCCCGACGGAAGCAGGATCTGCTTCGTCGCCGACGAGGGCGAGGGGGCCGAGCGGGCGCGAAGCGTCTACTACGTGAACGTCGACGGCACGGGCCGCACGCTGGTGGCCCGCAACGCCCGGCAGCCGTTTTGGAGCCCCGACGGAACGAAGATCGCCTACCTGAAAGGCGAGTCGGAGAAGTTCACCTACTCGTCGATCGCCACGCGGGGCCTCTTCTTCTACGACGTGAAGACCGGCCGGCACAGGCAGCATCCGAACCAAGAGCTGTCGCACCTGTTCGGCGTCTGCTGGGCGCCGCCCGGCAAGTGGATCGTGTCCACGATCCACGGCGGGTTGGGATATCGGCACGCGATCGTCGCGATCGAAGCCGACGGCACAAGGGTGATCAATCTGGAAATCCCCGGGTGCCGTCCGGAGGCGAGCCCCGACGGCAAGCGGATCGCCTGGACGCCGTCCGACTGGGCCCTGCGTGTGGCCGATCTGGACGTCACGGGCCCGGAGCCGAGAGTGACCGGCGGGCGCGACGTCGTGACCAGCCAGAAGCCGGTCGAGAAGGTCTACCACATCGACTGGCCGCCCGACGGGAAGTACGTCGCCTTCACCCGCGGGCCGGCAGTCAAGCGAATGGGCCAGGCCCCGGAAGGAGTGGGCACGCGGGCCGAAGGCTGGAACATCTGCGTGGCCGACGCGACCGCGACCAACCGCTGGGTGGCGATCACCACCGACGGGAAGTGCAACAAGGAGCCCGACTGGGTGCCGGTGAGGAAGGAAGGGCAATGAGAGAAGGTGGTAGGGTGGGTCGAGGCATGAGACCCACGCCGAGGGAGACGCAGCGCCGGCGCGCAGAACGTGGGTCTCGTACCTCGACCCACCCTACGCGCTCGACGCGCGCTGCGCTCGTTGCTTTGCTCCTGGCGATTTCGCTGGGCGCTTCGTGCAGGCGAGTCGACGACATGGAGGTTCGCATTGTCGACGTCGGCGAAGAGGAACGAGAAATGCCGGAAGTGATCACCACCTCGGGCGGGTTCGAGATGGTGTCGATCCCCGCCGGCAGCTTCCTCATGGGGAGCACGAGCGGAGAGGACGACGAGGCGCCGGTCCACGAAGTCCGGGTCGACTCGTTCCTCATGGATCGATACGAGGTGACCCAGGCGCAGTGGGCGCGGCTGGCTGGCCGGAGCGAGTGGCTCGCCGGCGACCCCTCGCACTTCAAGGGCCCGAATCGGCCCGTGGAGATGATAAGCTGGGACCTGGCCGCTCTCTACTGCAACGTCCGGTCGCGCGACGAGGACCTCGAACCGTGCTACGACGAGGAGACCGGCAAGTGCAACATCGAGGCCGACGGGTATCGGTTGCCCACCGAAGCCGAGTGGGAATACGCTTGTCGGGCGGGGTCTGAAGCCGACTTCCATTTCGGCTCTGACTCGCGGCTGCTGAAACAGCACGCCTGGTACGCCGAGAACGCGTCGAAGAAGACGCACCCGGTGGGCGAGAAGAAGCCCAACGCCTGGGGCCTGTTCGACGTGCACGGCAACGTGGCCGAATGGTGCAACGACGTCTACCAGGAGGACTACTACCGGGCCAGTCCGGCGGAGAACCCCCGCGGCCCCGAGGACGGCGAGCAATACGTGCTCCGCGGCGGGGCCTGGAATTGCACCGCCGACGCCTGCCGCGCCTCGCGACGCGTGGGCGAAGACCCCGGCTTCGCCGACGCCTGCTTCGCCCGCGACGCCATCGGGTTCCGCTGCGTGCGAAGGGCGCCGGACGACGTCGAAGAGAACGCCGCCCAAACGGCGGCCGCTGCGGAACAGGAGCCAGCCCCGCAGGAACAAGCGGACGAGGCGGAGGACCACGGAACCAACGGGAACGGCGCCGAGGACGACCCGACAACGCAAGACGCGGAGGAAACCATGCACAGCGAAGCGGAAAAGCCGACGGACCAGGCCAAGGCCAGCGACCCGCCCCGCCGCGTGGGCTTCGTCTACGACGACGTCTACCTGGAGCACCAGACCGGCCCGGGCCACGTGGAGCGACCCGAACGGCTGGAGGCCATCGTCGAGAGGCTCCAAGAATCGGGTCTCCTCTCGCAATTGGTCCGGATCGAGCCGCAGCCGGCGGCCCGGGAGTGGATCGCGACGGTCCATGCGGCCGACTACATCCAACGGCTGGAGAAAAGCTGCGAAGGAGACGTGCGCTACTTCGACTCGCTCGACACCACCGTCTCGGACCGGTCGTACGAGGTGGCCCTGATCGCCGCCGGTGGCGTGCTTGCCGCCGTCGACGCGGTGATGGAGGGCAAGGTCCGAAGTGCATTCTGCGCCGTCCGTCCGCCCGGCCACCACGCCCTCGAAGACCGGGCGATGGGCTTCTGCCTGTTCAACAACGTGGCCATCGCCGCCCGGTACCTCCAGAAGAAGCACGAGCTTGCGAAGGTGCTGATCGTCGACTGGGACGTGCACCACGGCAACGGCACCCAAGCGACGTTCTACGACGATCCGACCGTGCTCTACTTCAGCGTGCACCAGTACCCGTTCTATCCGGGCAGCGGGGCCGAAGGCGAACGGGGCGACGGCAAAGGACGCGGGCTGACGATCAACGTCCCCCTGCCGGCTGGCTGCGGAGATGCGCGGTTCATGGAGGTGTTCCAAGAAAGGCTCAAGCCGGCGGCTCTCAAGTTCCAGCCCGACTTCGTGCTTGTCTCCGCCGGGTTCGACGCCCACGAGCACGATCTGCTGGGCGGGATGACCGTCACGGCCGAGGGCTTCGGCCGGCTGACCCGCGTGGTCAAGGAGATTGCCCAGTCGTGCTGCCGGGGGCGGATCGTTTCCGTGCTGGAGGGAGGCTACGACCTGGACGGGCTGGCCCGGTCGGTCGAGGCCCATCTTCGCGTCCTCGCTGAATAGACCGCCTGAGCCGAGCAGACCGTCTGATGCTGTTTCACACCTGGACGTTCGTCCTCTTCTTCCTCGTCTTCTACCCGGTCTACGTGGCCGTGAAGGGGAGCCGGCTCAAGCTTCCCTGGCTGCTGGCCGCCTCGTACGTCTTCTACGCCTCGTGGAATCCGCTCTACCTGATCCTGGTTTTGTGGTCCACGTCGGTCGATTTCCTGGCCGTGGTGGGGATGGCCAAGACGCGATGGAAGCGGCCGTGGCTCGTGTTCAGCATCGTCAACAACCTCGGTCTGTTGGGCTTCTTCAAGTACGGCCAGTTCGCGACCGACAACCTGAACGCCCTGCTGGCCTCGCTCAACGTGCCTTACGAAGTGCCCGCGCCCGGTTTTCTGTTCCCGGTGGGGATCTCGTTCTACGTCTTCCGGTCGATGAGCTACACGATCGACTACTACCGGGGAAACGTCCAGCGAGAGCCGAGCTTCCTCCGATACGCCACGTTCGTCTCGCTCTTCCCCCAACTGTTGATGGGGCCGATCGATCGCGCCGGGAGCCTCTTGCCGCAACTGCGCACGACGCCGAGGATCTCCAGGCAAGACGTGGCCGACGGGCTCTCGCTCTTCGTGGTCGGGCTGTTCAAGAAGGTGGCCCTGGCCGACTACCTGGCCGTCTACGTCGATCAGGTCTATGCCGTGCCCGGCGAGAGCGAGGCGCCGGCGCTGCTCTTGGCCACCTTCGCCTTCGCCTGGCAAATTTACTTCGATTTCAGCGGCTACACCGACATGGCCCGGGGCATCGCCCGGCTGATGGGCATCCACCTGACGCTCAATTTCAACAACCCCTATCTGGCCACCGGGTTGGGCGACTTCTGGCGGAGGTGGCACATCAGCCTCTCCACCTGGTTCCGCGACTACGTGTACATACCACTGGGAGGAAGTCGCAGGGGAACGTTCAACACGTACCGAAACCTGTGTCTGGTCATGGTGATCTCCGGGCTGTGGCATGGGGCGGCGTGGACGTTCGTCCTCTGGGGGGCCGTGCATGCGCTGGGCTACTCGCTCACCCGATCCCTGGAAAGGGCCAAGTTCTATGAGCAGCGCGTGCCCAAGCCGGCCAAACAGCTTCTCACGTTCTCCATCGTCTGCTTCGCCTGGATCTTCTTCAGAGCGGAGAGTGTCTCCGATGCGTGGCTCGTGGTGACGAGGATTTGTCAGTTCGGCCTGGCCGATCCCGCCTTTCCGCTGTGGGCCCTGGTCCTGATACTCTCGGTCTGGCTCTACCAATTCGCCTACGAGTCGAGATTCCGGCGGCTTCTCAGCATGGCCCCGGTGCGAATCGGACTCGTCGTTTGCATGGTCTTTTACCTGGCCGTGGCCGGCTCGTCGGGCACGCAGCAGTTCATCTACCTCCAGTTCTGACGCCGCTTGCGGCTGAATAACAGCCAACTGAAAAGCATGCAGAAACCCGCTATCCCCCAAGAAGACGCGACGAACGCCGAGCCTAGCGAGTTCCCGTTCGGCTCCAACGACGTGCGGCTCTCGCCCCGCGAGTGGCTCGTCGCCGGGATCGTGCTGTTGGCGTTGTCCTGGTTGGTTCCCGTCTTCTGGGAACGGATCGAGCCGCTCCGCGCGGGGGCCGACTACCGCATCCCCTACCCCCTGGGCAACGACTACTGGACCTACCAGCGCTACTGCGGCGAGGCCTGCGGCGAGGAGAAGACGCTGGTCCTGGGCGACTCGGTCATCTGGGGGCACTACGTGCGCAACGACGAGACCCTGTCACACTACCTCAATGAGCTGATCGGCGAGGCGCGCTTCGCCAACGTGGCGGTCGACGGCATCCATCCGGCCGCGCTCTCCGGGCTCGTCGCGCGCTACGGGCGAGCCATCTCGGATCGCGACGTGATCCTCCACGCCAACCTGCTCTGGATGAGCTCCGAGCGGCACGACTTGCAGGTCACCAAGGAGTTCGCGTTCAATCACCCCGCGTTGGTGCCGCAGCTTTTCCCCCGCATCCCTTGCTACAAGGTTTCGCTGGAGGAGAGGATCGGAATCGTCGTGGGGCGCGAGCTGCCGCTGTTGCGATGGGCGGATCACCTGCGGATCGCTTACTACGACGGCACCGACCTGCCCATGTGGACGATCGAGCATCCCTGCGCGAATCCGGCCGGCGCGATTACGCTGGAGCTGCCTTCTCCGGACCCGTCGCCGGAGGCGACGGCCGAGCCCTGGACCGCTCGGGGGATTCCCCCATACAATCCGCCTTGGGTCCCGTTGGAAACGTCGTTCCAATGGGGCCAATTCCAGCGGACCATCGAGACGCTCCGGCGCCGCGGGAATCGCGTGTTCGTCGTCGTGGGCCCCTTCAACGAGCACATGCTCACCGGGGAGAGCCTCGAAATCTACCAGAAGCGAAAACAGGAGGCGGCGGCGTGGCTTCGCGAGAACCGGATCCCCCACGCCGTTCCGCCGGCGCTGCCCAGCCGGCTCTACGCCGACGCAAGCCACCCGCTGGCCGAAGGCTACCGCATGCTGGCCGGGCAGTTGCTCGAGGAGGAGTCGTTCGTCCGGTTCCTCGAGACGCAATGAGCCGAAGCCCCTGAAGTCCTTTTGGCCCCGGTTACGTGCCGGGGAGGGAGGTGAGTGATGCAAAGACGCGACTTCCTCAAGACCACCGCCGCGGCCACGGCGCTGGGAACGATCGTCTCCCCGAGCCCCGGCCGGGCTGCTGCGACGGCGGAGACCGAACACGCGACCCCCGCCGTCCTCCAAGGCTACACGGCCCAAGACCACCAGAGACGCCTGGAGAATATCGCCGTCTGCCGGCGGGCCGTGCGCGCGTGTCTGCGCAAGCACCTGATCACCAGCTACCTGCCGGGCCAGTGCGTCTACAACCTGGGCGAGTATCCGTGCCGCAAGCCGTGGGATCCGGACGACTGGGACGAGCAGGAGCTCGACGGGCTCCGCGACCACGGCATCCGGTTGATCCACGTCCACGAGGAGTGGAACGACTCCCAGCGACTCTTCGGCGGCCACAAGCTCGCCCCGCTCAACCCGGCCGGCTTCCGCCGCTTCGTCGACATGGTCCACCGCCGCGGGATGAAGCTGATCGTGTACGCCTCGAGCGGCTACTTTGAACAGAACGATCCCGACTTCCGCCCGGAATGGACCGCGGCGAACGATCGCCCCCTGCGGGAGATCTACTTCCGCTACGCCCACTGCTCGCCGGCCAGTCCCGGCTGGCGCGCGTATTTCCTGGGCCACCTCGTCCGCATCCTGGACGACTACGGCGTCGACGGCGTCTACAACGACCTGGGCTACCGCCAGCCGCCGCCCCTTTCGGAAGAGCCCACCGGCGACCAGGTCCTCGCGTTCGAGGAAAGCGACACAAGCGACGGCGCCTTGGCCGATCTGTTGGCCCTCGTCTACGCCGAGGTCCACCGCCGGGGCGGCGTGGTCAAGGTCCACCGCGGCGGCACCCGATGTCCGAACACCGACCTGAAGGTCTACGACTACCTCTGGGTGGGCGAAGGCGTGCGCGAAGGCGATCGCTTCCGCGAGACGGTCAAGGTCCATCCGCCCTACGTGGTCCCGTGCCTCGACATGAGCCGGGCGACCATCGCCAACGAGGACGAGCTCTACCTGCACGCGATCCCCTACATGCAGTTTCCGGTGCTTTTGGCCGGGCGCCCGTTCACCGGCGAGCGGGCCCTGATCCCGGGCATCGAGTACCCGCCCGAGGAGAAGTGCTTCTGGACCCGGCACTGCCGCGCGATCTGGAAGCACTATCAGGCCCACCCGGACGGCCCCCACAGCTACGGCTGGTGGGACTCGGTGCCCGGCCGCCCCGAGGCCCGACCCACGCACGCCCGTTGGCTCGAGCAGTACCGGCCGATCGTGGAAGAGGGCACCTGGGCGTGGCTGGAGATCACCGATTCCGATCTCCTCGCCGGCCCGCTGCCGGAGAACGTGGTCGTCTCGGCCTTCGCCGGTCGCGAGCTGTACCTCGTGCTGGCCAACTACGGGCAGACCCGGGCGAGCGTTCAGACTTCCGACAAGTACGTCCCGGCGTCCGATCCCGCGGCCGCCGCCAGCGACCGCTGGGACCTCGAAGGCCGCTCGCTCCACGTCCTTCGACGATCGTAAGGGTGATAGCCCCGTCGGGTGCGTGCTCGCACGCACGCGCAAAAGCCGCTCTATGATACGACCGAACGCGTGCAAGCACGCACTCTGCGTGCTCACATGCCGGGAGCAGACCATGTCCTTCGAATTCCTCCGTTTGCAGAAAGCGGTTGTCCTACCGACCGAAGGCCTTGATCACAGTACGGTTACCTCTTCGGTTCTCGCGCGGCACACGTTCAGCCTCCACGGCCGCGCGCGGCACCGCCTCATTGCGCGGCTTGAGGCGGCGGAGGCGACGATTCGTCGCGCCGACGGTCGGCCAGCGTGCTGAGCAACTCGAGCAACTTCGCGACGATCTTGGGTTCCGCCTCCTCTTCCAGGCAACTGGACCGGGCCCGCCAAGTCGTGTAGCCGCCCAATTTGTGTTGATCCGGCGGCGGCAGATACCCGGCATAGCCGTTGGCCAGCGAGACGTTGAACGTCGGCTTCAACGGGCTTTCGGCCTTGATCCGCAAGCCCGTGCCGCCGTACACCTCGTTCGGCATGGCCGTGATGCCCAACCGGCCGATGCGGATTGCCTGGAGCTTGATTTCCCGGGTGTCGGGCCACTGGTCCATGATGACGGTTTCGCGGGCGTAGATCTCCGGCCAGTTGCGCGGCTTGCCGTTGGGAAGCTTGTCAACGATCAGCTTGGCTTCCTTGACCTCTTCAGGCGTCGGCTTGCGGACCTTGAGCGTCAGCCGGGCTTCCTCCATCTCCAGCGGCACCCAGTCGTGGTACTCGATCGTCTTGTAGGCCTCGAAAGCGGCCTGGGCCACGTCGCGGCCCACGGTGAAACGGTCGAACTCCCGGCGGGGCTTGGTGAAGTCGCAGCAGTTGGCGTCGCCGCTGGTCCCGTTGGAGAGCATGCCCACAAACGGCGGGTCGAGGTTCTCGGCCCCGATCCGTTTCTCGATCTCCGTCGAGAAGACGGCGAAATAGTCGGCTGAGATGGGGACGGAGCCCGCGTAGTGCGTTGAGTAGTTCGACAGCAACGCAAGGGGCCGGCCGTCACGCATTTGGATCGAGACGACCGCCACGTCCGGGTCCGCCGGCCCGGTAGGTCGGACCGCGTTCGGGTTCAGATAGCCCGGGTTCATTTGCGCCTGATCGTTCTCTTTGCCGGTGAACGGGTTGGTTCGGGCGGTGCCGGGCTTCATCAGGAAGCGGCGGCAGAAGACGTTCGTGGGGTCCTTGCCGACGGCCCAGCCAATCCGGGCGGGGGCCAGGTTCTTGTACGCACGGTCGATCCCTTCGGCGATCTTGCCCGGCAGCAGCGCGGCGTAGGCCTCGTCGCAGTCACTCCCCAACACGCCGTAGACCGAGGGGGCCGTGTGCGTGTGCGTCGTGGAGATCAACATCCGGTCGACGGGAATCCCGGTCTTTTCGTGGGCCGTCTGCTTGGCCCGGTCCATGAGCGGACGGGGAATCAGCAGGCTGTCGACCACGACGACGGCGATCTCGGCGGTGCCGTTGTCCAGCACCAGGCATCGGGCGTGCAACGGGTCGACCACCTTCGTGGCCCCCGCCTCCAACGAGCTCCCGCTGACGATGACGGGGAACTTCGTCGGCGTCACGTCGATGGCAAAGGCCCCTGCCCGAAAGACCTTTTCGGCACTTGGGCTTCCCCCGTCCGCCCCGGTGAGACTCAGCGGGAACCCAATGGCTGCAAGGACTACCGACACTACGATGGCTCTCAGTCGACAGGTCACGAGCATGCTCCTCTAGGGGGTGCGACAAGGACTACTTCATTCCATGAAACCGTCGCCCATCTTAACGCCCGTCGGGGTGTAGAATCAACTCCTGCGTCGCCTGCCCCTAATTCCCAAGGCTTTCCGAGGCGCGATTCGGCGGCGGTTTGGCCGGCACTCGACTTTGGCTTCCGGGGATGAGGCCAGTGCGTTACTGAAAGGCTATAATCGTGGGCGTCTGCGTCTGCGAGTGAGGGGAATGTTGCGATCGACCTGTGCGTGTTCGCGGCAGATGGGCAGAATGCGGCGGATGGTTGGCAAGGAGGAGGGAGTGCTTTGAAGCCGCAGAGGGCGTGGCTCCTGCTGGTGGGGGCCCTGCTGGTTGCCGTTGTGACGAGTTGTGCTGAGAAGCCGAAGCCGGTTGTGGATGATTCCCGGTCATCGCTGACCGGAGAGCTTGCCGACTCACCTCTCTCCACCACCCGGCCGACCGGAAGCGGTCCAACGGTCAGATCGCTCTGCTTCAACGAGCCATTGGGCACGAGGTGTGCGTTCAAGAGATTGTCGTCGCGCCAACCGGTCAGGGACAATAAGACCGTCACTGGGTATCGCGGGGCGGGCGGGGTGTCGTATGATGTACGTTGAGTGTCATTCGTCCAGCACTGCAAAACAGGCCGCGATCCAAACACGGGTGTTTTTGGAGAGCAGTCGACAGCCACGGGAGAACCGTCATGCACGAGCACAATCATCGTTGTTGTGGATGCCTGTCCGCTCGGGTCAGCCGTCGAGGTTTTTTGGCTGCCGCCGGCGCTTCGGCCGCGGCGCTGCAAATGGGGCTGTTGGAGTCTGCCTCGACCCTGGTTGCCGCCGAGCCGGAGCCAAAATCGAAGCCCAGGGTCCGGCTGGTCTTCATTCGGCCCAAGGATCAGGCCGAGTACTGGATGAGTTGGCCGGGCAATGACTACAACGCGGATGAGCGCCAGGCGAGCTTCACCGAGATGCTCACGAAGATCGCCCTGGAGCTGGGAATTCAGTTGGAGGTCGACTCGGCCGCCCTGGAAGACGCCGACACCGTTGACGCGGCCCTGGCGAGAATGAAGCAGTCGCCGCCGGACGGCATCATGGTCATCCAGATGCACCTGTCCTACTGGAGGACGGCGACCGACCGTTTCCTCGAAAACCGCGGCGACGTCCCCACCATCGTTTTCAGCCGGCTGGGTACGTCGTTCACCGGCCACCTCCAGACCGCCCGGAAACTCCCCAAGGTCTGTGTCGCTGCCACCGACGGCCTGGACTGGCTCCGCTACGGCATGCGGATGTTCAAGACGATCGATGGCATGAAGCGATCGCGTCTGTGCATCATCACCGGCGACAAAGCCTACGATCGGAAGCTGGACGTCATCGGCACGACGCTCCACTACATTCCGCTCGACCGCTGGGTCGATGAATTCAACAAGGCCGAAACGACCGACGAAGTGCGGGCGTTGGCCGACTACTACACCAAGCAGGCCAAGGAGATCCGCGAGCCGAAGCCGGAAGACGTCCTCAACGCCGCCAAGAACTACTTCGTCGCCAAGCGAATCATGGCCGCCGAGGGCTGCGACGGCATATCGCTCAACTGCCTCGATCTGGTCAGGCACAAGAGAATCCCCTGCGCTCCGTGCATCGCCTGGTCGAAGCTCAACGACGAAGGGAGCGTGGGCGCGTGCGAAGCGGATTGGAATGCGGCCATCTCGATGCGCCTGGTCAGCCTGCTGTTCGAGCGTCCCGGTTTCATGCAGGATCCGGCGCCCAATACGGTCGAGAACACGCTGATGGGCGCCCACTGCTCCAGCCCCACCAAGCTCGACGGCTTCAACGCCGAGCCCGAGCCGTTCATCCTCCGCAACCACCACGAGTCGGAGACGGGAGTCGCACCTCAAGTCCTCTGGCGCGTGGGCCAGGAAGCCACGGTGATGGAGTTCGATGGGCCGGACAAAATCATCGTGGGCACGGGCCGGGTAACGAGGAACTTCGACACGCCGTCGGAAGGCGGCTGCCGCACTTCGGTCGAATTGGCCATGGACGACGTGTCGGACACGATGGACACCAAGGGCTTCCACCAACTGTTCATTTACGGCAAGCTGGACCACGAACTGAGAGCCTACGGCAAGCTGGCCGGCATCGAGGTACTGCCGATCACGTAGGACCCACCGCCACCGAGCAGCCGTTTCGGAGGGAGATCTCCTCGCATGCGCGAAACACGGATGAATTCCGGACGATCCACGACACGTCGCGATTTCCTGAAACGCCTGGGAGGCGCCGGGGGAGCCGTCGGTGCCCCCTGGCTGGTTCCCGGCTCGGTGTTCGGCGCCGATGCGCCGAGCAATCGTGTCCACGTGGCATTGATCGGCTGCGGCAACCAGAGTCGAGGCGACCTGCCGGGCGTCATGCGTTATGACGACGTGCAAGTCACGGCCGTGTGCGACGTCAACCGAGGAAGCTACGGCTACGCCAAACCCGAGCACTTCCTGGGCCGCGAACCGGCCCGGCAAAAGGTCGATGAGTATTACGCCAAGAAAACGCGTTCCGGTTCCTTCAAGGGCTGCGAGGCGTATGCCGACTTTCGCGACGTGTTGGCTCGTGACGACGTCGACGCCGTGCTGATCGTACTTCCCGACCATTGGCATGCGTTGGTGGCGTGCATGGCGGCCCGCCTCGGCAAGGACATGTACTGCCAGAAACCGCTGACACTGACGGTTCACGACGGGCAGGAGATGATCAAGGCCGTGCGCGAGCACGGCCGCATCCTTCAGACCGGCAGCCAGTATCGTTCCAATGAAAGGGTCCGTCGCGCCTGTGAGCTGGTGCGCAACGGCCGGATCGGCAGGATCGAGAGGGTGCTTTCCATCGTTTCCGGCGCCCCGGTGGGGCCCGGTCCCGGCTGGAAGCCCATGCCGGTGCCCGACGGTTTTGACTATGAGATGTGGTTGGGCCCTGCTCCCAGCGCACCCTATCACGAGGACCGTTGCTTGTACCGATTCCGTTTCAACCTGGACTATTCCGGCGGCCAGGTGACCAACACCGGGGCGCATTCGAACGATATCGTTCAATGGGCTCTGGGAACCGACGACACCGCGCCGGTGGAGTTCGAAGACACGGCGTCTGTTTGGCCCCCGGAAGGACACCTCTACAACACCGCGGTCAGAACCAGTTTCCGCGCACGGTACGCCAGTGGAGTGGAATTGATCTGCCAGACGCAGAAACTTGGGTTCGGCGTGCGTTTCGAAGGAACCGAAGGCTGGGTTCAATACGCGGAGGGGAAGGTGACAACGCATCCGGACTCACTCGCGGATTCGCAGATCGGCTCGGATGACGTCCGCCTTCCGATCAGCACGAATCACTACCGGAATTTCCTCGATTGTGTGAAGTCGCGCGAGGAACCGATCGAGCCCGTAGAAGTCGGCCACCGCACGGCATGCATCTGCCATGCGGGCAATATCGCCATGCGGCTAAAACGCAAGGTGCGATGGGACCCGCAACAGGAACGCTTCATCGACGATGACGAAGCCAACCGAATGCTCCGGCGACCCTACCGCGAGCCGTGGCACTTGTGAGAGAAACCCAAAGATCGCGCGGAGTAGACTTGCCGGTGACATTCTTGCCCGCCCAAATCCTCTTGCGGCAAGAACATGGCGTCGTAGGGGCGGCATCGCGCATGCGTTCCGTTGGGCAGGTCGTGCGCACTGCATGCAGCCGGTATTGCCATGAAATCCCCCATTCTCTGAGGCGCCCCCAAAACCGACCCAAATCTCGGACTGAGTCAAGGCGGACGCGGGGACGGCCGAAACGGCCCGGTGGGGGGTCGCAAGCGGGGTCGCGTGTTTCAGAATTCCCATACCTTTTTCGGGATTGACAATTCATGCGACGGCTTCTCACCGCGCGGGTGCTGCTTGGTGTAATCATTATGGTGGGAGTGTATCGGCCGGCGACGGCCGGGGAACACCAGATCGTGCTCAAAGAGCACGTCAACCGCCAGTGGACCAATGAGCTTCTGGGCTATCCGTTTGAGGCGCCGGAAGGTGCCTGCCACGTCGATTCGGTGAGTTTTCGCGGGCCGGAGGGCCCGATGCCCGTGCAGCTTTCCGACGTCGAGTTTTGGCCGGCGACGCAGACGGTCAAGTCGGCCACGCTGTGGCTGGTCGCCGATCTGGCGCCCTTGGCCACGAATGTCTACACCGTCCGCTATCAGGCGGCGCCTTTGAAGGGTCCGGGCGTTCGGGGCGATCTCGCGGTGACGGCGTCCGTTGACCAGGTAGAGATGAGCACGGCGCGGTTCGCTGCGCGGCTGCGGCTGGGAGGGGAGACGTTTGGCCAGGCGCAAGCCGTCTCGGAAGTACCCGGGCCGGTCGTCGCGATGCGGCTGGCGGACGGGACCTGGTTCGGCGGAAGCCGCCTGTTCGGCGATACGAAGCTGACCGGGTGGTCGGCACAACTGGTGTCAGGGGGCCCCGTGTTCGGTCAGGTGGAATACACCTACCGGTACGAGGATGGCAACACGGTTGAGCTTACCGCGCGCCTGCACGCGGGGGCGGCAGGTCTGCGTTGGGAGACGCACGTTCCTGAAGACCGACCCGAGGATGGCGTGGACATTGTGTTGAGTGAAGGGATCCCGCCGCTTACGCTGGTCGCCCAACGGGAAGCATACGGCGACCGGCCCGAGATGCAGGAGGTACCGTGGGGCACGTGGGTCGAGATTCCCCTGGCCGCCTATGAGAAGGAACTGGTGACCAATCTGAGCCCCTGGGCGGACTGGTGGAGCACCTGGACGCAGACCTCGGTGCGGCTGCGCATCGATGGTCAGGATCGCGAGCTGCAGTTGGCCGGCCACGATCCGGGCGCGTGGGTCGAGCCGGCGGCGCCCGGCACCATGCGTGACTGGGGAGCCTGGCAGCACAAGCTGATCCCGGTGAAGCGCGGGGCCGACGGTGAGGTGTTCATGCACGTGAACCACGCGGCCGGGGTGCGCAAATGGAGCATCGAGGATCGCGAGCCGGCCCATGCCGAGGCGCGGCGCATGTCACTCGCGCAGGTGAAGGCGGAGTGGCCGCCCTTGGACGAGGTCAAGGACTGGATCCTCGAGTGGCCGACCGACGGAAACGCACACCCTCGTCTGTTCGTATCGCCGGAGGACGTGCAGGCAGCCTGGCAGCGCATCGAGCCGGACCCGGACGTCCTCCGCCTGGCCGACTACCTCTCCCGGGAGGAGATTCGGCCGGTTCCCAGCTACAAAGACGCCCAGGCCGTCGAGGTCTACTTGATGACCCAGGGCGATCCGGAGGCCTCCGAGAAGGTGCGTCTGGTCGAGCGGGTGCGCCAGCACATGGGGGCGCTGGGCGACTTCGACAAGATGCGCAGCACGCAGACGGTGGCCGCGTTGTACGACCTGATGATGGGGACCGACCTGATCACCGAGGCCGACCGGAGGCTCTATCGGTCGCAGATGGCGCTGCTGGGGTACATCCTGGCCCGCCCCTCGACCTGGAGTATCGAGCGCGGCTATCGTTCCTACAACCCGAACATGAGCCTGTCGTATCTGCTGGCCCGAGGGATCGTCGCCTGCGCGATTCCCGATCACCCGCTGGCGCACGAGTGGGTGGCGCCCGGACTGAGCCGAGCCGAGATCTGGCTCAGCGAGGTGGGCCCGGAAGGCGAGTGGTACGAGAGTGCCCACTATTCGCAGGTGAGTGCCTTTGCCATGACGTCGTTCGCGGTGGCGGTGAAGCGGGCGGGCTTCGGGGATCTGTTCCTGAATGAGAACCTCAAGAAGTGGGCGATGTGGCTGGCTCAAATCTATACGCCGCGGGACCCCATGGAGGGACGCGGAAAGCGGCGAGCGACTCCGCCCATCGGCCGAGCCACGGGGGGCGTGCCCTGGGGCCTGTTCGGGCTGATGGCCAAGGCGACCGTGGACACCGATCCGCAGTACTCCCAACAGATGCAGTGGGCCTGGGCCGGGAGCGATCATACGACGAACACGGCCAATCATTTCGGCGGCTTCGAGTCGGTCTACACGGATCCGTCCCTGCCCATGGCCGTGCCCGATTGGACGTCGAAGCTCTTCCCCCAAGTGGGGCCGCTTTGCCGTAATGGCGTCGGGGATGAGCATGAGAACTACCTGATCGTGCATGCCAACACCGGCGCCGGAGTGCGCCCGTCGGAGTTCGGATGTCTCGCGCTCTGGTTTGCGCGGGGCGTTCCCGTTGCCGGTTCGTTCCCGGGTGGATACAAGGAGCGGCATCAACTGCTGATGTCGCGGGTGATACCGGCGCTTTCCTGGAGCGAGGGCGAGCCGTGGGACGAGTCTCGCTTCGGCTGCACGACGGACGTGAGCATGGGCCCGTTCAGTGCGCTGCCGCGCCAGGACTACTTCTCGGCGAGCTACCTGCTCAAGGGATGGAAAGGCGGAAGCTACGGTACGCCGGAGAAACCCGAGTCTTGGCCACCCGTGCACGGGACGGCCGGGTTCCCGTGGTCATGGTGCCGCCGCATGCTCTACGTCCAAGACGACGATCCCGACGGCCCCAACTACCTGGTGCTGCGGGATTCGGCCGGCGGCGGCAAGCCCTCGCTCTGGCAGATGTGGACCGTTTCGGAGAAAATCGGGACGCCCGAGCAGGTGCAGGACCTCGAGGCTTTCCTGGCCGACAAGCCCGGACAAGCGGCGGTCGAGGCGCATCCGCTCGAAGGAGATCGCTTCACCGCCGTGG
Organism: Thermoguttaceae bacterium; assembly: GCA_035528065.1. Lineage (GTDB taxonomy): Bacteria > Planctomycetota > Planctomycetia > Pirellulales > Thermoguttaceae > DATKZH01. The sequence goes on along the minus strand of DATKZH010000431.1, from coordinate 13,165 downwards.
GCCGTTTCAACGTGGACGTCGAGTATTACATTGCCGCCCCGCCGGACACGGAGCGCTGGACCATGCGTTGGGGCCAGCGGTACGTGGACTACAGCGTCGCGGGCGAAGACTATCGCGACTTGCTCCAGCTACGGCTGGACGGCAACGGTGACTACTTCGTCGTCATGTTCCCACGCTTCCGGGAAGAGGCGGCCCCGGAGTTCACCACCCTGGGCGAAGGCACGGTCATCCGAATCACGGGCGAGTTCGGCATCGACCACTGCTTCCTGCCGGGAAAGGAAACGGAGGTAACCGTCGGAGAGGTCTACTTCCGGGGCGCGGCGGGCTCCGTGCAGGACCGCGCCGGTGTCGAGGTCCTGGCGACCGGCGCTGCCGGCGAGGTTCGCGATGGTGAGTGGGGGATATCGGCGCCGCAGGCCGCGAGCGTGCGCGTGGAAGCCGGCCGCCTGGCGGTTCACCTGCCCTACGCTTCTGAGGATGGCGGAGAGGTCACGTTGCGGACCGCAGGCCAGTGGAAGCCGGCGCCAGGACAGGCGGGCGTCACGCTGACGGCGGTCGAGGGCGGGTACCGCCTCGTGCTGGCACGGGGAGTGGTGCAAGTGGTGCTGGAGCCGACTTGACAACGGTCCTCCGACCGGCGGCGGTTTCTCCTGGCACATTGGCAGTCTTCTACCCCGAAGACGCGCATGTCCCCTCACAACTCGGGGTGGAATTCACAAAGCCGTTGTCAGAGTAGCTGTCGACGGGTGATCCGACACCTGTCCCACGGGCCTAGGATCGCAAAAACAACAAGTGGGGCACGATTCCGTCGTGCCTGGCACGTTGGAAACGTGCCCCACGGCCATATCGCGACAGTTGTTTTTTCCGCGATCCCTAACAGGTGAATCCCAGGAACGGCACGTCCTTGAGGGACGCTGCCAGGCTATCGTCGCTGCGTTCAGCCCGTGTCATCCAACCACCCTTTGCTGACAGAGCCCACGCGTGAGGGAGGGCTGAGGAATAAGTGGGGGACTGTCCCGATTTTCCCGCAGGGCAAATGGGACGGTCCCCGTCCGAAGCCGGGAAGTTGCTTATCGGCCGCCCCTTAGTCACGCGGGGCCGTCATGCTACAATGGCCCGCGATGCCAGCCTGGACCGGCTGACGCACCGCGGCGTACTTGGCCCTGCGCGACGGCCTGGGCGTCGCCAAAGTGCCTCCGGCGAAGCTCTGCGCGCTGTTGGCGGAGCAAGGGGCGATCATTCTGTAGCGGTGGCCAAGTGGGATGAAGAGCCGGTTTCCTCACGAAGCCCACTGCAAAACCTCCCAAGGATGGAGATCGGTCGACGCCGCGGCCATCGAGGAGAAGCACAACGGGACGCTGACCGAAACTCGAAGAATCGGACTGTGGTATCGCATGATCGTGTCCTTCCTCCCGGCGGACTACTCGTTTCGCGGCAGACTATCGTGCGCTCCTTCCCATCGCCCTCCTAGCCTGCGCCAGCGCGCTTCCCCCCCAGGCCACGTAAGCGAAGTTCGCGGCAAGGTGACTGCTCACCGTGATGGCAGCTTGTTCGGTGCCAGCACGGGCTTGCCGTCCTTCCAGTCGATCGGCATCACCGAGAGATACCACGTGCGCCCCTTGTCGTGGTTGCCCTGGTAGAACAGGTAGTCTTGGCCGTCGTCGTCCTGGAAAAGGAACGGATGGCCCGACTCGCTGGAGTTCCAGGACCCCGGCGACCCGTTGGGGAGGAAGGGCTCGTCGAACAGCCGGGCGAAGTGGACGCCGTCGTCACTGACGGCCACGCCGACCTGCTGGGGCTGGTTGTTGTAGCTTCCGGCATAAAACATGTAGAGGCGCCCGCCGTGTCTTGCCATGGCCGCCGCTTCGATGCAGCGGCCCTCCCATGGTAGCTCAGGTGTGAGGATCGGGCCGTCGAGATTGAGTTGCCTCCACTTATCCCGACCGAAGTCGCTCTCCAGAGGCGCTGCCGCCACGCCCTGCATCTGGATCTTGAAGTCCGGGTCGCGCGTGGCCCAGTACAACAGCAGGCGGCCGCCGTGTTCAATCACGTCCGCGTCGATCGCCCGGCCGCAGTTCCAAGCTCCGGTTGGACGGAAGATCGGATTCGTGGGATTGCGTGTGAAGTGGATGCCGTCCTCCGACCAGGCATGGCAGATCGCGTCCCGACGCGCGTTCCCGTACGTCTGGTAAAACAGATGCACACGGCCGCCAAGGACGATGGCTCCGGGGGCACAGAAACCATTGCGCTCGGCATCGCCCGTGCTGCGAAGCTCACCGACCTTGGACCAGTCGACCAGATTGTCGCTCGCAGCGACGCCGATGCTCCAGCCGCGGGTCGGCTTGCCTTCATACGGCGGCAGGGAATAGTAGAGCCAGTACCGGCCGCCCAGCTTCACCACGGCCGGGTCCTTGGAGTACGGCCGCCCCGACACGGCGTCGGCAAAGCACATCCGCGGACGGCCGGCTTGGTCGGACGCAAGACAGAGGGGCCCAGTCAACGCAGCGGCCAGCATCGTTGCCGGCAAGGTGACTTTGATCATGCTACCTCACCTCGTTCGGTTGTCCGCCTTGACTCGGCGACCTCGTGGTAGCGGATGTATCGCGATCGATCGGTTCGCACTCTGTGTTCGCCCCTCGGGACACGTGGCAGTACGCAGAGCCTGCTTGACGTCATACCGAAAGGACATTATCGTCGAACGCGGCAGCCAGTACCAATGGGGGTCGCGCTGCCTGAACGCCGGCAGACGGGGCTGAGCCGTGGAACCCTCCGAATCGCAACCGCTTGCGACCATTGCGATTAGGCGCGTCGAGGCTCCTTCTCCGGGGAATCGGGAACCGAAGCTCCTGGACCAGCTTCGCGAAGCGAGGGATTGACATGAACGCCTTTAGACGAACGGACCAAGAAGACGCGGGAACTCCTTATACAGATCGGAACAGCCTGCGTTTCCCATTTTGTCCAGGCTGCATAATCATTGTCAGAGCAAGGAGAAGGGGAGGACAGCCATGCCAAACGGCCAACAAGAGTGTCGCGTGTCGCCCGCCTCGATCAAGAAGGTCGTCGCCGTGGTCAGAGGCGGGGAGCCAGAGCCATCCACGGGACGAAAGGATTACGTCTGGACGGTCTTCGGTGCCAGCAATCCTGACATGCATAGGGAGCTCTCCTCCAAAGGCATCTAAGACCGGGTCACCACGGAGTATGTCGTCGTCGCTGCTGGGGGCGATTTTGACGAGAAGGTCATGAGTGTCGTTGAACGGACCGTGGACCAAGGGCATTCGGCTTGTCTCCAACCGCAACAAGTCATCCTGATGCAGGGGTCCGGCCCAGACTACGCCGCGTTGATCACTGCCTTTTCTCCCCCGGCCGGAGAGTCAAAACAGGTGTTCGTATTGGCGGCCCCTATACGCCCATCACAACAGCAGGCCTGCTTCATCGCAACTGCCGTCGGCTGTGAGGGACAGGACCTACAAGCGCTCAGGGACTTCCGCGACCAACATCTGCTGGGCAGCCCGACCGGCCGTTTCCTCTGTAGGGCCTACTATCTCGTCGGTCCTTTTGCCGCGATGATCCTACAGCGTTCCCCGCTCTTGCGCTCTCCGGTACGTCGATTGGTCTTGGCCATTGCCGACAGGATAAAGCAGTCCGGGAGTTCACCTGACCGCAACGCGAGGCACCGGCTCTAACAATGCAGTCAAGTTGACGCGCAACAGGTGCGCGGCCCGGCTGTTGCCCGCAACTTATCGCCACGTTCGGCAACTTAAGTAACCGAGGGAAGCACGTCATGAACGAAGAACCTTGCGTCATTCTTTTTGGCCCCGGCACCAATCCCCAAGCGACTCGCGCGGCGGAAGAGTCAGCGACCAAGGCGCGCGCCGTTCTTGTAACCTCCAAATCGACTTCGGACCTGAGCCTCCCCGCCGGAAGGCTCGGACCTTGTACGCTCCTGTTCACCCACTATGTTCCGGGCTCGGAGGGGAGCCGTATTGCGCGCGAGGAAGCCAACGCGTGGCCGAGCCGCCTCTTGGCGAAGATGCACACCTCATTTGATGAGTACGGCGCCGAAGAGCCCGAATTCGCGCTCGAACTCTCGGACGCAACCGCGGTTCTGATTACATCGTGGCGCACGATTGCCTCTGAGCGTTGTCTGGAATTCGTCAAGTCGCTCGAAAGCGCATTCGTTGAATGCGGGGGTTCAATGGAGCGCGCGGAGGAGACGGAGCCGTCAGCAGTGGAACCCGACACCGTGGACCCCCGTGGTTCAACGGACCACGGGGAGGAGAGCGGCATCAAGAAATGCCTGACCTGCGGGAAGGACGTCCAAGGATTGCGGCATACATGCCCCCATTGTGGCGGGGAAGCGTTTATGGCATCTGGCAACGACGTCGGATCATTCATCGACGCCATGGGCAAGCAGGCCGAGGCAAAGGAGCACGTTGACCGCGGCGCTGAACTCGCGATGCAAGGCCGGTACGGTGAAGCCGAGGCCGAACTGAAAAAAGCCATTGAGATCAACCCCACGAATGCGACTGCCCACGGAAACATGGGTGGCGTATTCTTGAAGTCTGGGCGGCCGAAAGAGGCAATCCCGTGGCTGGAAAAGGCTCTTGAATTGAATCCACACCTCGAAGGTGTGTCAGACGCGCTGAGCCACGCGAAAGCGCAAGCGGGACAAGGTGACGCTAACGGCTGTTTCATTGCGACCGCGTGCTACGGTTCTCCACAGTGTCGTGAGCTGGTCGAACTGAGGCGTTTTAGGGATGACTATCTTCTGCGCTCACGCGTAGGCTCACTGTTGGTGCGCCTCTATTATCGAGTATCGCCATATCTCGCAGATCGCATTCGGAATCGGCCCAAAATCAAGCGCCTCGTGAAGCAGTTTCTTATAGCCCCCATCTTGAAGGTAATTCGCGCGCTGCCATAGCAACGTCGTCCAACAAGGTCGTTGCAGCCGCCGTGCTGCTCCGGTGATTGCTCAACGTGCGGTCAAGATGGAAACGCGGTATGATGATTCGAGCCGTGTGTGCGATGGGGTGTACGCGGCTGAACTCGATTGTTGCGCGGTATTCCTGGTACGGGTTGATCAGGTTGCTGATTGCGCTTTTCTCGCCTTCCAGTCTGAGGCAGAACTGCTCGCGGTCGTAGGTGAAGGTGCGGTTTTTCCCGGCCCGGCGCAGGGCCTCCGTCATCATCCCGGCGAACCTGTCCTTGCCCGGCCGTCCGGAGAGCCAGTCGAGTAGTCTCCTGGAGAAGGCTCCCTCAGCGGGAATGCATCAGCACTGGTCGGGATAGCGGAGGCCGCAGCGGCAATCAGGCAAGTGCAGGCCGTGGCAGCGATCCCCTGCCGGAGGAGCCCGGGCTTCTACCAAAGTGTCTGAATGTGTGGTACACATAGAGTCATCTTTCGCCGGTGGGGCGAAGGAGTCCGAGTGCGGTCCGAGACCTTGCATCGTAGCATTCGACGTCGAGGCGGTTGCCTGGGGACGCTTCGCCCGTAAGCGTTTTCCGCACCCGCCGGCGCGAGGCCTTTGTGGAGTAGCAGGCACACGCCGTGTGCCGTCCGCTGGTTACGGCACACGGCGTGTGCCAGCTACTGAAGTCGGAAAGTTGTTTTTCGGCCGCCCCTACAAGGGATGTTCATGTTGTACAGCCGCCTGTCGATCGTGTTCCTGCTGTCGATCGCGCTGGAGGCACTGACCTCCCTCGCGGATACTCCCCGGGGCCTCAACAACAACCTGCAAGTGGTGGACCTGAGCGATCTGGACGGCCCGCTTCCGCTCGATGTCGTTTCGACCGGACAGATTCTCCGGCAGACCGAGGACTGGGAGCGTTCGACGTGGAAGAATCCGAACTGGCCCAACGGCGGCCGCGATACGGTCGGGTTCCCCTCCGTGGTCAAGAACGATCGCGGACCCAATACGGACGGCAAGTACTACATGTTCTACGCCCATCACGATCCGCGGTCGGGGATCGGGGTTGCCGTCGCCGATTCCATCACCGGCCCGTATTCGAAGAACGTCAATGTGCCGGGCCGATCCGACAACCTTGTCGTGCCCGCCTTTCATGCCGGCAGCGCCAATCCGGATGACCCGGACCACACGTCCAGCCCGTGCGTCGTCTGGAGCGAGGAAGAGCAACGGTGGTTGATGTACTTCCACTTCTTCAACCACGCCCACGGTGCGACCACGAATTACCAGGTGACCGGGATGGCCACCACGCCCGATCTGGCCTCCCACGACTGGACGATTTGGCGCGCCGCCGCCGGTGGCGCGCCGCCGCCCTATCGCCCGGTGCTGCCCACGACCACCGAGCTGTGGGCCACCGAGGCATCGTCCTACAACAGCGTCCACCGGCTACCCGACGGGCGCTGGTTGGCTTTCATTCGCGGCACACCGAACAACGGCCAACCCCCCTCACTCGGATTCGCCACCTCCGCCGACGGCCGAAGCTGGGACTACTTCGACGAGAACCCGATCATCCACCAGGACGTTGGCGGCGGCGGCAGAAACGGCGTCTATCGCCCCGGGTTCATCGGCTATCTCGGCAAGAACGAATCGGGCGTCGATGCGTACCTCGTCGCCTGGCAGGAGAGCGTCCATTTCGACGGCGACACGAGGCTCATCTATGGCTGCACCACCGATTTCAAGACCGTCACGCGCGACCCGCGAGGACACGTGAATTGGCGAGGGTCCGATGGGGCGATCAGCGCGTGGCGCGAAGGGGACCGGCTTTACCTGTTTGCCGGGAAATCCGTTCACGAGATGAAGCTGCCCGTGGCGCAGAGACCCGAACCGGCGTCCCGGGCGGACTTCTTTGATCCCGGTACCGCAAAAGACTAGGTGCGGAAAGGAGTCGTCAAGATGCGCTACTGCGTACTGCTGCTGGGTCTCATGCTCGTTGGCGGGAGCTGTCTGGCCCAGGACATGGCCGAACTCGAGGTGGACCACAACGTCCACTCCGAGTTCGTCACGCCCCACACGGCCTGGGCCACACCCTACGCGCTCGGAAAGACTCGGGTGTTGTTCTTCCTGAACGGCCGCGGCACGAACCCGCGCGAGGTCATCGAGCTGAAGCAGCGGTTCGACGTCGAGCCGCAGATGGTCTTCTGGGCGCGCATCATAGACAGCTCCCAGGAGCATTGGCACGGAGGGGAGCGCGGCATCCAACGGATGACGCGGTTGCTCACCCAGAAGTGGGATGCCTTAGTGTTCATGGACGTCTCGCTGGACAAGGTGCCGATCGAGCAGCAGTACCCCATCATCAAGGCGATCACCGACGGCGCCGGGTTGGTGCTGATCGGCACCGAGGACAAGCGTGTGCTCAAGGACAAGAACCAGTTCAAAGAACTGCCCGGGTTTCTCGACGACGTGGACGGCGCGACGGCCTTCGCCATCATCCAGGGCCGGGGTCTGAGGCTGCCTAAGCGCCCGACGATCGACTATCGGCCCGGCTGGGAAGTGGAGTATGACGAGTGGGCCATGCGGCTAGGGAAGGCGATCCTGTGGGCGGCAGGCAAAGAGCCGAAGCTGAGCCTGACGCTTCAGCCGAAGGGCAAGGAACTGGCGAGGGCGACGCTGCCGGCCGCGGCGGCCGCGCTCAAGTGGGAGGGAGCGACCCGCCCCGTCGTTGCCGACGTCACGCTCCGTCGTGACGATGGTGAAATCATCGTGACAGCCAACCAGGCCCTGGACAAGCCGGAGGGCAGTCTCGACCTGAGTGTTCCGCTGGTCCGCGCCGGCAAATACCATCTCGACGTCGTGGCACGTGACGGCGACCGAGTGGCGGGCTTCACCAGCACCCCGCTTGCCGTTCTCTGTCAGGAGCAAAACGTTCAGCTTGCACTCGACCAGGACTGGGCGGAGGTCGGCCAGAGGCTGTCGGGCAAGGTGCAACTTGCGGGAGAGGGCCACGCCGACCAGCGTTTGGTCATTCGTCTCATCGACCGGAGGGGCCGCGAAATCGCGCGGCAGATTGCCGACGCCGCAACGGTCGAGCGAGCTTTCCGCTTCACCATGCAGCCCTGGTTCCCCATGCTGCTCGAAGTCCGCGCCACGCTGATGGATGGGACCAACGAGGTCGCCTCGGCCTGGCAGTTCGCCCGCGTGGTCAAGCGCCATCGCGGCCGGTTCAACTTCGTCATGTGGGACACGCCCGGCGGCAATCTCGCGCCCTGGGCCGAACAGGCGCTGGCCGGCACCGGCGTGACCGTGCACCTGCGCGGCGGCAGTCCGGAGCCGTGGGTCGCCGCCTCCGACGTCGCCTGGATTCCGTACACGACCCACATCGGCGCCTCCTGTGAGCCGGTGTGCTGGGCTGACGAGGACAAGATCCAGGCGCACGTCGACCAAATCGTCGACAAGCACGTCCCCACGCGCCGGCACGGTGCGTTCGCCTACTCGCTGGGCGATGAGATCGTGGTGCGCGGCTCGTGCCTGAGTCCCCACTGCTTGAAGGCCTACCGCAAGTACCTCGAGGAGCAGTACGGGGGCGTTGCGGCACTGAATGCCTCCTGGGGCAGCAACTACGCGAGCTTCGGCGACGTGCAACTGAGCAAGCCCGATGACAACGACGAGGCCGAGGCGCTGCGGGCCGGCAACTTCCCCCGCTGGTTCGACCGCCAGACCTTTCAGTCGTACAACTTTTCCAAGCTGTGCGAGCGCTTCGGCAAGGGCTTCCGCCGCATGGACCCGCAGAGCCGCTGCGGCTTTGAGGGCGCCGGGAGGTTCGCGGCCGCCGACGATCTGGACGGCTTCGTGCGCTACAACAGTTTCTGGTCGCCGTATCCGGGTACGGCCGACGAGGTGTTGCGATCGATTGCCCCGCGCGACTTCCCTCGCTCCAACTGGATGGGCTACACCAAAGACGCCGACTCGCTGCTCGAGAGGTACTGGCGCATGATCACGCGCGGCTGCGATGCGGTCTGGTGGTGGCGATGGGATGCCCTGGGCCGCTTCCACGGCTGGCTCGCGCCCACCCTCGACCCGTATCCCGCGGTCAAGGAGATCCTGCGAGACACGCAGATCGTGCGCGACGGCTTGGGCGCTCTGCTCCTCTCCTCCGACGTGCAAACCGACGGAATCGGCATCCTCTACTCGCTGCCTTCGGCCTACGCTGCGAAGGTGCAGGCTTCGCCCACGTTCGGCAGCTACGAGAGCAATCATGCCGCCTTTCACAATGCCTTGCGCGACCTGGGGTTTAACTTCCAGTACTTCACCGACCGGCAGATGCGGCTGCGTGAGGTGGACCTGAGCAAGTTCAAGGTCATCATCCTGCCGATGACTCAGGCGATGAGTGCGCACGAGGCCGAGATGTTCCGGCAGTTTGTGCGCGACGGCGGCCTGCTGATCGCGGACGTGCGCCCGGCGATCTGCGACGGCCATGTCAAGCCGCTCGTTGCGGGTCAGTTGGACGACGTGTTCGGAGTGAGGCGGACGGGCGTTGCCGGGGCACAGACCGTGGACGGCCAGGTGCGTCTGCCGGGGCCGCAGCCCCCGGAAACGCCGTCGCTGGGCTTGCCGAAGATTGGGGTGGACCCGGACGTTGCCGGGGCGGGAGCCCAGCCTTGGGGACAGGCCGGCGAAAGGCCCCTGTTTCTCGTCAACGCCTTCGGCCAGGGCCAGGCGGTGCTGCTGAACATGGCCATGGCGACCTATCCGGCGCTCAGTGCCGAGGCCACAAGCGAGGCAGCCGCGGCGCTCCAGCAGGCGCTGCTGGCCCGCGGCTCGGTCACGCCGCCCCTGCGGCTGACCGACGGCGAAGGCCGGCGACTGCGCAACGTGGAGATCACGCGCTGGATGAACGGGCCGGTGCAGATCGTCTCGGTGTTCCGCCATCACGGCCGGCCCGAGGCGGCGAAGCTGGAGCTGCAGCAACCGTTGCACGTGTACGACCTCAAGGCCCACAAGGACCTCGGCAAGCAGCAGGCCGTAAGCCTGACGGTCACGCCCTGTCGGGCCCTGTTCTACGCGCTCTCACCGCAGCCGCTCGAAGCGGTGGAGTTGAAGGCGGCGCCGACGGTGCCGCCCGGAAGCGTGCAGCGGATCACGTTAACCTCCACCATGCCCGTAGGCCGGCAGGCCGTCAAGGTGCAGGTGAAGCTGCCCGACGGCAGTCCGGCGGATTGGGCGGACACGGTCGTGGTGACGGACAAGCAGGGCGTTGTGGTGGACGTGCCGGTGGCATACAACGATCCCGAGGGCACATGGACTGTCAACGCGACCGAATTGTACACGGGGACGTCGGCGACGGCACAGTTTACGGTCCAGTAGTTGCAGGGAGAATGCAGATGAAGAGGTTTCACTTGGCCGTAGCGTCCTGTCTGGCTCTGATCCCGTCCAATCCGTCGCCGGCTCAGGAGCCGCCGCAAGAGCCGCCGCAGGTACTGGTCACCGACTCAGGCGTGCAAACCGTGACGATTGGCCCCGGAGCGCCCCCGCACACCGTCGGCCTGCAAGGCCATCGGCAGACGATCGTGATCGACACCGCAGCGCAGACGTACGCCCTGCGGTACGTCGTCGCCCGGGACCCGAACAACCCGCAGGCGGCCATCCCGGGCGAGGGCTACATCGGCATGCCCCGGCCGTCGGATCAAAACTGGTACGCGGGCGGGTTCTTCGACCTATGGCTCAACGGGCAGAGCATCGGCGGCGTGCTGATCCATTCGCTGACCGGGCGCAGTTCCGGAAGCCGCGGCACCGCCGACTTCGTCTTTGATACTTCGCAGGCCGTGGTCCGCGTGCGCTTCGTCGCCAAGGCCGGCGGCGATTGCCTGTACGCGCAGGCGCTTTGGGAGCCGAAGGTGGAAATCAAGTCCGTACGGGTCGCGGTGCGCTGCTATCCTTCGGCGTTTGTCAGCGACGCGGACCGCCACGTGCTGACTCCCGCGCGGGGTCTCGAACAGGGCGAGCGCGCCGAACTGGACGTCGCCAACGAGTGGTGGACACTCTACTACGACAGTATCTATGACGCGGGCTACATCGGTCCCACCCGCCGCGGCGTCGGGCCGTGCGCGATGCTGTGGGTCCCCGGCCAGACCGAGAAAGCGCGTTTCACCGTCGGCAGCTACGGCATCGAGACGGTGCTTGACCTCAAGCCCGCGCTGCGTGATTTCCGGTTCGTCTTCTTCGACTATGCCGGCAAGAAGAACGACGCGGCGAAGGCCGATCTGCGCGGGCGGGCAGAAACGCTGTTAGAGGAGTTGACGCCGTTTGCGTTCACCGACCCCAGCCTCGCCCACTGGCCGCTGCCGCAGAAGCAGGCGGAAATCCAGCAGGTGCTGGCGTCTGTGCCGGAAGACAAGGAAGCTGCCGCCCAATATGAGCGCTGGGGCCGGGAGTTGGCGGCTCAATTCAAGCTGGTGCATTCCGGTTCCGCCGGGGCGATCATGGCTGAGGCCAACGCGGCCAGGACCATTGGCGAGTGGGAGCGGGGGCTGCCGGCGTTGAAATTGAAGGCGCTGTTGAACGAGATCTGAGAGGCTGAGGGAGATCAGGCAAGCCGGGCAAATGGAAAGCGATGCCTCTGGCCAAAATGCTTTGAGAGTGAAGGGGTGGTCCGGCCACGAGACCGTGGTTTGGAGAACGCCATGTTCAATCAGCTCACACGTCGCACGTTTCTCGGGGCGGGAGGCCCGAACCGGCGACGGAGATCAATTTGCTGGAGATCGAACTGCTCGTAGGCTACGCGGCATGACCGCAAGATTGACCGAAGACCCCCGCGACCTAGGAGCAATGATGAAATCAAGCAAATCCTCGAGACAACTCGTCACTCGCCGCGAAGGACCGGCGAAAGAATAGCTGTCGGAGATTGTGGGACGTTGTGGTAGTATACGCGATGCAGGTGTTATGCGAACTAGACGATTCCTGTTATGGCAAGGAGGCCCGGGATGGCGTTTGTATCAGGGCCAGCGCGCACTCTGGGTAAGATGGGCTAGCGCGGTAAGGGGTTTTGTGGGAGGATCTTTCGTGTAACATGCCTCCACACGAAAGGATTCTCCATGCTGACGATCGGTGATCAGGATGCGGTTAACCTCCTACGGTTCTTCGATGATCTGCCGGACCCGAGGTCGAAGGTCAATCGGCTTCATCGCCTGGGAGATGTGATCGTGATTGCAGTCTGCGCGGTGATTGCCCATGCCGATGGTCCCACGGCGATTGCGAACTGGGCGAAGCTGAACGAGGCTTGGCTGAGGAAGCACCTGAAATTGCCCAACGGGATACCCGGCAAGGACACGTTTCGGCGAGTCTTGGGACTGCTCCATCCTGCTGCGTTCCAGCGATGCTTTCTGCAGTGGCTGGAATCGTTGAACGTGCCCGTCGAGCAGGAGCCTGGGGACAAGACGCACATCGCCATCGACGGCAAGACGCTGCGTAGATCTCACGACAAGAAGAACGGCTTGGGACCGGTGCACATCGTGAGCGCCTGGGCATCGGACCGCGGCATCACGTTGGGGCAGGTGGCCACCGAGGAGAAATCCAACGAGATCACCGCCATCCCACAATTGCTGGCTGGTATCGATCTTGAGGACGCTATCGTGACGATCGACGCCGCGGGATGTCAGAAGAACATCGCCGCACAAATCGTCCAAGGGAAGGGCGACTACGTCCTGGCACTCAAGGCCAATCATGGCAAGCTTTTCGACGACGTGCGTCTTCTGCTGGGTTGTCACATGAACGACGACTTCGCGAATTGTCCGGTCAGCCGTCACGTCGAGGTGGAGCAAGGGCATGGCCGACTGGAGTCGCGCAGGTACTATCAGATTACCGTCCCGACATACCTTCACGGACGGGCAGAGTGGAAAGGCCTTAAAACCATCGGAGCAGCCGTTCGCACCTACGAGGAGAACGGCGTCGAGAAGTCGGACATACGTTACTACGTGAGCAGCCTGCGCCGCAATGGCAGGCGATTCGCAAATGCCGTACGGAAGCATTGGGCAATCGAGAACTCACTGCACTGGTGTCTCGACATGACCTATCGCGAAGATGAAAGCAGGGTCCGCAACCGCACGTTCGCCGAAAACCTGTCCTGGCTGCGTCGCATGACACTGAGCCTGATCAAGCAACATCCAGGCAAGCAAAGCAACATCATGAAGCGTCGCATGGCGGGCTGGAGTGTCGATTTCCTGATGCAAATCCTTACCGGAAAAGGAACTTAGTGTGCGCTGGCCCTG
>DATKZH010000430.1:0-12738 GCA_035528065.1 Thermoguttaceae bacterium | reverse complement strand
GCGGATATTCCCAGCTATCACATCGTCTTGTGACATCCGCGTCCCGTCCCACTTCAAGTACACGACGTTGGTACTGTAGACTCCGTCATCCTCGGTCGTGAATAGCTTTTTCGTGCCGTCAGAATTGACATACAGCTTTCCCGCAAGTGCATCCAGCTTGAAGTACCGCGTGCCAGCGTCGGGAATCCGTTCTGACCAGTCTGGTGTCTTGAATTGAATCACATAACGCACCGTCCAATAGGGCAAATTATGTGTGTATTGCGAATTCGCGGTGAGTGATTCTAAGCGGGCTTGCTCAGGTGCCCATCCGTAAAACGCATCAGAGTTGACCGTGTCCTCGTACTGCTGAGCAAGCAACGTCGGAAAGGCCGCTTCGTTTCGCACCACCGTCACTTGATGGCCGGTGTATCGGCGTTGCAACGGCGGGTCGAATGGTAGCCCGGCCGCGTTGAGAATAGAGACGCCGTTGCGGTCCTTATGAACCACCTTCATTTCCGACCATGAATCCCACGTCACCTCCGGAGGAATCAGTAACGGATTATCTACATCTCTTGCCGGATCGCCGGCCAACGGCCCGCCTTCGCCTCCCCGCATGTCGGTAGAATACTGGCAAGTTACCTCCCATATCAACTGGTTGTCGGGGTCTGGTCTTGGGGAAACATCCCAGCACAACGCACCCGCGTCAACCTCTCCAGACCAGTAGTACACCTCCCATTTACGTGGAATCCCAAGGGCGTTTCCCACGGCCATCACGCCGTCGCTTGGGCTGTCGGTGGTGACGGTGTACACCTTGGTATATTCGCGGACACCATCAAGCGACCCCTTGCCCGAGAGCCCCGCATATTTCGGCACGACTGATACAACGGCCATTATCGGGTCTCCACCGTGCCGGGCTTGGTAATCTTACGTGTGATCTCGTCCGCGTCTTGTAAGAGTCGCGGGAAAAGCGCGGCCATTTTCTTGACGCCCTCGGCCGTCTCTTTCAGTGGTTCTTCCATCTGCACGGGGTAGGCGTTGCGAATGAATGTCTGATACGCTTCGAGGCTGCCTTGTCTCATCGCAGGAGCAAACGTCGGTTCCTGCGTTTGTGGTCTGTCCAAAGCCCCCGCAAAATCCTTAGAAAGAAGCAATGCCGCCCGCTTTGCAGTATCCTCAAACGATTCGCCCAATATATCAAGCATCTCGGCCAGGGATTCCAAACCGAGCTGATACTTCTCTAACGGTGTCCGCGTCTCGGAAAACCATCGTTGCTCGGCCTCCGTCGCTTTTGTCCACGAAAGCGGAATCTTTTTTCCGACCGTATCCGCGATATTGTCGAGGCCCATTTTTAATGCTCCTACCCATTGCGGCATCCCGGCGAGGTTTCGCGTTCCCAGAGTGATGTTGGCCGGCAGTTTGTCGGTAAACTCTTCCACTCCAGCCTTGCGTTGCTTTGCCAATTCACGCTGAGCTTTCCATATTCCCGTTGGTACACCTTGATCCATTCCCGATGGATTTCGTTGTTTCCGCCACTGCTCTTGGCTGATGCCTTCAACTAGATGGATCTTTCCTATTAACTTGTCATACCAGCCCAAAGTATCTTTTACGAACTTAGCGTTTTCACGAGCGACCACCTCCATTCCCGTAGCTTCATCGCTGAACATGGCAGCCTTGAGATTCTCCCAGAGATAATCCAACGTCCCCCGGATATACTTTGCCGGAGCATCAGCCACGGTTGCCAAGTCGCTAAACGATTGCACCCACCATGCGGTGTCTTTTCCTAGCTCGTTCCATCGACTCTGCGAGGCCGCCAGCTTGTCGAAGCCGTCTGACGCCCCGCCTAGCTTATCAATCAGTGTCGAGAACTGAGACAAGATTGGGGGGAATACCTCGGCTGACGCAAAGCCCAGTGACGCAGATATGCGATTCCACGATTTGTCGAGCGGCGTCAAGTTTTTCTCGGCTACGTTCTTCGCCGTGATTCCGGCCTGCCGTGTCTTTTCCTCTGCGTCCTGCATGAATTGTCCATAACTAAGGAGCGACTGAGTCGCAGATACGGTCTTCGTCGTAAAGCCAGCCCGCATTAGAGCCGATTGCTTTTCCTGCCCAGACATGCTGGCCATAGCCTTTTCCATAGCCTTGAAAATGGCCGACGGGTCCCGCATCTCCCCGAATTCCCACACACTGATCCCGAGCTTTTCGAACGCCTCCGCGTTTTCCAGCGACTTGGTAGCCATATCCCGCAAGACAATAGCTGCCCGAGTTCCGGCCTCAGCACCCTTTACGCCTTGATCCGCGAAGGCCGCCAGCATCGCAATCCCGGCCTCCATGTCGATCCCGTACATCTTGAACGCCGGGCCGGCCTGGTTTGTGAGCGACTCTGAGAATTGCTGAATCGACGCATTGCCTAACGTATTCGCCCGCGTCAGTACGTCCGTCACGTGAGTCAGATTTTTCAGATTGACCGCCGCGTCTGCGGATCGTAAGCCCAGGGCGCTTTGAGCATCCGTCGCCAGATCGGTTGCTGTGGCAAGATCGAAGTTCCCCGCCTGCCCGAAGTATGCGACCTGTTGCAATGCCGCAATACTCGCCTTGGCATCCATCCCGGCAGATGCTAAATAGAAGTAGGCTCGCGCCGCTTCCTTGGCCGCGTATTGCGTGTTGTAAGCTACCTCGTGGGCCGTTCGTTCCATGTCGGCCCGCATCTCGGCATTCACGCCCTTGGTGATCGCCAGCGATTTGTTCATCTCGCCCGCGAAACTATTGGCGGCCCGCCCCATCGCAATAAATCCGGCTGTCGCCCCGAAGCCGATCCCCATCCCGAACATCGAAGAGAATGGCCGCAAGACACCCATCGACTTATTGACCACGCCGGTAAACATCGTCACATCGCGGCTTGCACCTTGCAAACCGGCCCGAAACATTCCGGCGCGTGCCACGACGTTTACCGATAGCGTGCCGACGGATGCCATTACTTCCTCGCTTTCGCCGCTCGGCTGAATCCCTTGACGGCTTGTGCCCAGATCGCTTTCATCTGCTCCGGCGTTTGGGCCGGCTTGGGGTTGCCGTCAAACTTCGGAATGAAGTCCGCAGGTCTCGGCATTGCTGCCCCTTTCTTCAAATACGGCGCCAATCCGTGAGCAACCGTAATCCCCATCCGCAAATCCGCTCGATCCTCCGGCATCGGCTCGATGATCGAGTACAACGATTGCCACTCCACCAACTCGACCGCGTCCATGCTGTCGAGCAGTTCCGCCCGGCTCTTCTTCAAGTGGGCCGCTAGGCGGTACTGGAAGAGTCTGCCGGGATCGGCTCGGAGTTTTTTGCGGCTTCCTCCAACGCATCGCGGCCCATCCGGTTCAAGTCGCGGCACGCATAGAACAGCCGCTCCACCACCGGGGAAGGCCACTCCGCAATCACTCGTGCCCCTTCGACCGGATCGGGAAACATCAAATTTCCCGAGTCGTCGCAGAGACACAAGCAAACCAGCCGGGCCGATATGTTGTCGAAGTCCCGCCTCACGCCGTCGTTGATCGAGTTGTCGTAGGCGTCCCGAGCCCGAGCGGAGATTGTACGAATGCACGCCGTGCCGCCCAGTTCGGATACCTCGATTTCCTTGATCGTCGGACGCAAGCTGTCGAATTGTTCCCGCGTTAATGCCACGTCGTCATCCTTTCAGGTTAAGCCGTGGGGGCCGCCGTGCAGAATTCAATCGTGCTGGTTACCTCCCCGTCCATTGCTCCTTGCGTGGTCACGGTCACGACTTGAGCGGCGGCGATCGTGCCGTCAGTTCCCGCGCCGATGTCGCCCCACGCAACCGCCAGAGCACCCTTATCGCCCGAGCCGAGCGTGGTACTCCCGACCACTTCCACCGATAGCGTCACGTCCGGAATTCCGGCCGCATACGCTTTGGTGGTACTCACCGAGCTTGTCACGTCCGCCTTTGCGGCAGTCTCGGAATAGTTGATACTGCGCAGCTTACCGATGGCAGCCGACGCAAAAGTTACTGTCGCCCCATTGAACCCGTCGTCTGCCATCGCGGCATACCATCATCGCCCGTCGATGCCCCCCGCATAATCAGCGGTCAACCCGGGCGGGAACCGGGCTTTCGGAGGCTATCCTAGACCGCTGTTTCGTTATCAACACACCTCGTCCAAGGCTTGCACGATATCCCGTAGCGTACCCTGGCAAATCAACTTTTCTTCGTTTTCAAGTAGCAGTTCCGTGCAAGGTTCGTCCCATCCGTGGCACTCGATTTCCCGTATCCGTTGGATCAAGTCGATCCGTATCACTTCCTCTTGCAACACCAACGGCTCCGTCGAGCCGATACGTTTCAGCGTGTAGAGGTGAATAAACATCAGGCAAACCAAAGCAGGTAATCTTGACTGATTCGGTACATCATCACGTCATCGCCGTCCGTCGGGGGTGTCGAAAGGTCATAGTCGCTCACCTGATGCACCATCTTGAACGCCGGCGTTGTTCCCGTACTGGACCAACCGGATAATGCAGTCGTGACCGCATCGGCCACAGTGCGGCAGGTGTCCATGTCGGCCGCCCATGCGTCCACTTGGAAAGTAGCGTTCTTGGTCGTCAGTGCCCCTGTCGAATAGTTGCTGATGTGCGTATTGATTCGCTGGAATGTCACCGCTGGCAACGCCGACGCCCGAGGTCGTTGATAGCGATATATCCGCGTGCTCACCGCGTTGGTAAGAGCGGTCGTCGCCTCAAGTCGGGCTTGTATGATGGTTTCCAGGGTTGCCACGTCACACCTTTTTGAGTTTCATCGCTTCCCGTTGAATTCCCGCCGCAAGTGCGGTCCTCAATTCGGCCCCCATCGGTACATGGCTGCGTATCAGCGTATGCTCCATAAACGGCCGCTCGGGCACGGTCCCGTGCCGGGCTCGTTTCGATCCGCCCTCCACAAGGTGCCCGTACTTGGCCGGGTCCGCGTATTCCGATCGCGTGCCGCCACCGGCCGCAACGTGTTTGTCGATGCCCCGTTTTGTGAGCGCTACGTTCTTTCCCCGCTTGTTTCTCACAACCAGCGTCCCGAATCCCTTGCGAGGTCCTATCGTCGCCCCTACGATCCACGACCCTGTTTTAGAAGTCCATGATCGGAAGCCGATCGACTTCTTCAAGAGCCCGGTGTCGAATGTCTGCGGCGAGTCGGTCAATTTCCGCTCGGTCTCCATTGTGTTTTTAGCCGCCTTGACCATCAGCCGGGCCACCTTGTTGACCGATGATCGCACCACTCGCCGTTGTACCTTGACCGGCAACTCTGCAAGGTTCTTCTGCAATTGCAGTCCGCCCGAGACGGAGAGATAAACCGATTGCCGGATCATCGTTTCGCCTCCGCAACCATCACCTCGAACAGCACGTTGGCCTCTTCCAAGTTGCGGGGCGTTTCCAAGAGTTGAAACGTTCGCGTTCCCAACGCGATCCGAAAATCCGCCGTCACCTGCTCGAAGTCCTGATACGTGCCCGTGATTCGATGCGTGATCGTCGATGCCTGTTGATTGGCTTCCCAGTACTCCCGGCCCGTCAAGGGCTCGATTGATACCCACGCGTGTGCATAGGTAGCCCAGGTCGTCGAAGTCTTGCCGGCCGTCACCGTCTCGGTCGGCTTTTCGATGCGTGCCAGTCGGTTGCGTTTTCCAGGATCGTCGAATATCACACCGGCACCCCCGACCGATCCAAGAGCCACATTATCCCCATCGGAATCTCAACCACCGTCCGCCCCACCACAACCGGCGTCCGCTGCTGATAGTGGTGAGCCGCCAGCAACTTCACGGCTTGTTTCGTTCTGGATGGCACGGCGGCGGCGGAACTCCCGCACGTATACGTGATAAGGATGTCGTCGGGGTGTCCGCGCAACGCCGGCCATGTCTGCTGGTATTTGAGCCGGATCAAACCCGGCGTCTGATCCGTGATGACTTCATACACGCTGGTGGCGAGCGTCTGTAGTACTTCGCTGGTGTCGTAATACTTCACGCTTGTGACGGTGGCCAGCGGCGGCCGAGGTAATCGCAGTTCGTCCGCCCAATCGTCGAATTGCATCGTATAGGTTGCCGTGCAGAACTGCCGCCACGCCTTGGCCTGAAGCGCATCAACTGCCATGTCTATCAGGGCTTGTAAATAGGCGTCTTCATCGTGCCCGGTGATCCGCAAGTGGGCGCGGAGGTCGCCCAGCGTGACCGGGCTCGCAGTCGGGGCGACAGTCTGCACGGATTCGCTCATGGCGTCTCGATCTCCTCCGGCACGTCGTCGATCAGTGGCTTCCGCCGGCGGCGTAACGGCTTGGATATTGTGCGCGGCCGCTCAATTGCGATGCCCCGCCGAATCAGCACATTTGCAGCCCCGTCGGGAAAGTCCCCGATGCTGCCGGCGCGGAAACTTCGCCAGCGTTTCTCGAATTGGAGTTCCATAACGATAGGTCCTCGATGATGTTGACGTTCCGCCCAGACACGGTGTAATTGAGCTTGCCGTAAAAGGTGAACTTCACGTCGGGGCAAGCGTCGATACAGGATTGCACGAACGGTTGAATCAGCGTAGTCGTGAATCGAAGATTCTTCGTCAGCGACATATCGGGCTCGCCGTTGAAGTAGTGGCCCTCTTCCCCGTAGCCCTCCATCCCGACAAGATGAACGTGGTGAGCTCCGTTATTGAGCGCGTACTGCAAACACATCAGGCCGGACAGGCCGCACGACGAATAGCAACCCTTCACGAATTTCCCGGGGTAATCCTGGCCAGCCAACTCCAGGAATTCATCAAACCACGCGACCCCCCGATCATTCAACGCCCGTTGCGACCGATTGATTGTAATCAGGTGCGAGCCCTTCGCCTTGAACGCCCGGCAGTGCTCTTGATGGATTTTGCAAGCCACCATGTCATGGATGTGATACACGTCCGGCCGGTCATTGGCTTCCTCGAATAGAATATGGCCCCGGTTCGTGGTGATCGTCATTGCCGTGGGGCACGCTACCCGTGCCGCCGCGAATCCTTCCCGAGCCGAGATTGACGAACCGACTATAATCCATTGATCCTGGTACTCGGCCAACGCTCGGGCCATGTACAGATCCAACGGCGCGTCAATGTCGATCGAGCGTTCCGCCGGCATTTCGTAAATCCGAATCGTGCCCCAGTACGATGTCTGGTGCAACGGAATGCCGTCCGCTCGACAGACAAACACGCCACCATTCAACCGGAACATATCGGGCAGGTCTTGCCGCCGGCTGTCTTCGCCGTTCCGGTTGAACGATACCCACTCAATGCCGTGCTCTACCGGACGCAACAGGTAGCTATGATCCCGGCATACCGTCGTCACAATGTCGGTCTCGGGGTCCGCTCGCCACTTGGCCACCGCGCCGTCGATGTCGGCCGCCGTGGTGAAAACCGACGTGCACTCCAGCAAAACCAGAATCTCCGGGAAACCGTCCGTGGTCTTCATCACCTCGATCGCGTGTTGCATCACGGGATGCGATGGGGCCGAGTCCACCGCCAGTTTCCGGGGACGGCGGATCACGGTGGCTCCGAATTTCTCCGCAACCGCCGCGATCTCGTCATCCTCGGTCGAGACGTAGACACGATCCACCGAAGTGGCAGCAAGAGCCGCGCGAATCGACCAACCGACCAAAGGTATCCCCTTGATCTTCTGAAGATTTTTGCGCGGTATTCCCTTGCTGCCTCCCCTTGCCGGAATCAACGCCACACAAGATCCCATTACAGACTCCCGCTAAAGTAACGCGATCAGATACGGATCAATCCGGACAACCCACGGTTGGTGATGCTGGACGGCGTTTCTTTGGCGCGGAACAATTCGGCCCGCACCACGTAATAACCGCCGACCGTACCGTCTCCAACCGTGATGGTCGCGTCGATGTACCGCTTCCGCTTCGTGAGGTCCAGTTCCCACCGGAAGATACCGTTGTCGTCGGTGGCCGATGGCAAGGCCGCCGTAGTTCCGTCGGCTTCCAGTTGGCCGTTAAAGTTCGAGGCCGTAATGTTGGCGTGCCCCGATCCTGCCGTGTCGCCATCGGTCAAAATCATGGCCGAGCAGGCGATATCCGTCGCGCCGAGAATCAACTCGATCACGGCGTAATCATAGCCCAGCGTGTCCAGCTCGGTCACGGCTAATGACGCGTTGTCGACCAACGCGCCCGGGGGCGTCAGATTCAGCACTTTGGTTTGTTGTGCAAAGTTCATTAGATCGTATCCGTTGAAAAAGAATCGTTGTAGTAAGATTGATCAGCTTGAGGGCATCGAGAGCATGACCATAGCCCCCGCGACACTCGTGTTTCCCACGTCGTGGACGTTGATGTCAAATCGTTCGGTCCCTCGAATGCCGATCTGGTCGTACTCGAAGTAACGCTGATCCGAGACGGCCACGGTCATCCCACGCCGGTCCCCAAATGACGCCGCCATGCCGAGGTCCCCGAAGTAGCAAATCCCCGCCGCCGACGTTTGAGCCGTCAAAGTCGTGTTCATGCACTGCACGAGATTGACCGGGTAGCCCAAAAACATCTCGCGGCGTTGGCCTTCGATGATCGCCGCCGTGTTCCCGCCCGCCGCGTCGGCAAGCCTCATCATAGAAGCCGCCCAACCGGCCTTGCTGATGTACCACTCCGGATTTATCCCCGGGTACATCGGCAACTTGCCAAGCATCGACTCGAAGTCGGCCAGATCCAGAGTCGAGAACGCAGTGTTGGCCGTGATCGCCGTGACTACCGTAGCCGTAGCCGCGGCACACTCGGTGATCAGTCCGGAGATTCCGCAATACGTTGCCCCGGCCCCGGTCCCAAGAAAGCAACACTGATCCTCTTTCGTCGCAAACGCGAGGGCGATTTTGCGGGTTATCAGGTCACCGATCGCAATCATCGAATCCTCTTCCAACTCTGACGACACCCGCGTCAGCGTGGCGGCCTTGCGGGCCACCAACGTGATATTGTCGAAGGTCGGTTCCGATTCGGTGATCGAACCGTTCTCGCCCGGGAAATAGACGGTCAGCCCGCCCGTGACACGAGGCCAGATCTTGGTGTCCGAACCCATCGGCACCCGCTCGCACTTGCGTCGAGCCGTGCCATATTCTTCCGCGAGGTCGATGATCCGCTTCTCGATTTCGAGCGGAACCACGGCCCCGCCTTTCTCGTCCGAGTCCGTCGAAAGGGCCGCCTGGATGTTGTGCTTCTCGCACCACGCCCGAGCCTTCCGGCTCTGCCAGAGCGTCGCCGCATAGAATTGAGCGGCCGTGTAGGCGGCTTCCACCGCTCCCTCTCCGTGGAATGCCCTCAGCCGATTCTCGTAGAATCGCGCCGCTCGCGGGACGACAATGCGGGGCGCCGGAAACTGGCCGTCGTCCAGCCCCGTCGGTTGCAATTGCGTCTGGCGGGTGCTCTCAGACAGCCGCTTGGCCTCATCCTCCAGCCACTTAGCCCGGGGGATTTCCACTTCCTTGAGCCGCTTGCACTCGGCCATGTAGCCGTCGAACTCGGCAGACTCCTCGTCGGTCAGGTCCCGCTTTTCCTTCTTCGCCAAGTTGTTGAGTGCCGTCGCCTTGGCGTGCAACTCGGCAATCTTTTCGTTGATCTGGTCAACCGTCATGTTCGTGGTCCTCTGTCTGAGCCAGAAGGCCACGAAAAAAGCGGCGGCCCGCTGGCAAACCATATTGATAGGTTTGCGAGTGGGCTCGCCGCTTATGAGTTGCGAGCAAACTCTGTTGAATCGTTACGCCCGTATATTACTCTAGGGGCCAACTAATGTCAAGTCGCGTCTCCTCATGGCCGCCTTGGCCCGCCAGTCCTCGCCGGTCTCCTGGGGCTCCCCAAGGACCGCCGGCCCCGACATCACCAACTCCGGCGGGGTCGCCGCGAATAGGCCCGGCGGGATGCACGCCGCCACCCTGAGCGGTTCCGTCGTCGCGTCCGAAAACCCCGCCGCGTGAGCCTGCTCGGCCGAAAACCAGGTCTCGGCCGCCAACCATTCCGCCACCTTTGCCCGGCTGGTGGCCGACTTGTCCGCGAAAACGCCAATCTGCGTCTCGTTGATCCCGTCCAGTACCGCCGCCATGTCCCGATGATCGGACGCCCGCCCCTGCGTGGTCCCCATCGCCTCGTGGATCATCAGCCTGGCCGTCTCGGCCATCGTGACCCGTTGGGCACCCATCGCCACCAGCGCCGCCGCCGAGGCCGCCACGCCGTCGATGGCAGCTACGCTGGGAATCGTCAGCCGTCGAAGCGCGTTATACATCGTTATCCCATCGAAGACCGCTCCGCCGGGCGAGTTGATCCGGATCGTAATCCGGGTAGCGTCCGTCAAGGCCGCAAGATCGTCGGCAAACTGTTGGGCCGAAATGCCTTCGCCCCAGTAGTCTCCGATCAAGTCGTATAGGTAGACTTCCGCCTCCCCGTCTTGACAAGTTATTTCGGCTCGTTTCATGTCTTGACCCCTATCAGTTGCTCGGCCAGATTCGCCGCCCGAGATGGCCAAACGGCCGTGACGGCGGAGAGTCTTGCCGATAGTTGCTCTTTCTCCGGCACTCGGCCGGCCGCCTCCAAACACTCTTCCTTGTGCCGGTTAACCCAATCGCACAACACCGGCACGTGTCCCGCCGCGTCGATACCTGGCAACGCTTCCACCATCGTCTCTACCCACCGATCGTAGAAGGCATCCAGCCAGCCCACAAAGTTCTTTGCCGTCTTGGCCGCGTGGCATACTCGATTCGCCTCGCAGGTCAATAGCTCCCTGATCTTGGCTTCCTCCGGTGGCCCTTCCGGTTGCTTCGGTCCGGCTTCGCCTCCCATGTTGAGCGGGACAATGTATTCATCGCCGCCCTCGTAGGTGTTGGCGTTCTCCTTCGCTCTCACTTCGTTGGGATTCCATATTCGATTCTGAATCCCGATTGCATAAGCCGCGTATCGTTTCTCGATGTCGCCCCGCAACAAGGCGTCCACGTTGAATTCGAAGAAGTGCGAATCGGCCTCCTTCTCTTTATCGCTCAGCAGCTTGTAGTCGTACTCATCCTGCCACTTGACCAACCACCGCATCAGCGACATATCGAGATAACTTCGGTTCTGTTCCTCGATGTTCGTAAAGGTCGCGTGTTCCAAATCGCCCACCTTATGTGGTGGCAGATTGAACCACGAGGCAACGTCAGTCCGTTGAAACTGGCGAGACTCCAACCATTGAGAGTCCTTGTGATTGAAGGCCAACGGGGCATACTCCGCACCCTCTTCCAGAATCGCCACCCGGGCCGCGTTGTCGAGCCCTTCGTGCATTTCCTTCCAGTCGCGGCGTAATCTCTTATATGCGGTTTCCTCAAGGTGCCCGGGGTGCTTGATCGTGCCGCTCGGCATCCCGTTATTTTTGAAGTAGCGATTCGCGTATTTCTCGCCAGCCAGCCCGAGGCCCCATGAGTTGCGGGCCAGTTCCAGGGTTGAATATCCCCACGTGCCGTCTGAGCCAAAGTTGCTGATGTGAACCACCTTCTCCGGCCGCAATCGCACCGGCCGGGCTCCTGGTTCTTTTCCGATCCGCGTGACATACCAGACATTGCCCGCGTCGTCGATCTCGCGTGAGGTACGGTGCGGCATCAGTGGCCACAAGCCTTTTACCGTGCCGCCCGTGGTCTTCTCAATCTCGGCCACTCCGTTGCCGTGAAGCAATACATAAACCATCATCGTCTCGCGGAAGGTCGCCGCCGACATGAATGGATTAGCCCGCCGTCTCGCAACCCGAAAGGACGGGTGCTCGCGGTCCTTTTCCTTGTTTCGTTCGTCCGTTCGCTTGTGCAGGTCGAGCGGCAATTGCGCCACGTCGCCCGCCAATACGGTGATGGCTTGGAGAACCGGGGCATAGCTTAGAGCCTTATCGGTGCTCATGTTGATACCAGAATCGGACTCGTCCCCGCGAACCCAATCCACGAGCCACTTTGACGGCCGAGCCGTGCCCGATGCCTGAATCGGTGGCGGTGCCATCATCACGTCGAGTTGCGTCACGCCCAGCATTGGCCTCGGCCTTTCTTAGTCCCGCTCATAACATTCTCAACCCCCGGGTCGCGTAAACGGATGTGGGAGGTCCCGCATTTGTTACCGCACGCCCCACCCCCATAATCATCGCGACCACGCCGTCGATCTTTTCACTCGACCGCTTCTTATCCGGCTTGCGGTTCCCCGCCGCGTCCTCTTGTACCGTCGTATTGGCCACCATCCAGTTAAGTACTGGGTGATCGGGATGGCCCAGCCGTTGCCCCAGAATCATCCGCTCGGTTTCCTTCGTCGGCATGGCCATCGAGACGAACCCTTGCCCGTGCTCGATAACCTCAAACCCATCATCCTCGTCCAGCCGTCGGCAAATGTCCATGCCTTGGAAAAGCCGGTCGGCCGCAATCTCGACTACGTTCAACTTGTGTTGTCTGACGATCGTGTTCAGATCCCGCCGCACCGCATCATAATCCGTTTCATTTCCGGCCGTGAATATCAGGTGGCCTTGCCGCTCCCAAACCGTGTAAGGTATTCGGCTCTTCCGTTCCCTCTTCAAGGCCGCCTGTTTCGGCACCCAGAAATACGGGAAGACGTACACCGCACCCAACTCACTAAATGCGAAGACAGCCCCGGTGAAGTCGGAGTTGCTGGCCAGGTCCAAACCCATCCAACACTTCTGGCCGGCGAAGTCCCCGATCACAAGTTCTCGATTTCCACACGCCTCCCACGATTCCGATGTGATCCACCTTGCAGCCGACTCCGTGCGTATGTTGAGATGCAAGCG
>DATKZH010000429.1:0-3969 GCA_035528065.1 Thermoguttaceae bacterium | reverse complement strand
GCGCTGGCTTCATACCTCTCTTGCGGGAGTTCGAGCGGGGATTTCCCCACGGGCACGGACCCGCGGAGGTAGGTTTTGACGAATGATGCTTCAGAGTTCACCATGCGTCTCACCGTTTGCGACTTAGCCAAAACACACCTGTGACTCACACCACACGCCGTGTGCCGTAACCGGCGGACGGCACACGCCGTGAGCCTGCGACGCGAGAGGGCCGACCGTCAGGTCTCCGGCTCGCTGCGACGACGGGAGACTTTCAGTCGGCCGGTGTGCGGGGCTATTGAGCCTTGCACAGCCCATGAACGGAGGGGTCCCACCGGAAGCCCGGGACCCAAGGGCCCGGTCCACCTCCGGGGATCATTGCCCACGCAGACATCAACAGAACAGCAAGAGGCCGCCACCAGACCCGTTGCGTCGAGGGGGAATTGTGATGCGAACGATCGTGCTGTTGGCCGGTTGCGTGGCTCTCGTTGTCGTGTCGACTGCGGTGCCGGGCGAGCCCGAGCGCCCGAGAAAAATCAGCGAGATTCCTTCGGAGGCGGAGGTCCGCGACGTCGACTTGCTGGCCGGTCTGAACCCCGAGTACGCGCCCGTCGAGCAGATGGTCCGGCTCTATCGGGCGGGGAAGATCGATCGGGCCCGCAGCGCCCTGTGCGACTACTTCCGCCGTCGCCGGGTGGGCTGGCCGTACTTCTCGCGGGACGACGTGAAGCACTTTCCGCGTCACGCCTATTTCCCGGGCAACGTGTATCCCGGAGGGCCCACGCTCCTGGAGCGGGCCACCGCCATGCTCGACAACCGCCTGCACGACAACTGGAACGCCGGGACGTTCGCCGACCTCGGGCCCGATTTCGACTGGCAGGCCGCCTGGGATCAGGAGCGGCACAAGACCAGCCTGTTGCGGAATTTCTTCGTGCACAATCTGGCCATCGCCTACGGTATGACGGGCGACGAGCGTTACGCCGCCAAGCTCCGTGAGGCGCTTATTGAGTGGTTTCGCACCTATCCGATGACGCCCGAATGGTTCAAGCTGCACGACGGCTATATGAACACGGGCAACCGGCTGTTCCACTGGATCGAGGCGATGAACGCCGGCTTCCTCCAGTCGGAGCACTGCGACGATGAATTCCTGATGCGATGGCTGAAGGCCGTCTGGTACCAGGGGGGGCAGTACCAGCGGATCGCCGGCGGCCAACGGCACGGCAACCATCATCAGTGGGAGTGCGGCGCGGTGCCCGTCTTCCTGGCGTGCTACTTCCCGGAGTTTGCGGAGTTCGGCGTGCTGTTCGACCGCGGCCGCGAGGCGCTCGCCTTCCATCTGGACGAGTGCATGTTCGCCGACGGCGGTTACGAAGAGCACAGCGTGATGTACACCGCGGCCTGCTTGAGGCAGCTCTACGAGCCGTTCTGGGCGGCGAAGTGCACGGGCCGCGAGCTGTTCGACGAGCGACGCAGCGAGCGGCTCCACGGGCTGGTGCGGCTCCTGACCGACGCCACCACGCCCGACGGCGAAGTGGCCGAGATCGGCGATCATTACAGCAACGGAGCCTCGAAGTGGCTCGTGGACGGGATCCTCTACTTCCGCGACCCGGAGCTGAAGACGGCCTTGTCGGCCATGGGCATCCCCACGCCGCCGATGTCGAACACGTTTCGCAAGATCTGGGACGCCCTGCCCGATCGGCACCCCAAGCACACGACGGCCTTCTATCCCGAGGGCGGCTACGTCTTCTTCCGCGACCGCTGGTCCCCGGACGGGCTGTTCCTGGGCGTCTCCTGCGATCCCAAGGAGTTCTGGTACCACGATCAGAACGACCCGCTCAGCTTCGTCGTCAACGTCGGCCGCCGAAAGCTGCTGGCCGACCCGGCCACGGAGCTCTACCACGCCCGCGAGCATCCGAGCTACGCCTACGAGCGGGTCTTCTCGGCCCACAACGTCGTGCTCCTCGACGGCCAGGAGTCGAGCGGCAACCAGGTCGAGCACGAAGCCTGGCAGTCGGACGAGCATTTCGACTTCTTCCGCGGCTGCTTTCGCGGCTACCCGTTCGAGCCCACCCCGGGCGGGCGGCCGTCGAAGGCCGGTCTGGCCCAGGGCAAGACGATCCCCCCGTGGCGCCGCGACCTGCTCTTCGTGCGCGGCCGCTACTGGATCGTGGTCGACCGCTACGACGAGATCCCCGATGGGGAGTCGCACGGCTTCCACCAACTCTTCCACGTTGCCTACGACGTGGACGTCCGCCACTCGGGACGCCGCTTCTGGACGACCACCGACGAGGGCAACGTGCTGGTGGCGCCGCTTGCCGGCGATCCGGAGCTGCGCGTCGAGCGCGACGGGCGCCTGTTCAGCAAGATGGCCATCCTCGAGCGGACCAGCCCGTGGCTCGCGACGCTGCTGTACCGCGGCAGGGGAACCGTGCTCATGCCGTTTCTGATCTATCCCTACTTCGGCGGGCGCCCGGCGGAGGTGAAGATCGACCCGGTGGAGGTGACCTCGGCCGGGCGCCGGTTGGACGCCGCCGAGGCGGTGGCCGTGCGAATCTCCGGCCGGGAGTGGTCCGACCTGTTCGTACACAGCCGGGTCCGCCCATTCACGGTCGAGGGCAACGAGTACGACACGACCACGCTCTTGATCTCGTCGCGCGGCGGCACGCCGGGGCCGACGTTCGCGGAAAAACCGTGACGCCTCGCGGGTCGGCCTCTTGCCACGCAATCGCCGGCGTTTGGCCGGTGTTGAGCCGCGTGGCCCGGTGCAGTATGTTGGGAGGGGGCGCCGTCTCCCAATCAGCGTCTGGGTCTGCTCCGAAACCGACGGCAGCAAGGTCGCCGAGTACCCGCTCCCCTCGCCGGTGGTCCGGGACGGCATGGCCGCGGCCGGCGGGAAGCTGTTCCTGTCGACGTGCGATGGATCGGTCCAGTGTTTTGCCGGGGCGCGGTGAGTGGCTGCCCGAAGCAGAGCTTGGGACCGAGGAGAGAGTAGCAGGCACACGCCGTGTGCCGTCAGCGGATGTGATGTTCAGGTCAGCCCAACGACCCGACCAAGCGACTCTGCGGCGTACTGGTCGGCGCGCAGACGGCACACGGCGTGTGCCTGCTACTGCCGGCCGTGAACGCCTACGCGATGGAAAGGATGGAGATGGCCGTGAGCGGGTTTGCTGAGATCGAGTTCGTGTCGTATCGCGAGTCGGTTCCCAAGGTGCTCGATGCGATCGGTGCCCGGGACGTGCTCGAAGAGCAGACGGCCGTCTTGATCAAGCCGAACCTGATCAATGCGTCGCCGTTTCCGATCACCACGGCGCCGGAGTGCGTCGAGGCGGTGATCGAGTACGTGCGGTCCTGCTCGGAGGCGGAGATCGTCATCGGCGAAGGCTGCGGCGACCCGGGGCTGGAAACCGACGAGGTGTTCGAGCGGCTGGGCTACCGCGAGCTGGGCCGGCGTCACGCGGTGGAGCTGGTCGACCTGAATCACGCGCCGCTTACGAGGCTGGAAAACAGGGACTGCGAGGTGTTCCAGGAGATGCATCTGCCCGAAATCGCGATGTCGCACTACCTGATCTCCGTCCCCGTGCTCAAGGCCCATTCGTTCTCGGAGATCACGGGAACCTTGAAGAACATGATCGGGCTGGCCCCGCCCAAGCACTACTCGGGGCGGTTCGGCACGTGGAAGAAGGCCGTTTTCCACCGCCGGATGCACCAGTCCATCGGCGACCTGAACCGGTATCGCACGCCGGACCTGTCGCTCGTGGACGCCACGGTCGGCATGCCCGACTATCACCTGGGGGGAGCGCATTGCGACCCGCCGGTGGGTAAACTGATCGCAGGGTTCGACCCGCTACAGGTCGACCGCCGAAGCGCCGAATTGCTGGGGTTGCGGTGGCAGAAGATCGCGCATCTGAAGGGCTGACGGCGCTCAGCCTCGGCTCAAGAATAACTTCGGCATTGCGGAGTAGCTGGCACACGCCGTGTGCCGTAGCCAGC
>DATKZH010000428.1:0-28793 GCA_035528065.1 Thermoguttaceae bacterium | reverse complement strand
TCTGGGAGCACACGATCCAGGACGAGTCGGACCTGGAAATCCGGTTCGACTACGTCCACTACAACCCGGTCAAGCACGGCTACGTGCGACGGCCGTGGGACTGGGAGCATTCCACGTTCCGCCACTACGTGGCCATAGGCCGCTACCACAAGGATTGGGGCGAGACAAAGCCGCCAAAGCTCGCCGGCCTAGACTTCGAGTAGGGTGCGTGCAACGCTTCGAGTAGGGTGCGTGCAACGCACCATTTCTCAAAGGGTTCGTGAGACGCAACATGTGCTCTTGAGCCGAAGCGAAGATGGTGCGTTTCACGCACCCTACAAGGATGGTGCGTTTTGCGCGCCGTACCGAAGATCGTGCGTTTTAGTTTTAGTCAGCGGGCGGAAGATGGTGCGTTTCACGCACCCTACGGAGTGGTGCGTTTTACGCGCCGTGGGGCGCGCGCTGGAGGTTGAGGGCGAGGAGCTTGGCGAGGAGGTCCTCGTCGGAGAGGGCCGGGGGCCCAGCCGTAGGCGGCGAAGGCGGCCTCGTCGAGCTTGCAGTGGGCCAGATCGAGCCGGGTGGGACGCTCGTTGTTCGCAGCTTGACCGCTTGGGCGAACATCGCTAAGATGGTTAGGTAGAGAAGACTCTCCCCCCTGGTGCGTCTGCGATGAGCCCCGACCGAATCCTGGATCACCTCCGACGCCAGCCGTTTCGGCCCATCCGGATCTATATGTCCGACGGATCGTCGTACGAGGTCGCCCATCCCGAGCTGGCGTTGGTCACGCGCAGGGAAGTGGTGATTGCCTTGCCGGAAGCGGAGGGGGAACTGGCCGATCGCTCGGTATTCTGCGACCCCCTCCACGTCACTCGCATCGAGCCGATCGACGGAGCCAAGCCGAAAGGCAAGTCGAGGAAGCGCGAGTCGTAGGTCTCCACGGTCTTTCGCCCCTCGTTCCCAGGCTCTGCCTGGGAACGCACTAACCCAAGGCTCTGCCTTGTCCCGACCGGCACACGTCCCACCTGTTGGTGAATGTAACGCACCACCTCGATCCGCCGTCCGTATGCGAAACGCGTGCGTGCAAACACGCACCGTACGGGCGACTCAACGTGCGTGCAAGCACGCACTCTACGGCTGGCATTTCGCGCGCCGGAGGTTGAGGTCGAGGAGCTTGGCCAGGAGGTCCTCGTCGGAGAGGGCCGGGTGCCAGCCGTACGCGGCGAACACGGCCTCGTCGAGCTTGCGGTGGGCCAGGTCGAGCCAGGTGGGACGCTCGTTGTACAGGTTCGTCAGCGTCCGCCGCTTCAGCGCCCCGGCACACTCCTCGTCCCGCGCCACCACGCGCGGGTAGCGGACCGTGCCGATCCCCCGCTTGTCCGGATCGTGCACGTACCTCGCCCACGGCCCGTCGACCGACCCGGGAAACTCCAACACCTCCTCCCGCGTCCACTCCCGCGGGTTGAGCCAGTTGGTGCGGAGCAAGTCCAGCTCCCGAGCCGCCTCGGCAATCGCGGCTCGCTGCTCGTCGGTCGGCTCGGGAAACGGGAAGGTCTCGAAGCATAGCGTGGGGTTGTATGTTGGATCGTTCCCCTTGCCGTGCCAACTGCATGTCGCGAGAGTCCAGATTTCGTGCAAGCGTGAGTGTAGAACGCCGAAGTCACTGTCATCAGCGAAAGCGATCGCGATTACTTTCGAGTCCGGGAGGATGAGCGAGTCCAGCCACAGGAATACGCGATGTTTGGCGACCCTGGGGGTGGCGATGTAGCGCGGTATGCCTTGCACAGCTTCACGGAAGTCGGGAATCGTCCTGCCAAGCAGCCACCAATTCTCACGACGCCACTTGTCGTTATTCTTCTCTCGATCTGGCTTCACGCGTGCGACGACGTGTTCGAAGGCTGACTCGTAGCGCGCCGCGACCTGTATTGGCATCCGCACGCCAAAATCGATGATCCATCGGTTGGAGCAAAGCCGAACCAAATCGCTGCCGTTGCGGAATGGGCGAACCACGTCACTGGAGGGTAAGCCATTTGGATTCGAACTCTGCAGCAATCGCTGCGCCGTCGAGGAATCGACATCAAACGGTCCCACTTTCGTCGTTCCCATGAAACACAACCGCTTGTTTTTCGGTAGTGCGCGTTTTACTGTAAGATCACATCCGCTTGTGAGGTCCGGGTTGATTCGGGCTACGGATGCTCCGTCGAGCGTCGAAGATGCGCCTGCATTCTTCGCCTCAAAGCCTATCATGGCGATGCGGACAGCAGCGCCTTCAAGAATCCAATCTCGGTCTGAGATTGCCCAGAAGATGCGACAAGAATCGCTGACCCTTTCAAGAACAGGGCGCGCCCCAGCTTGTTTGATTGCTGCCGTTGCCAGAAGGCCGACTCTCTGCGCCTTCTTCTCTTCGATCATTTGGCGGCCTTTCTCGAACCAGTAGCAGCAAAGGTCTGACATGGCCGCCAGGCGATCGCGATAGAACTCTCTCAACGCGTTGGCGTACTCGATGCCTAACTCTGCACGTAGCTTCTTGTTTCCCAAAAACGGCGGATTTCCCACCACAAAATCCGCCTCCGGCCATTCCGGCTCTCGGGGGTTTTCCGGGTCGGAGAGGTCGAGGATCGCGTCCTTGAGCTCGATGCTCTCGATCGGCTCCAGCACCGGGTCGCTGGGGGGCTTGAAGCCGTTGTGGTGCATCCACTGAAGATAGCCGATCCAGATGACGACCTGGGCGAGCTGCTGGGCGTAGGGGTTGATCTCGATGCCCGCAAGCTGCGTGGGGCGGACGTGGGGGAGCATGCCCACGCCGCGGGTGGCGCCGTAGGCGATGACCTCTTTCTCCAGGTCCAACAGCAGGTTGATCGCCACGTAGAGGAAATTGCCCGAGCCGCACGCGGGGTCGAGGATGCGGACGTGGGCCAGGCGCTCGACGAAGTCCAACAGCGCCCGCTCCAGGTCGCGGACCGGCTTCGATGCCTTGCGGGCGCGGGGGGACCGCTTGGGGGCGGCCTGGCGGACCTTGTCCCAGAGCATGTCGCAGCGGGCGCGGACCTCGCCCCACTCGCGGCGGAGCGGCGCCATCACGACCGGCTCCAGGAGCGTGAGGATGTCGTCCCGGCTGGTGTAGTGGGCGCCGATCTGCGACCGCTTGGCCGGGTCGAGCGTCCGCTCAAAGAGCGTGCCGAAGATCGACGGCTCGACGTTGCCCCAGTCGTAGTCGTTCACCGCGATCAGCTCGGCGACCTCGGCCGGGCGGAGCTCGACCACGTTGGCATCGGCGAACAGCCCGCCGTCGAAGTTGAGGATCGCGTCGGCCCCGAAGTCGCCGCCTTCGGACATCGCCTCGAACAGGGCGTGGAGCCGCTCGGCGAGGCGCGGGGGATCGTTCTTCGACCCTTCCAGCACGCGGCCGAAGATCTTCTTGGGCAACAGGCCGATGTCCTCGCCGAACATGCAGAACATCAGCTTCATCAGGAAGTGGGCGGCGACCGGGGCGTCGACCCCGCGGATCCGCATGCCGTCGGCCAGGATGCCGAACCGCTCGGCCGCGTGCCGGGTGATGCTCTCGGTCGTAAGGCCCGGGCGGAGCGATTCGGGCTCGGTGAAGACCTTGCGCAGCACGTCGAGGTTTTGGGGGTCGGCCAGGCCTTCGAGGTCGAAGCGGTGGACCTGCTTGGCGGTGCCGGTGAAGTTGGTGTGGACGTGGAAGCGGTCGAGGTCGCAGACGACCAGAAGCGGCGGGTTGTCCAGGTCCTCGCGGTAGAGGAGGAGCTGCTGGTAGGCGGCGTCGAGGTCCTTGTGCTTGCCCTTGTACTCCCAGCCAAAGTGGCCGCGCATCCAGACGTCGGCCCAGCCTTGTTCGCCGGTGGTCTTGTGGACGCCGCGCTCGAAGGTGTACCAGGCGCCTTCGGGGTCGGCCTGGGCGGGCTTGGGCTGGCCGAGCACGTCGCAGAGGTCGCAGAAGTGCTGCTGGCACGCGCTCCGCTCGGAGAGCCGGGCACGCTGCCACTTGGCAATGAACTCGTGAGGGGTCATCGGGCTTTTTCGGGTGCGGGGATTCGTGCAGCCGGAAAAGGACTATCGTAGCGGCGTGGCGGTTCTCGTGCAAGGTTGGTGCAGTGGGGAGCGGGGCTTCGGCCTCGCGGATCGGGGCCGTCGCGTCGCGCATGCTTGTGTGGGCACGCCCGGCGAGGTAGACTGCCGGCGCGGGGCGATGGTTCCTCTCGGTAGTCCATTCCGCCGAGCATCTACGGACCACGTAACGGAGACCCGTGCCGTGTCTGACGAAGCTGTGTGGAGAGCTCGCCCGTGGTTCTTGGTGGCCGTCCTGACGGCCGTGCTCTCGGGGACCTCCACTTTCTCCGCGGAGGTCCTGCTCCGCGACGATTTCTCGGGCCCTTGCGTGCGGTACGAGTTTCTGGGCGCAAGCGCGTGGCGGATGAAGGAGGGGGCGTGCCGGTTTGCGGCGCCGGGGGGGGAGTGCTTTGCGGTGGCCAACCTGGAGGAGCTGGGCGAGGCGCGGATCGAGGCGCGGGTCGAGGTCGATCGGCGGTTGGGGACCGGGTACGTCGCGGCGGGGCTCGTGCTGTTTGGCGATTCGGACAACCACTGGCGACTGCTGCTGGTGGACGGCCCGAGCGACAACCGCTACTTCGAGCTGATCGAGCGGCACCGGGGCGTGCACCAGGCCCAGGTCGCCCCGCCGCCCGCGCCGACGCGATTGGCGTCGAAGCAGGAAGGGGACCTCCGCACGTGGCAGTACGGCGAGACCTATCGGCTGACGCTTTCGATCGCGCCCGAGGGGATCACCGGGGAGATCCGCGAGGCTTCTGGCGGCGGCTTCTGGCGGGAGACGTACTCGTTTGCGTCGGGCCGGGCGGTTCGCAGCGGGCGGCCCGGGCTCAACGCGAGCGGCGTCGAGGGGGCGTTTCGGGAGTTGGTGGTCGAGGGGACGCGGCCGGAGGCGCCGGGAGACTTGGAACTGGCGCGAGGGCGGGCCGGGAGCGTGGCGATCGTGCCGGGCGAGTCGGGCGAGTCGGCCGAGCGGCTCCGGGCGCTTCTGGAGCAGCAGGGCTTCGGCGTCACCGTGCTCGCGTGGGACGACGTGCGCCCGGGCGGGCTCCGGGCGGGTCAGCCGGATCTCGTCGTGCTGGCCGACGCCCGGAGGCTGCCGGCGACGGTGGTGAAGGCGGCCATCTCGTATCTCCGCGCGCGGGGGAAGCTGCTCGCGTTGGGGGCGCCGGCGTTCGGGCGCCGGCTGATCAAGTCGCCCGACGGCTACGTGAGCGAAGATCGATACGCGGAGGTGCTTTACCGGGCGGTGTCAAAACGCCCGATCCGGTTTGCACCCGACGGCTGGCGACGGTCGTGCTTCGACCCCCGGCGTGCGGCGGGCATTGAGGCGCTGCCGAACGAGGGCGACGCCGAGGGGCGCGCGGCGCGCGCTTGGAACGTGACGACCGACCTGGAAGGGTGGGACACGTTCTCGCAGCCGATCGAAGGGGCGTTCGTCGAGGGCGAGACGCTCTTCTGCTTTCGGGCCCGGGGCGACGCGGACACGCCGCAGCTTGCGATCGAGTGCCGCGAGCGCGACGGTTCGCGGTGGATCGCGACGGTCGAGCTCGTCGACGAGTGGCGACGCTACGTGCTGCGCCCCCGGGATTTCGTCTATTGGCCCGACTCGCCGGCCCATCGCGGGGGGGTGGGCGATTGCTTCAAACCGGGGGGCGCGACGGACATCTCCATCGGCCTGTCCCAGAGCCATACGCCGCAGTGCAAGCCCGGGATGCACACGTTCTCGTTCGGCGACCTGGCGACCGCCGCGGACCCGAGCGGGGAGGAGTCGGAGTACCAGGTGCCGAACGTGGAGGGTCTTTGCCCTTCGTACACGCTGTATCCGCTGGCCGGCACGTCGTCGCTGCGCCCGGCCCATGGCGTGGCGCCCCAGATCGGGACCGTTCCTTTTTCCGCCGCGGGCTATTCCGCGGTTTGGCGTGAAGGGGGGATCGGGTTCGACCGGGGCCGCGCCTGCCGGTGGGTCCGCGTCCTGGACGCGTACGACGCGACCGGCCGCAACCGCGGGGCGCTGGCGTGGCTGATGCTCGGCGAGACGGTCTTCCCCGGGGCGATCTGGGCGAACGTCGGGCTGGCCGATCCCGCCGCGCTCTTCGCCGACACGCCGGAGGCCGCGGTGCTGCGGAAGACGGTCGCGGGCGTCGCCGGGGCGATGACCCGGGGTTGTTTTTTGTTGGAGGCGGGCAGTCGCCATTTCTCCTATCGCCCCGGCGAGACGATCGACCTGGGGGCCCTGGTGATGAACGCCGGGCGCAATGCGGCCGATTGCGCGGTGACGTTCGACGCGACCGACGCGAGCGGAGAGCACGTCTTCGCGGAGACGATTCCGGTCGCGATCCCGCCGGGCGAGTGTCGCGAAGTGAAACGCGAGTGGACGCCGAAGGGCGACGCCGTTTCCCGGTTCCCCTTCACCATGAACAGTTACCTGCACTGCACGCCCCCCGCAGACGAGCTCCGCGAGCAGTCCGGCGGACGCCGCGAAGACCCGATCGACGCGATCTCGCACCGCATCG
This sequence comes from Thermoguttaceae bacterium, assembly GCA_035528065.1. Taxonomy (GTDB): domain Bacteria; phylum Planctomycetota; class Planctomycetia; order Pirellulales; family Thermoguttaceae; genus DATKZH01. The sequence continues at coordinate 22,233 of DATKZH010000428.1, read as the reverse complement.
ACCTTCTGCCGACCGAGCCGGCGGGGCCGGAGGAGTTCGTCCGCGTCGAGGGCTCGCAGTTCATGCTGGGAGGCGAGCCGTGGCACATGCTGGGGATCAACTACCGGCCGACGAGCCAGGGCGGGCGCCCCACGCTGCGGATGCTCCAGCGGGAGCTGTACGACCCGGAGGTGATCGAGCGGGACCTCGCGCGGATGGAGTCGATCGGGATCAACACGCTGAGCGCGGTTTTCGCCCCGGAACCGCCCGACCCCAACGCGCCCGGCGCGTATCGCGATCTGGAGGATTTTTTGGAGCGGTGCCGACGGCACCAGATGAAGGTCTTCTACTTCCTGCCGTGGGGGAACCCGCTGGCGAGGGCGGACGTCGAGGCGATCAAGCGACACATCGAGGCGGCGGGCCTGGGCGACCATCCGGCGATCCTCGCCTGGGAGCTGGCCTGGGAGCCGATCCACCACCTCGGGTCGCGCGAGCGCGGCCTGGAGTTCCTCACCGCCGACTGGAACGCCTGGATCGTCGAGCGCTACGGCTCGCTGGAGTCGGCCGAGCGCGACTGGGACTTCAAGCTGAAGCGACTCTCCAGGCCTAGCAGCCCGTTGAAAAAGGGGGCCACTGCTGGCTTGTCCAGCAGTGCTGTACAAATTCGCACGAAAATCACTGCTGGACAAGCCAGCAGTGGCACCCAAGTCGCCGAGGGACTACTTTTTCAACGGGCTGCTGAGAAGCTCGGGACGCCCGCGGCGGATGCAGCACCCGGGGCGGCTGCGGAGCCGGCGGCGATCCCCGAGCGGCAATGGTGCATCGCCCACGGGCCGTGGGACCGGGCGGTGGCGGCGTTTCGTCGTTTCTTCAGCGATCGGGTCGGCCGGGCCTACGGCGAGCTGATCCGGGAGCTTCGCCGGTTTGACCCCAACCACCTGATCACGTTCCGCTTCGGGGCGTGCGGGATTCCCGACCAGGCGGCGTTCGCCCACGCCCACTCGGCGAGCGTGGCCAAGCACGTGAGCTTCCTCTGCCCGGAAGGGTACAACCTCCAGACGGGCGGCTGGGCCAACCCGACGCCGGCCGACGATCTCCGCCAGGGCGGGCTGGTGACGCTCTACTATCGCTTCCTCTCGCGGGAGAAGCCGGTGGTGTGGATGGAGTTCGGCTACACGGTCAACGGGTTCCACAAGGACTGGCAGACCGGCCGCGAGCACGTCTCGCCCGAGGAGCTTGCCCGGCAGCGGGCCGAGTATGAGAGCTTCTTCAAGATGTTCATCGAGTCGGGCGCGCGCGGCGCCGCACCGTGGTGGCTGCCTGGGGGATTCCGACTGGGCGAGCGGAGCGACTTCGGCGTGCTCGAGCCGGACGGGACCGAGCGCCCGGCCTGCGAGGTGCTGCGGCAGTACTTGCCGCGATTCGCCGAGGTGCCGGACGGCTCGTGCATTGCTTTCCCGGGCGACCGGGAGCGTGAGCCCGAGCGACCGGCGATCACGCTGGACCTCGACGCCCACTACGCCGACGCCTGGCAGCTCTACGGCCCGAAGTATCTGGAAGCCGTGAAGTCGGGCCGGCTGCCGCAGCTCAGGACGGAGGGGACGGGCGGCACGTCGGCCGATTGTCCGCTGGTGGCGGTGGGGAACACGCCGCTCAATGGGCACAATCCGCCGAAGTTCCTCAACGCCGAGTTCGGCGCCGTCGAAGTGCGGCTTGACGACGGCGACCCGTGGCGGGAGGTCCGGCCGGGCGACGTGGTGCCGCTCCGCCGTGGCGTGCAGCTCGGCGTTCGCGCGTCGTTGGGCAACACCGCCGAAGCGGCTTGGATTGCGCCGAAGCCGGGCCACACGGACGAGCCGGGCGCCGTCTTCCTGCGATTGACGCTCTCTGCGTCGGGCACGACGATCGACGTACCGATTGCGGCCGACACGCCGTATCTCGGCGATGCCGAAGTCGGGCCGTTCCGCTTGCCATTGCTCGCCCATCCGCAGGTGACGGTGACGCTGCAAATGGTCACCACGCGCAAACAGTCAGGCACGACCGACGAGCTGGTGATCCCCTTCGGCCAGAAGCGGTCGGTGACGATCGAGCTGGTGCCGTGATTCTGCGCGGAGGGTAAGCGCAGCCGGGCGCGCGGGTCGCGCCGGGGGTTTGCGCGGGCAGTCGGTCCGGCTATGGTGGTGGGCAGCGGCGAAGAGGGGCCGGATGGTAACTAAGCGGGATAAGGAGAAGCCTGCACGGTCGGGTGCCACTGGCGTCTCGCCAGTGCACGGGCAAGATGCCCGTGGCACCCTAATACATCGTGCAATCTATGGTCCGTCCCGCTTAGCCGGGAACACGTTCGCCTGAGGAGGTTCCGAGATGCACCGCGTTGTGCTTGGGGAGAGTGGGCTTTCCGTTTCGCCCGTGGCCTTCGGCACGTGGCAGCTCAGCCCTCGGTTCTGGGGCGAGCAGTCGAAGGAGGACGCCCAGGCGGCGATGAAGCTGGCCTTCGACCAGGGGATCAACTTCTTCGACACGGCCGACGCGTACGGCGACGGCTACGCTGAGAGCGTGCTGGGCGAGGCGATCCGGGACCTGCCTCGCGACGAGCTGGTCATCGCCACGAAGGTCTTCAATCACTACAACCCGGACGCGTCGAGGTACCCGGACCTGGCGCCCGCCCATATCGTGGAGCGATGCGAGGCCTCGCTCGAGCGCCTGGGGATCGACACGATCGACCTGTATCTCTTGCACTTCTACGACGAGCTGACGCCGCTGGCCGACGTCGCTGAGACTCTGGAGGAGCTGCGCAATCAAGGGAAGGTTCGGGCGATTGGTGTCAGCAACCACACGGTGGAGCAGCTTAGGGCGCAGCGGCGGTTCGGGCCCTATTCGGTGGTGCAGCCGGCGTACAGCCTGATCGATCCGGCCATCGAGCCGGACCTGTTGCCCTACTGTCAGGCGGAGAATCTCGGGGTGATGGTCTACTCGCCGCTGCACAAGGGGCTTCTGACCGGCAAGTACACGGGGGCCGAGACGTTCGACGATTTCCGCGGGAGCCATCCCGATTTCCAGGGGGAGCGGTTCAAGCAGCTCTGCGATCAGGTTCAGAGCATCCGGCCGATCGCCGAGCGGTACGGGCTGACGATCTATCAGCTCGTGGTCGCCGCCACGCTGATGCACCCGGCCATCCACGTGGCCGTTTGCGGGATCAAGACGCCGGACCAGATTGCCGAGGCGGCGGGGGCGATGGGCCGATCGATCAGCCGCGAGGATTACTTCGCCGTGCGCAAGGCGGTCCTCGGCTCCGCGGCCCCGAAGCTGCCGGACGCGAAGGGCAAGCAGAAGTGAGCCGTTGGGGCCCCCTGTCGAGCCTGGCGACGGAGTTCGGATGGCGAGGGTGGGGCGGATTGCACGGGTGAGGCGGAGTGTTGCGCCCCGGTTTCGCCAGCCCGCACGCCCTGTCAGGTCTGTCGACGGCAGCCTGCCTCGCTCGTGGTGGCCCGATTCATCGGTTCAATCGGCGTCTGGACCGCACGAAGGCGGTCACGACAAGCCCGCAAAGCCTTGCCGCACCCAATTGGCTTGACGCCCGGCCGCCCGGCGAATAGGCTGAAATCTAGGTGATTTCTGAGGACGATTTCGTTTGCCGAACGCGCGGGGGCTTCTCAACCGACCGCCAGCGTCGAGTCGCACCCGGGGGGGGTGAAGCGGTATGGGGCTTAAAATCGTCGGAGAGGATCCCCTTGGCGAGGGCGGAGCAGGGAAGCGCGCCCCACGCATCGCCACGCTCTTTCCTCGCACCGCCACGCTGGTGACGCTGCCGGGCATCCATGCCACGCAGCGGTTGGCCTATGTGGACCTTCTCAACCAAGAGCGCGCCGAGCGGGGGTTGCCGAAGCTGACCCGAGCGGAGGAAGACGCGGAGACGGCCAACTCGGTCGACTTGATCCTGGAGGGCAGCAGCGTCCTCATCCGCCCGGACCCGAGCAAGATGGCGCTGGCCTTCCAGGCCGACGAGCTGCTTCAAGAGCGCGTGGCCAAGCACCGAGTCAAGTTCCTCTACGTGCGGAACGAGAAAGTGCACGACGCCATCCAGCGCCGGGGCGAGTGCTGGCGGGTGACGCCGCTCCCCAAGTCCTCGCAGGAACTGAAGGAGATGATCGCGGCGTCGAGGATCGGAATCCACGGGGAGGCGATCTACTATTACAGCCGGCCCACCGGCGCCCGCTTTCTCACTTGTCAGCAGTTCGCCGCACTGGCCTGTTTGGACGACGACGGGCTGCGGCGTCACCTGGCGGAGATCCGGGAGTTCTCGGCGCGGATCAACGCTCGGGGGAAGCCCGAGGTCGGCTTCTTCATGGCCGACAAGTCGTTTTCCAAGGCGGACCCGGCCTCGCACGATTTTCAGACGCTTGCTCCGGAGGAGTTGAGGGGAGTCCATGAGTGGCTCGCGGAGAAGTTTCGCAGTGCCGTGCCGCCCGAGCTCCGCGAAGACGACCCGGAGAGCCTCGAATGGCGCAACGCGATGTGCGCCGCGCTGTTGGGGCATGAGGAAGAGGAGGTCGTCTCCGAGGAGACGCTCTTGGGCCTGAGCTCCGAGTTCTTCATGCAGATCCAGTGGTTGCCGGGCGGCCGGATCGAGGAAGGAGAGCTGATCTTCGATCCGATCTTCGAGCAGGGCACCCAGGCCCCTCGGGACCAAGAGGTGGAAAGGCTCTACGACGAGAAATCCCGGGGCTTCATCTACAACTTCGTCCGAGAGTACGGCGACCTGGAATACGTGAACATCGGTCGGGTCATCGGGTCCCTGTCCCGCAAGCGGCCGATGCAGGGGCGCCGGCAAGTCTACATCGCCGAGGTCAAGCAGCGAGGCAGCCAAAAGGAGATCCTCTGCATCATCCGGATGCAGAAATGGGGAGTCTGCGAGCACCTCGACGAAGAGCACGATCTGTTGGAGGCGATCCTCGCCTCGGAGGAGTACACCGAGTACGTGCTGGACCGGCGACTCGGCTGCCGGCAGCTCGGGATGGCCGTCCCCACCCGCGTCACCGGCAAGAGAATCCCCGAACGGTATTTCGGCAAACAGACGAAGTACCACGGCAGGCTGATCTGGACCGCCTACTTCGAGCGCGAATACATTCCCGGCATCGCCAGCGACAAGATCCCCAACCACCGGTTCCAGAGCGAAGTCTATGCCTCGGGGTTTGCGCGTCTGTTGGGCAGGGCGGCCGCTCCCAACATGATCGTGGGAAGATGCGATTCCGACGACCAAGTGCTGTTCGACGACGGCGACGAGGTGGTCCTGGAAAACGACCAGGGGATGCCCACGCGGATCATCGTCTCGGATCCGACCGGGTGTTTCGCCGACTATCGCCACCCGTTCGAGGAGGCGGCCGCCGAGTACGCGGAGCCGGTCAACCGGCGCGCCGAGTGCCTTCCCGATCCCCGGATGTTCGCCGGCGTCTACCTGGACGCCTTCGTGGAGCGGTTCTCCGCCATCCAAGCGGAATACCGCCGCCGGAGAAGGGCCTTCGACACCCTTTTCCGACACTGCCAACGCGACGAGGGCGGCAGCTTCGCCTATCGCTGGGAACAGGTCCTCCAGCGCCTCAACAACGCCAACCCGCGACGACTGGCGGATCTGATCCGCAGCCACATGAAGCTGAAGTAGTCAGCCCGGTTGCATAAGGCCGTAGCGCAGCCCGGGCCGGGCGGTATAGATTCTCCGCACTAACGACTAACGGCGCTCTGACCCCGGGCTCCCTGACGTAAACCGGATGACGAAGTCGTCGGCGTAGTACTTCGGCCGGGTGGCCCCGGGTGATTGCTCACCCGGGAAAACCCGGCCCAAACACGAAGACTACGAGTTGACCAACTCCACCGTCGAACGGTCGGTGACGATCAGCGGACAATCGCTCAACGGGACGGTAGGGACCTGCCAGCGCCGGTTGGATCGCGTCGCCTGCGGCAACCGGTGCACCGTGGCCACGAGGGGGTCGATCAGCACGGGCGCGTCGAGCACGGCGCCCGACGTTTCGGGAATCGCCAGGTCCACGGTCCGCGGGTGCAGCTCTTCTCGCAGATCGGCCGGCAGCCAATAGGCATACAGCGGCCTGCCGCGGCGGACGAAGGCGACCTTCCATAGCGCCGATTGAGCCAGCGGCAGGCCGTCGGCGGCCGAAACCTCCAGCGGTCGCTCGGCCCATTGCGTCTCGGCGTCGAACAAGGCGCACAAGCATTGGTAGGCGAAATACGAGGGCTTGGGCGTGTAGTCGCTGCGCCGCACCAGCCCTTTCGAGTTCAGCCGTCCGTCGGGGGTCCCGTCCTCGTTGGGATACAGCATGTCGACCGTATGGAAGTACGAGCTGAGCTCCACGCGCAACCGCAGGTCGCTGAGCGTGCGCCGCACGACCCAGCGGGCCTGGAGGGCCTCGGTCCACGGGTACTTGGCCAGCGCGCCGGCGCCGGCCGTCTGCGAAGGGCAGCCGCTCTCGCCTTGCCACAGCGGCTGTTTCAGGTTGTGTTGGGCCAGCACCTCGCGGCAACCGGCAACGGCGGCCTCGTACGTGTCTTCAGGCGACGCGCGGTACCAGTGGTACGAGACCTTGTCGACCAGCTCGCCAAGCCCCAAGTCGAAGCATGCCTCGAAGTACGACGGGCTCCACACGGCCGGCCCGACGATCATCGCCCCGGGCACGGCCTGGCGAATCACGGGGGCCGTCATCCGCACGAACTTGACGTACTCGGCGGGGTCCGACTTGTGCGGCTTCCAGAAGTTGCGGTGGTTCGGCTCGTTCCAGATCTCCCAGTGCTTGACCCGATCGCGGAAGTTCTCGGCCAACGCCCGCACAAAGCGGAGCCACGGCTGCCGGGCCTCGTTGCTCCAAAGCGGCGCCCAGCCCACGGCGAACTGATTGGTCGCTTCCGGCGTGTACAGCCGGTTGCCGTAGCCCAGGTTGAACCACGGCTGGATCCCGATGGCCAGCAGCCGGTCGACGATTGCGTCGAGCCAGGCGAAGTCGTATTGGCCCCGGGCCGGCTCGCATCGACACCAGCCGGTCTGCACGCGGGCCCACTTGGCGCCCAATTGGGCCAGAAAGGGATAGCACGGCTCGGGCTCGAACATCTGGCGGTCGAGCGTCTCGAAACCGACCCCCAGTGGCGAGGCGGCAATCGATGCGGCAGGCCGCGGTCGGACCTTGCCGAGGACATCCAGCCCGACCCGAGCAGCGCCCCGGGCCGACCGTGATAGCCAACCAGCGCCAGCGGCCGCGGCCAGCGAGCCACCGACAAACGATCGTCGCGAAATGCTTCCCATGTTGCGGCCCACGCCGATGGCCGCGATCGCTTGGTTGCGGGTCCCAGGCACGTATCGGTCCTCCAGAGTCTGAGGGGAATGCTCGGCGTCAGGCCGATATTCGGGGACTGGGGTCAGAGCGCACTTTGTCATTAGCCCGGCGATCACGGATAAGTCTAATGACAACGTGCGCTCTGACCCCATACTTAAGCTCGTGATCGCCGGGCTAATGACAAAGTGCGCTCTGACCCCATACTCACTCTGGACATACTCTGACCTTACGACGCGCTCTTTGGAGTCTGCGATATCTCCCCTTGCCCTTAGCGGACGATGAGCATTCGGACGCCGAAGGGCTCGAGCGAGACGGCGATTTCGGTCGGGCACTTGTCCCAGCGCTGCGCTTCCGTGCGGTCGGCATGGAAAAGCGCTGCACAGCGCCCGCTCGACGCCAGCCGGACCTTCGCCTGCTGCGGATCGGGCGTGGCGTTCACGATCACCGTGCCAATCGAGCCGTCTTCTGCTTCAAAGCTGCCCGCGACGACCGTGGGCCGGCGGATCGTCACCTTCCTCGCCGTTCGTCCATCGGGCAGCTTCTCGCCTTGCTCGTCGGCCTGAAAGTGCCAGAGGCCCTGCTCGGCGCACTCAATCTCGGGCGGCCGGCGCGTCGCGCCCAACAGCAGGTATTCGGGAAACCCGGCGTAGGGCCGGCAGTAGGAGAAGAAGGCCTGCGAGACGGTCCTGCCCCATTCGTCTTTCGGCTCCAAGGGCACCTGCTCCATGTAGACCGTCGGGATGAGACCTCGCGCCAGCGTGTTGGCGAGCCGGTAACACCGCAGTTCCGCCGAACCACACGTGTGGCTCATGCCTTGCCCCATCGAGAAGCCGTCGCCGAGAACCGGGATGTATTCGTGGTAGAGATACGAGAAGAGCCCCACGCTTCGCGCGCCCGTTTGAGAGGCATCCACCTCGGCGCATTGGCGCCCCCACTGGGTCGCCATGTAGGGAATCGTCAGTTCGGCGCAGCCCTCAATACTCAGGCCGAATTCGGGTCGAATGGACTTGCCTTGCTCGCGAACCTCCGCGCACAGGTCGCGGAAGTCCGTCCACATCCAATTGCCGAAGCCGGGCGGATGGCCGTGGGTCTTGCTGTAGCAGGGCACGCGCTGACCCCCGCCGATTTCCTGGTCGAACTGCACGAGCGACGTGCCCAGCCGCGCGATGCCGAGGAAGACCTCGAGCGCCGTTTCGCGCGCGGCCTGGCTGCCGTGGCAGAGTTTCACCGACAGCCCCCTCCACGTGCGGGCGCTGCCATAGTCGTCAAGCGACCAGGGCGCGCCGTCGGCATTCTGCACGGTCATCCCCTTGCGCCGCTCGAAGTCCGCGGTGTCGTCGAACGCCGGGCCGCTTCGGGTCTCCCTGCGCTTCACCACCCACGAGAAACCCGAGGGAAGCGCGCACGTGTAGTTGCCTTGCTCGCGCAGAGCCGCGTTGACCTTCTGCCAGACCTCGTTGGACGGCCGCGCGGGGAAGTAGTTGATGCCCGCCCATGCGCCGCGGTTTTCCCAGCCGAAGGGCGCGAAGCCGATGTGCGGCAGTTGCGTGCGCTCTTGGTAGGCCGCGGCGATCTGCGGCAGCTTGGCCACGTCTTCGAACGGGAAGAGCGCGTATTCCGGCTTCTCGTGCATGAAGGGGACGCAGAGGAGGGCTGCCCCTTCTTTGAGGAACTCCGGGATATCGCCACGCTGCGACACTCTCCTGGCGCACCAGGGCTGCTCCTTCGCCCAACGCTTGTAGACGTCGGCCGCGTCGCGCCAGTCGCCGACGAACGCGCCGAGCACGACGTCGTAGGGTAGTTCGACCTCGCGTGCGGGGACTTCAGGGCTCAAGTGTGCCAGCCGCATTTCCACGGGCCTGTCTTTCCGCATGACGACGTCCCACTGCTTGTAGTGACCGTCGGCGTCGTGCGTGGCCAGGTAGAGCCCGGCGGTCGCGTCGTAGAGCGCGGCGAACTGGACGGACATCGACTCCGGATAGAGTCCTCTTCGCCAGCGGGTGTGGCTCCCCGGGGCATCGATCAACACGTTGTCGCCCAGAGAGCCGGGGGCGAGCAGCCGGTCGTCCGCGATCTCCTTGCCGAGCCGCGCCGGCGCAGCGAACTGCGGAAACTGGGTGCGGCTCACGGCCCAGTCCGTCGGGTTGCGCACGGCGATGCGCAGGCGCACGAGGCCCTCGGCGCCCGCCGTTGCGCTCACCCGCACGCTCAACGGCATGGACACGTGCTCGGTAAACGTCAGCTCCAGCTTGCTCGGCTGCGGCTTGCTCACCGTCACTTTGCGGAAGTCCATGGCCGAGACGCCCGTGCTCTTTGCCTCGTAGGGCTTCGTCAATGTGAGGTCGAACAGCGGTCGAATCGCCCCCTGGCTGGAAACGAACTCTTGCCCCGAAGCTCGGTGCACGAGGTGCGTCAGCTCGCCCGTCTGCCGGTCGAAGGCGATGATCGTGGAGGGCGTGGCGAGGCCCACGTCGGTTGCCGTCTCGAACTCGCCTTCTCGGAACGACACTTCTGCCGGGTCCAGCGGCGGACGCGGCCCGACGCGCAAGTGCAAGGCCGCCAGGTCCGCCTCGCTGATCGGCTGGAAGGTGACGTCATCGAACAGGAAGCGGGCTTTGGACGGCGCGGCCGGCGAGAGCCAGACGCCGACGCCGAACGTACCCTTCTCGTGCCCGGCGAGTTCGCCCGATATCTGCCAGCGCGGTTCCGCCTGCCCCTCCGGCCAGCATTTGACGAACACAAGATCCCCGTAACACGCCAGCTTCGCATGAAGCCAACCTTTCCCGACCGGCACGCCCACGCTGCCGGGGAGGGTGCCCGACACCTTGCCCTGGTTGTACCAGAAGAACCCGCCAGCGCTGTCCCCGTTGACCTGTACCCCTCGGAAGCCGTCCTGTCCGTGGCGACCGTAAACGAAAACCGTGGGCGGCTCGCCCTCCGACGAGAGCGCCTTGAAGCGCACGGAAGCCACGAAGTCGGGCGACGCGTCGCTCCCCGCGAGCACCAAGGACGTGTGCCCCACCTTCGTGGCGACAATCTGGTACGCGTGATTCCCCGGCGCTTCCGGCTCAGCGACCACGCCGCCGCCTTCGGGCTCCTGCCAGGCCGCGGCGTCCTTCACGGAATCCCATGTCTCGAAATCCCACGTCGTCGCCGATGCAGCCGGCGCAGACAAGACGGCAACAACCAGGATGAGACTCAACGCCGCCGTCGCTTTCATACGGCACGTCCTTCGCAACAGGGGGTCAGAGCGCCGTTAGTCGTTAGTGGAGCTTCTGGGCGAGTTCTTCCGCGGTGCGTCGCATCGCCGGGCCGGCGGACTCGATCCGGGCGACGGCGCCGGCGACGCCGCCGTGGCTCCGATAGCCCAACGCAGTTGCCACTTCCCGCGCCGAATAGCCGAAACGCCGCCGAGCCACGTACGCCGCCAACGCTCGGCTGGCGTCGTCGACTCGTCGCCCCGGTTGCCAATCCACGGAGTCGTGCCCAAAGTGTCCGGCGACCTCCTCGACGATCCGGCGAAGCGCGGGGCGCGATCGCAGTTGTCGAAGCTCCGGCAGCCCTGCGTCCGGCGGTCGATCCGAGACGAGTCGGCGCATTCGCGCGACGTACTTCTCCGAACCCAGCAGCAGCCCACCGACGGCTTCGGCAAACGGCGAACGCGGCGGCTGTTCCACGCCGGCTCGCACGAACCGGCCGTAAGCCCGTCGCGCGGCGGCCGGGTCGCCATCGAAGTCGCTCAGGACGGCGTCGTAGCTCACCCAGGCCACGGCCCGACGCGCACGCACGTAGCCGGGATAGCTGCTCCACGGATACTCCTCCGCCCGCCGGACGATCTTCGCACGCACCGGGTTGAGATGGATGTACCGGCTGACCTCGAGGAAGTACCCCACCTGTTCGACGAGGTGCCCCTTGAACCGGCCTTGGAACAGATGGCCGCTGCGGCGGTGCCGCCGGTTGAAGTAGCTGGTGTAGCTGCCGTTGAGATACTGCATCCCGGCCGAGAGGTTGGGCTCGGGCGTCTCGACGAACAGGTGTTCGTGGTTCCTCATCAAGACGAAGGCGTTCAGTCGCCAGCCGTAGGTTTCCACGGTCAGCCGGAGCCAATCGAGGCGTTCTGCGCGGTCGGCATCGTCGCGGACAAGCGGCTTACGCTCGTTGCCGCGGGAGATCACGTGATACAGCGCGCCGGGGAACTGGATGCGGAGCGGTCGAGCCATGCCTGGAATGATAGCCGTACCCCCCAGGGCTGTCAAGGACTAACGACTAACGGCGCTCTGACCACATCTTGCTCACACGGCACCCACACTCATTCCGAGAGCCGCGGCCACCTGTTCCCCGCTTTTGCCGTCGACGGCCGTCTGCCAGAACGCCTGCCATGTCGACGGGTCGACACACGCCCGCACCTGCTCGGCCGCCCAGGCGAACACCCTCCGCTCGTGCTCCCGCTCCCATACCTGGGCGTCCTCGTCCGGCGACGGGATGGCTTCCATGCGTTCGAGCGAGGCGGTGTCTCCGCTTCCTTGCCCTTTCCGCTGGCGCCGGGTGAGGAAATGCTGGAGCTTGTGCCGGGCGATGCCGTACAGCCACCCACGAAACGCCCCTTCAGCCCCGTCATGCACGAACGACTTCGCCCCCTTGGCCACCACTTGGAGCACGTCCTGGGTGAGGTCGGCGGCGTCGGCGTCCTGGAGGGTTCGCTTCCGGAAAAACCCATAAATGACCGGGCCATACAGCTCGACAAATCGCTCCCACGCCTCGCGGTCGGTCGGATCGCGCACCCGCACGAGGAGGCTCAGATGCGTCGTCGGCGATTGGCTCATGACCGGTCCCTCTATTGAAGAATCCCGTTTGGCGGGCGAACCTTACACGAAATCGTGCCCCCCTGCTGAGGCCGGCAACCTGCCGTCAACCTCCCGCCCTTCCAGGGGGGCGGGGGCTTGCCGCCTATCTCGTCGACGTTGGGGTCAGGAGGACGGGCCGGGTGGCCCCGGGTGATTGCTCACCCGGGGCTCCCGCAGATCCGGACGTACGGGATTACCGCATCCGGTTCCTCAAGTAGCTCCTTGGCTTCGCGTACGGCACACCGAGTGGACGGCCACCGCGTAGGGGAGTGTCTTTGTCTTTGTCTTTGGGGTCAGAGCGCCGTTAGTCGTTAGTGGAGCTTATGGGCCACTTCTTCCGCGGTGCGTTGAATCGCCGGGCCGGCGGACTCGATCCGGGTCTTTGTCTTTGGGGTCTTTGTCTTTGGGGTCAGAGCGCCGTTAGTCGTTAGTGGAGCTTATGGGCCACTTCTTCCGCGGTGCGTTGAATCGCCGGGCCGGCGGACTCGATCCGGGCGACGGTCCTTGGCGGTCCTTGTCCTTGTCCTTGTCCTTGTCCTTGTCCTTGTCCTTGGTGTCCTTGGGGTCAGAGCGCCGTTAGTGGAGCTTAGGCGCCGCGTCACAATAACTTGAGCATATTCTGGAGCGCCGATGTCTCACCCGCCACCGAGAATGCGGGCCAGACGCCCGCGTTCCGTCGGCAAAATTCGTCAACTTATTTTGACGCGACGCCTTATGGGCCACTTCTTCCGCGGTGCGTTGAATCGCCGGGCCGGCGGACTCGATCCGGGCGACGGCGCTGGCTACGCCGCCGTGCCCCCGATAGCCCAACGCAGCCGCCACTTCCCGCGCCGAATAGCCGAAGCGCCGTCGAGCCATGCCCGCGATGATAACGGTCCCGCCCGGTGGTGTCGAGCACTGACGACTAAGGGGGCTCGGACCCCAAATCCTGGACTAACGACTAACGGCGCTCTGACCCCGTAGTCTGCTCGTCCGTCCGTTCCTGGAGCTCCACGCCGCCCTCGTCGCGGGCTTCGAGCTCGGCCGATTTGGGACGGGGGCGGGGGTCGTAGTCGTCGATGGCGGTCACGCCGGCCTCGAACGACGCCTCGGCCTCCTGGTGACTGGCGTAGCGGTAGTAGACCTCCAGGGTGAGCACGGCCAGCGCCGTGGTGTAGATCCGCCCGCCCTGACTGCCCCACTTGGAATTGGGGTCCCAGCTTCCGCGGGCGCAGCCGTCGTGTCGCTGGAGGCTGACGATCGCGTCGCGGACGACCTGGTTCCACCGGTCCCACGCCGGGCCGCCCGCCTGGAACATGGCCAGGGTGCAGTTGTACCAGAGGTAGAAGTCCTTGTTTCGGCCCTTGGCTTCCGGGGCCGACCATCGCTTCTCGGCGTGGTCGGCGAGGAACTCGGCGGCCTCTCGGACCAGCGGCCCGTCCGGCTCGCCCAGGAGGAACTGCTTGGCCAGCATGCCCACGCCGGTGGTGGCTTCGGTCAACGGGTTGCGGCCGTCGTAACCCGTGCGGCCGTTCTCACCCGTCTCGCGCGACGCGAAGAACTTGCGGATCTTGGCAATGCACTCGTCGCTCGCGGGCATGCCGGCCTCCTTGGCCGTCTTCAGGGCGAGGACCTGCCAGCCGGTCACGGAAGTGTCGCTGGGACGCGCCGGGTCGTCGGTGTATCGCCAGCCGCCGTCGTCGTGCTGCATCTGGTGGATGAAGTCGACCGCGCGCCGCGCGGCGTCGACGTATCGCTCGTTGGGCGGCTGGCCCGTCGCGGCCGCCACGGCGCACGCCTCGATCAGGGCGAAGGCGGCGATCCCATGCTCGTACATGTAGTACTGGTGAAACCGAGCGGATCCTCCCGTCGGCGCGGACCCGACCAGGCCGCCGTCGGGCCGCTGGTGCTCGACCATCCAGTCCAAGGCGGCCCGAACCGCGCCGGAATACGTGTTGCCGTTGAAGTAGTAGTGCCCGCCCGCCTGAAACGCGAGGATCGCCAGCCCGGTGTGGGCCATCTCGTACCGCTTGCCGGGGCCGGTGCAGGGCGACGGCCTCTCGCACCTCGACTCCGGCGACTTCGTGCCCAGACAGCGGTCCGACCAGGAGCCGTCGTGGGCCTGATGCCGGGCGAGCCACTCCAGCCCCGCGCCCGTGGCGGCCTCGCTGATCGTGCTGCCGCCGTAGTTGGCGATCCACTGCTCGCGCCCGGCCATGGTCCGCTTGTCGTAGAGGCCGAGGGCTTTCGGTTCGGCTGCCTCGAAGGTGTCGATCTTCCGGACGACCGCCCCGTCGCGCGACACGTCGATCGCGCAGACGTTCCAGACGTTGCCCTCCCGGTCGTGGCCGGCGCGGAAGCGGTACGTCTGCCCGCCCTGGTAGACCTTCACCTCCGCTCCCGACGCGGCCAGGGCCGCGCCGTCCCGGCGGTTGCGGTTCGTGTAGTCGTGAACGAAGTACTGATACGTGCCGGGCAGCACGCCCAGGACGGTGATCGTCTCCGGTCCCTGGCCGTCGCGGTCGTCGACGTCGAGCCGGACGAACTCCTTGCTTCTCAGATCGCCCTTCTCATGGTAGCAGATGTGGAACTCCTCGCCGTCGGGCAGGGGGCCTTTGAGATGGGCGTCCAGGTCCTCCGGCTCCTCGTCCCAGGTGAGCACGATGCGGATCTGCCCCTCCTCCAGGCCCGGGCTGAGCACGACGCGGATCGCCCGTTGGCGCCCCGCTTCCAGCTCCCACTCGAACCGCTCGGCCGTGAATCCCGGGGCGGACACCTCAATGGGCACCGGGCCGGACGGCGTGCCCTCCAGGCGGAACCAGCCCTCGGCGTCCGTCTTGGCCGAAAGCTCGCGCCCGACGATGCGGACCTCGGCGCCGGGCACCGGCTCCTTGTTGACGGCGTTCTGGATCCGGCCCACGAGCGTCGCCCGAACCAACGGCGGCCTGGGCACCTCCAACGGAGCCCGCTTCAGGAACAGGCCCCGGCGGTAGGTGACGTGGATCGTGTCCCCGTCCCGGAGTCGGCTCACTCGCCACTGGAACGTCTGGTCCTTTCCCACGTCGCCGGGCACGACCCGGTCCAACAGCTCCGTCTCGCGATCGACGTCGACGCGGCGAAACCCGACCTTCCCTTCGCTCACCGGGCGATAGACCAGCGACAGGCGGTCCGGGTCGAACGCGTCA
Organism: Thermoguttaceae bacterium; assembly: GCA_035528065.1. Taxonomy (GTDB): domain Bacteria; phylum Planctomycetota; class Planctomycetia; order Pirellulales; family Thermoguttaceae; genus DATKZH01. Next base: position 6,912 of record DATKZH010000428.1, on the reverse strand, counting down.
CGGCCGATCCGCGGAACGCCGCTCAGCGCCGCGTACTGATACACCGTCGCGCGATGGTACGCGACAATCGCGACCAGCCCGAGCACCATGGCGGCCATCGCGCCGCCGGCCAACAGGACGCTCCGCCGACGCCCCGCACGCACCTGCCGCTCGAGCCCGTCCAATTGCATCTGCAACTCGCCGGCCGGCGGGGGAGGCGCGACGGCCATCTCTCCCACAGGCGGTGGGACCGCCGTGTCGGCCGAGCCGCCGACCGTAGGGGGCGGAGGATAACTGCGGGGAGGCAGGGGCGGGCCGTTCACCGGCGGTGGAACCGGCGGTGGAACCGGCGGTGGAACCGGAGACGCATCGTTCGTGTCGCCAGGCGGCAGCGGCGGCGGTTGGGTCCCCGGCGCCGGGGGCGGGGCCGGGATCCTGCCGCTCATGGCGGCCTCAGAACTCAACGGGCGACCGCAGTCGGGATGAGGGCAGACGGTCGCGTCGTCAGGAACCTCCCGCCCGCACCAACGGCACTTGCTCACGAAATCATCTCCCAACGAGCGACCCACGCCCCGAACCTCTCGCCCCGTCAATCCTCCAAAACGCGTCCCTCGCTCAGCATCCGGCCGAAGCTCTCAATCTCCTCGAACCTGCCCGTCTCGCCGAGCAGCTTGCGGTAGTCGTCTTCGTGCTGCGAGCGGGAGAAGACGTGCAGCAACACGCGCCCGGCCTCCAGTTGGGCGGCCAGCTCGGCGGCCGTCAGCCCCGATCGGGTCGGATCGTGGTACCGGGCGTCGGTCACCAGGTAGAAGCGGCGGATGGCCCCTTCGTGGAAGGGCAGCTTGAGCGCCTCCTCCAACGCGTCCAGCGCCGACTCGGGAAAATCCCCGCCGTCGAACCGCCCGATCCCGCTCACCCGCCGCTGGAACTCGCCCACGTCGTCGGTGAACTCGTGCACGTCGAGCCAGGGCGCCTCCTGCACGTCGCCGAACCCGATCAGGGCGAAGCGATGATCGAGGGCTTGCCGGTCCAACTGCTCGGAGAACGCCACGCACTTCTCTTTCAGCTCGTCGATGAACCGGGTCATCGAGCCGGTGCTGTCGATGAGGATCACGATGTCGGCCCGGGCGGCCGTGGGAAACCGCTCCCGCTCGGTCCGCCGCCATAGCCACCCGCGGTACCGGAGCACCACGTCGATCGGCTCGCCCGGCTCGTAGACCCACGACCAGCTCCGCGACACGTCGCCCGGCGTATGGAAATAGTCGACCAGCTCGGTCTCGACGCCCCCGCTCGTGCGTCGATAGAAGACCTTGCCCGGCTTGGTCACGCGACAGGAGATCTCCAGCCGCCCTTGGTTGGCCGGGTGCCGCGTGATGACCACGTCGTCCAGCACGGCGTACGACCGGATCGTCGCGCGGTAGACGATCGCCAGGACGACCACCAAGAGCAGGACCCCGGCGACCAGGGCCGCGCCGAGGAGCTTGTTGCGCGTGCCGAGCGTCTCGCGCTGCTCTTCGAGCCGGGCGATCCAGGCCTGCATCTCCCGGCTGGCCATCATGTCGACCTGCGGCGGGCCCAAGGGCGCAGCCGGCGGCGCAGGCCCGGGCGGGGCTTCCAACGATTCGCGGCTTGCGTCTTCCGAAGCGGTCATGGCAATCGGGCGCGGGAGTATCGCGTTGCTGGGCGGGACAAAGAGAAGCCTGCACAGTCGGGTGCCACTGGCGTCTCGCCAGTGCCCGGGCAAGAGAAGTAGGGTGCGTGAAACGCACCGCCTCCGCTCACGCGCCGTTTCACGTACGCTCCTTCTCTTCACCGAGCCTGACCGCCGTGCCGTAGGCGAAGAGCTCGGCCGCGGTGCCCACGACGCTGGTCGTCATGTAGCGAACGTTGATGACGGCGTCGGCGCCCATCGCTTCAGCCTCGGCGATCATCCTGCCGGTGGCGGCTGCCCGAGCCCTCGCCATCATCTCCGTGTATTCCGTCAACTCGCCGCCGAGGATCAACCGGACGAGGGCGGACAGGTCTTTGCCGAGCCAGATGGCAAATACCGTATGGCCCTGGACGAGACCGAGGATCTCGGTGACCTGCCGGCCGGGGATCTCCGGCGAATTCAACAGCAAGACCGTGCCGCCGGTCTCCGCAGGCAGTGGCGCCTCTCCGGACGCCATGTTTCTCACTTGTTCGAGAGCCAACGTGAACAGGACCACGAGGATCCCGCCCAGCAGGCAGAACACGGCGATCCTGAGCCACCAGGGGACGACCGGATCCTCGGCGACCATCACGTACCACGGGATCCCGGCGAATACGGCCGTGAACAGCCCGAGCACGAAGGCCAGCGAGCCGATCTGCCGAACGGTTTTCATGGCTGCTCCTTTGGCGGCTGGAATCCAAGTAGAAGTAGGGCGAGCAAAACGCACCACCTCCGCTTGCTCGTCACAACGACAAGGCTCAGTTGCGCCGCGCCGGCGGCGTCAACCGGGGCGACCGGTTCGGCCTCTGCCCGGTTGCATCAAGTCAAGGAGACAGTGCCCCGTCGGAAGTCAATGGTTAGCACCTGCCCCCGTATGTAATCCAGGCCCAAGAGGCCGTCGATGCTTGCACTCGGGGGGAGTGTATGGGCCAGCACAGGAAAGTGACTGCGATCCTGTCCCATTGCCTTGATTCGAATGACCGGGACATGAGGCGCATACTCAACGCCGCTTCCCGTGGTGACCTGTACACGGTCGGGTGCCAGAGACGGGTCATACCCTATGGTGGCAAGCGGCGCGACGTTGACCATGGTCCTGGTAGCACCCGTATCCAGGGCCAAGCGCAACACGATGCTCCCTGACGGGCCAAACACCTCGGCATGAACGACTACGAGACCGCGGTCGGGATTGAAGGGCACGCTCACAGGACAACCGCCGTATCTTCGGGGATCTCACCCGTGTAAACCACAGCGGACCGCTTCGGGCGGAGCGACACCGCCTTGCGGTATACTTCGTCACGATCCTTGCTGTGGTGAAGCACCTTGCCTCCCAAGACGTTGAGCGCCTCGTCCGTGATGGGGTCTTCTATCAGGACCCATTCCGAGTCAAACTGCGACTCGATTTCCTGAAGTGTCATTTCTGTGGCCATAGGCGCCGCCTCCTGATAGAGCTCGGGTTCATCGAACAAGCATTAGCTGCCCAGAATCGAACAATCCTCACCTCCCCTTCGAAATCCAACTGGGCGAGTTGGATCCCGGCGGGGATTCCGGGGACACCGCGGGATTCCGAGGATACAATACTCATTTCGGTATTTTGGCGTGTCTCGCGACGCACCTATCCCATCTTGCCAATATCGGTATTGTGTCCCCGGAATTCCAGAATTCGGAATTCATTGTGTCCCCAGAATTCTACGGAACACGAGGCTGGCTCTGGGCGAACTTCGGGGGCTTCGGGGAACCGTCGTCCACGGTATCCAAGCGCGCGGCGACCTGGTCTTTCAGCGGGCCGGTTGCGCGGCGGGCGGCCATTTGGTAGTAGACCCGGGCGACGTTGGCCTTGCCGGCCGACTCGGCCTGGCGGCCGCGCTGGAGCCACTTGGCGGCTTCGCCCTGCCGGGCCTGTTGCTCGCGCTCGTGCTCGGCGCGGAGCTCGGCAAGGCTCTTTGCCATCGGGCCGGCGGAGCCTTGCGTAGCGGCGTCCAGGCGCGCTGGCCAGACGTCGCCCGTCGATGCCGGGAGTGCCGGGCGAGGTTGCGATCCGGCGATCGGAGGCCCCAAGCGTCGCGTGACGGCGGGCTGGGAACCTCGCGCGATGGGCTGGCTGAGCAGGTACTCGTCCATCGCCTCGAAGTCGTGGATATAGACGGAGACCGACACGCCGGACGCGCTCCGCTCGGTGCCGATCGACCGGTTGCGAAACGGCAGAAGGGGCGTGCCGAACTCGTTGCGCCCGGTGGCGGCGCGCTTCACCCCGCCCAGGTACACGCTGCCGCGATCCGGCACGCTGACCGTGGTGCTCGTGGTGAAGTAGGAATAGGTGGGCAACTGGACCGTGGTGGGCTGTTGCGACAGAGCGACGCCTGCGGCCAGACCCAGGAAGGCCATCGGAAGCCATGCAAGCCGAGATCTCATCGTGCCGGCGCTCCTCGGCAGGTGACGTTCGTGCACTTGGTTCGCGTGGGTGCAAGCACCCACACCACTTGTTGCTAGTTTGTTCTGCGTGGGTGCAAGCACCCACCCTACGTCCGGCTAGTAAATGCTTTTGTAGGTCGAAGGCTCGTGTCGCTCCCAGAACATGCGCGGGCCGACCACGAAATCGAGCATCGGGGCCTGGTCCCACTTGAACAGGTTGACGACGTCCGGCATGTTCGGGTTCTCCTCCGTCTCGTACTGGATCAGCCAGGGATCGTCGTCCGGCTTGTCGGCGTCGCGCGCGGCGACGACCACCGCCCCGGTCCCCGAGAACGACAGCAGCCCGTGACGGAAGAACCGCTTGTTCGCCGGCAGCTCGAGCTCCTTCATCAGCTCCTCGCCCTCGAAGACGAGGATCTTCTTCGGGCTTTGGGTGGCGGCCCACTTCAGCGAGCTGGTATCGGCGGCCACGCCGCCGCGACGGGGGAGGAGCGGGTCTCGAAGCGCCGTGAAGTCGTCGCCCGCGAAACGGTAGATACCTTCGCCCCCGTTGGTGCCGAAGATCACGTGCTTGTCGGTCGTGACGGCCACCGACATCTGCTGATTCTCCCACTTCTGGCCTTCGAAGCGGTGGTAGATCTCGGGCTTGCTGCCGGCGGTGGTCATCGCGGCGAGGCAGTCGCTGATGTTGTCGGCCACGACGATCGTGTCGGAATTGGCGGCCAGGGCGACGTCAACCGGATGGACGATCGTTTCGTCGTTCTCCCGGAGCGTGGAGACCTTGCCCGTGTCGTCGATCCGCATCAGCTTGCCGCCGTCGCGAGGGAGGGCCGCCACCAGCCCGTGCTCGCGGTGCAGGGCGAGCCCGGTGGCCGCAAAGGGGAGATTCACCATCCCCAACACGCGGCCGGTCTCGGTCACCTGGAAGATTTGCCCCGGGCCGGATTCGTCTCCGCAGGAGATGTAGAGGACGATCTGCGGTGCCGTGACGAATTCGCCCAGGGGCGGGAGCGGGACCATCTTCCTCGGATAGTCGCCGCCGCCGTAGCCATTGCCGAATCCGCCCCCGCCCCCCCCGCCGCCGCCATAGCCGGGCCGACCGGGCCGGAACTGGGGCAACCGGGGGTCGAAGTAGGGGAGCTGCGGGTTGTAGTAGGGTACCTGCGGGTTGAAGTAGTAGATATCGGGACCGCGAGGGACGTCGAACAGGTTGGGGGCGAGGTTGTGGAACCGCGGCTGCGGCGCCAGGTTGACGAGGTTCGGGCCGATCGTCGGCGTGCCGAGCGTGTTGGCCCCCCCGCCGCCGCCACCGCCGCCGTCGCCCGGTCCTTCGGCGGGAGGCGTCATCCCGGGCAGCGGGCCCTGGTCTTCCCTCGGCCCCGTTTCACGGGGGCCGGCTTCCTGAGGACCTCCGGGTCCGCCCGCACCGGCGCCCCGTCCGCCCGCACCCTCGGCAGATGCCTCCTCGGGACCCGGGCCCTCTCCTTCCCCGGGCCCGGGACCTTCCCCGGGACCCGATCCGGGGCCTTGGCCCGGTCCGGGGCCAACGCCCTCACCGGGGCCAGTGCCCGCGCCGTCGCCGGGGCCGGCACCAGGAGCTTGGCCGGGACCTTGGCCCGGACCTGCGGCTGGGCCCATGCCGGGCAACGGCCCTTCGCCCGCACCCATTCCGGGGCCGGGACCCGTGCCGGGACCTTGGCCGGGACCTTGGCCGGTGCCTTCACCGGGACCTTGCCCCGGGCCCGCACCGGGGCCCATGCCGGGCAACGGGCCGTCACCGGCTCCCATTCCGGGGCCGGCACCTGCACCAGGCCCCGTGCCATCGGCGGGACCTGCCCCCGGGCCCGATCCCATACCGGCTCCGGCACCGGCGCCCGAGCCGGCCCCAGCTCCCGCCCCAATGCCGTCGCCGACCCCTGCGGCGCCGCCGCCACTACCGAGCCCCTTGAGGGTCTGGGCGATTGCCTCGGCCAATGGGTCCATGTCCCACGGGCCCAGCCCGACGCCGGCCAGTTGATCGGCGCCCGTTCCCGCGCCGGCCCCGGCGCCCGGGCCACCTCCCGCACCGACGCCGGCACCAACCCCGTCACCGATGCCAACTCCCATTCCCACGGCAACGCCATCGCCAACCCCGTCGCCGATGCCTACGCCGACTCCCCCGACGCCTACGCCGTCGACGACCACGCCGCCCACGACCTCCGTCACCCCGTCGCGGACCACGTGCGTATCGCCGGCCACCACGTGCACGCCATCACGCACGACGCGGGTGCCGTCGCGGATGACGCGGGTGCCGTCGTGGATGACGCGGGTCGTGCGAGGGCCCGCCACGTAGGTGTTGTCATAGACGATGCGCGTCGGGTCGGGAATGCGGACGATGTGCGTCGGGCTTTGGATGATGCGGGTGCCCGTGCTTTCCACCACGTGGGTCGTGGTGCCGGGGACGACCGTCGTCCGGGGCGCGTGGAGCGGGGGCTCGCTGGCCACGTGGACCGTGGTCGGCGGCTCGACGACCCGGCGCGCCGGCGGCAACGGGTCGGGCCGAACCGGTTCCGGCCTCGCGACCTGGGGAGCCTTCACCTCGGTACGGAACAAGGGTTCGCGACGATTCAGTCCATCGAGGTAGAGGCCCTTCAAGCTGGCCCAATTCTCTTCGCTCTCGAAGACCAGGATGGATCGATCCGCAAAATGCCCGCTTAGCTCGCCGACGGTCTTGCCGGCCGCGTCGACCACGCGGAACTGGTGCAACTTCCGGTCGCCGACCGCAGGGTTGAATTTGAGCTGGAGGTGGAGGTACTTCGCAGGGCTCGCGCCCGGGTCCGGAAGCTCGCCGCCCA
>DATKZH010000427.1:0-21954 GCA_035528065.1 Thermoguttaceae bacterium | reverse complement strand
TATGAACCGGCTGCCCCGGCTCGATGCGAAAACAATGCCGCCGTCAGGCAGGTAGGCCGGATCGACGTCGTCCCAATCTCCGAAGGTCAATTGCCTGAACCCGCTTCCGTCGGTGTTGATTTCGCAGAGATGGTAGTGATGGGTGCCGCCCTTGCGGTACGAGAAGAGGATTTTGCCGCCGTCGTAATGCACGCGCGGGTCGCGGACTCCGCCCTGGGGGTCATCCAACAGTACGGCGACCTGCCGGGTGCGGAGGTTGAGCTTGCACAGCCGAGCCCCGTCCGGAGCATGCACGAACTCCTGTTCGTTTGAATACACGCCAAAAGTCGCGTAGCATTGCCCGGCCGAACACAGCTCGCGGACGGCGAACACGATCTCCTCGGCGCCGCCCATCGCCCGGAGGGCCTTTTCCACGAGGGCTGGTCCTCCGGCGGGTGAGAGTGGGTGCCCGGCCGGCGCCGCCTTGGGCTTGGCCGCCTCTTCGGCCGAGGCGGCTCCGCCCGGCACGACTGCGATCAACACGAGCCATGCCCAGGCCGCCGAAATCGCTTTGTTCCGCGTCATACGCTGCTCCTCCGCCAATCTACAGTCCCTTGGAGTCGGGCATCCCCGCCACTCAATCCAATAATGTCCAAACGCGCTGTGTGCCGGCATCAGGAACCCCGACGAAGCCCGGGAGTGCGTTTCCGGCAAACCGACGTTGTCAACCGGCGATCGGGAACGTCACCCTTCCGGGCGCGTCCATCTTGCAGTAGTATGGACCCTGGGGCCGTGTGAGACAACACGTGTATTGCGCAATACGGCGATGTTTTGCGTCCCGCCCTAACGTCGGGTGCCGTTGAAGCGAGATGCCGGCCTCTCCGGGCTGGGACCTCCTCTTCGGCGAAGAGATGGACTACTGTTTAGGACCGGCGAATCAATAAGTGTCGTACTCCTCACGCTCCGCGTGAGGCCAAGCGGCACACCCTCACGCGGAGCGTGAGGAGTACATCGGAAAACGCGACAGTAATTGATTCGCCGGTCCTTACTTGGTCTCTCCTCGTCCAAGGCTGGTGTAATGAGTTGCAGGAAGCGTTGCGGGCTCATCGTTTTTGCGAGGGTTGCGAAGTTGTCGATACTCAAGTTGGCTTGGCGCCGGGTGCGCCTGCCTGGCGGTTGGGACGGATGGAGTGTGCCACTGCTTGCTCGCTGCCGCCGAAAGGCCTTTGCGAGGCCGAACACGTGAGCGCGGCAGCGAGCAAGCAGTGTCGGGGGGCTCGGCCGAGAGCGGCTTTCTGCCCGGCCATCTTGCACCTCGTGACCGTTTCCACCATCATGCGGTGATGAAGCGGAGAGCCGAGGTGATTCGGAAACGGCGGAAGAGGGTTCAGCACTTCGATGAGCCCGGCGATGCTCACTTTCTGACTTTCTCCTGCTACCGCCGCATGGCCCTGCTGAGCAAGGACCGGACCCGATGGTGGCTCGTGGCGGCCGTCGAAGACGCACGAACCAAGCACCGGTTCGACCTGTGGGCTTGGGTGGTTATGCCGGAGCACGTCCATCTGTTGATCTGGCCCGGGCACGTGGCCTACAAGACCGACAAGGTCCTGGCCGACATCAAGCGTCCCGTCGGCCGGAAGGCCGTCCGATGGCTTGAGGCCAACTGCCCGGCGTTTCTGGAGCGGTTGACCGTGCGCAACCGCAACCGGACGTACCGCCGGTTCTGGCAGGCCGGGCCCGGCCAGGACCGGAACGTCTACGACGTGGCCACGGCCCACCAGATCGTCGAGTACATCCACAACAACCCCGTGAGGCGCGGGCTGGTGGCAAAGCCCGAGGATTGGCGATGGTCGAGCGCCGCCGAGTGGGCGGGCAAGGAGGCGACGATTCTCAAGATCGACCGAACCCGTCCACGGCTGCGGGGTCCCCAGTGAAGAGGAATCATGCGGTCCCCGCCGAGCCGGCACTGCTTGATTGCTGCCGGAATGACGTTTCTCTTCTTCGCCGAGAGCACTTGGCCGGCAGCAGTCAAGCAGTGGCACACCGTGATGACGGCTCGCGGATCAGGGGCACCCGCGCGATCCATTGCAGTGCTTGCACGTCCGCGGCACCTCTGATAGTCTCGATATCGTCCCCAAAGCCCGCGGACTGCGGTTCGTCGGACTGAGCCTACCCTTGCTCCCCAGATGCCAACCGGCGTGTTCCTCGGACGATTTCCCTTCCAGAGAAACCGGAGAGAAACCATGCGCAGCACATCGTTCTCGATCGCGGTACTGGCCTTGGTCCTCGGTGCCCGTGGCTCGGGCGCGGAGATCGCGCTGGAGAACGCCCGGTTTCGGACCGCCTTGGGCGACGACGCCGTCTGGCGGTCGCTCGCGGACAAGGCGACCGGCGCGGACTACTGCGCCGCGGACAAGCGGATCTCGTTTGCCGCCGTGCGCGTGGACGGCAAGACGCGGAACGCCAGTGGGGCGTCGCTGGACGGCGACCGCCTGACCATCGCCTTTGCCGACTGCGACACGCAGCTTGTGTACGCCGTGAGCACGACCGACGACTGGATCGCCTTCAAGCTAGCCGAGGTGACGGGCACGCGCCCAAGCCACGTGACCGTGCTCCGCGTCGGCGTGACGATCACCGAGCGGGGCGGCTCGCGGTTGAACGCCGCCTGGAACGAGCGGTACGCGATCTGTCTCCGCGGCATCAACCTCCAGACGCAAGGCTCCCAAAGCCGATCGAGCGACTACCGGCTCTTGCAGGCCACCACGCAGGATTTCCCCGGCCCGAAGCTGGAAGGTGCCGGCGCCGCGCTGGTCTGCGCGCCGACGGCCGAGCTGCGGCCGATCCTACGCCGGCTCTCTGAGGCGTACGACCTAGCGCGCAATGAGGGCGACGGTGTGCCGTCCAAAGATCTCCCGATCGCCCGGCAGTCGTACTGGTTCCTGGGCTTCGGCGAGAGCGAGGTCGACCAGGTGATCGAGTGCTGCCGCCGCAGCGGCTTCCGCCAGGTGATGATGGACTCCGGCTCCTGGTGCAAGAGCGTGGGCCACTTCACCTTCAACGAACGCCGCTACCCGGACGGCATCGAGAGCCTCCGCCGCACGGTGGCCAAGCTGCACGAGCACGGGATCCTGGTCGGGATGCACACGTTCGCGTCGAAGATTTCGAAGACCGACGCGTACGTGACGCCGGTGCCCAACCGCGGCTTCTGGGTCGAGATGACGGCCACGCTCGCGGCCGACGTGGACGCCGAGGCGAAGTCGATCCGCACGGGCGACGACTTGAGCCAATGGCCGGGCAGCCCCGTGTCGAAGCGGAAGGTCTGGGAAGGGCACGTGTCAAAACACCAGGAGGTGATCCTCGACGACGAGATCGTCCGCTTCGAGTCGATCGGGCCGGAGGGGGAGTGGAACACGTTTCTCGGATGCGAGCGCGGCGCCTGGGGGACGAAGGCGGCCGCTCACACGGCGGGGACCGACTGCCGCCACTACGGCGTGGACGGGTGCATCAACGGGTACATCATCGACCAGGAGTCGCCGCTCTTCGAGGAGACCACCTCCCGGCTCGCCCACGTGTTCAACGACTGCGACTTCGACATGGTCTACTTCGACGGCAGCGAAGACGTGGACCGCCGCCGCTACCACTACTTCAGCGCGAACGCCCACGCCGTGCCCATGCGGAAGTTCACCAAGCGCCCGGTGATCCACCAGGGCGGCGGCTTCACGCACGGATTGTGGCACTCGTACACGCGAGACTCCACCGTCGACCAGTACCCGGGCACGTACCTGGCGTACATCAACGCGGGCGGCACGATCCGGGACTGGCCGACCTGCAAGGACCACATCGACCGCTCGGTGCGCGGGGTGATCGCCTGCGAGGACGACATGACGCCCGGCGAGCTGGGCTGGTTCGGCATCGGGCCCAAGAGCGGCAACTACGACGGGCTCCAGTTCGACGAGATCGAATACCTGACGTGCAAATCGATGGGTTATAACGCCCCGATCTCGCTCCAGACGAGCTTCTCCCGGATGGAAGCCCATCCGCTCACGCCCGACGTCCTGGAAATCGTCCGTATCTACGAGGCGACGCGCCTGGCCGGCAAGGTGCCCGAGGCAACGTGCGAGCGGCTCAAAGAGCAGGGCAAGGATTTCGTGATGGTGCCCGCCTCGCTGACGGCGGAGGGTGAGCCGCCGGTGTTTGTCGAGGTGGAGGAGTTGGCCGAAGTGGCCGGCACGCACGACGTGCGGTCGTTCATCGGGGCCTGGGGGAACGGCGCCATCGCCACGCTTTGGCACTACCTGGGCAAGGAAGGCAAGTTGCTTCTCGATGTGGCCGACGTGGACGTGTACGACGTGAAGGGGGAGCCGGTCGCGATCGAGAAGGTTGGCGGGAAGGTCGCCGTGCCGGTCGATCATCGCCGGCTGCTGGTCCGTTTTGCGGGCACGTCGCCCGACGCGGTCCGCGGGCTTCTGGCGGGGGCCACGCTGGAGATTCGCAAGCCGGTGGTCCTCTGGATCCAGGCGGAGGATTACCGGGAGTGCGTGGGCACGATGACCAAGGGCTCGGCGGCCGGCGTCGAAGAGCCGGAGGCGCTGGGCGACGTGGTCCTGTGCCCGGGGCAAATGGACCGCACGGGCAAGACGCCCTGCTACTGCGAGTATCGGGTGCAGATTTCCCGCAAGGCCCGGTGGACGCTGTGGGGGCGGGTCCGCTATCCGACCGGGGGCGACATGTCGTTCGGGCTGGTGCGGCCCGACGAGGAGGTGACGCTCTCCGGCAAGCAAGTGATGGGCAACTGCGGGGTGAACGAGAAGCAGTGGCACTGGACCGGTCGGGGCGGCGGCGTCTCGACGGTCCCGCCCGGCTCGCCGATCACGTTCAACCTCGAGCCGGGCGATTTCATCTTCCGCATCTACCCTCGCGAGGGGAGCGGCACCAAAGAAGGCAACCCGCGGCTCGACTGCCTCTGCCTGGCCGAAGATTCGGAGTACCGCCCGACGGATGCCGACGCGAAGGCGGCACTCGGGGAACGGAAGTGAGCCGGCCAGATGCCAACGCCCCATTCCCCACCGGCCTCGTGCCGGTGGGAGGAGGTTTGACGACTACCCGACGGCCCACGCCAGCCTACTGCCCGCCCTCGTCCGCCGCGCGGCTGGCGACCCGCGGTGGATGGTCGAAGTCGTGCTGGGAGAGCTCGGCGGCCTTCTCGGCGACGCGCTGGGCCACCTGGGCGAACTGCTGGCGAACGTGCGGCTGCACCTGGGTCAGCTTGTCGGCCAGATGCTGCATCCCGCCACCGCTGCTCTCGGCGGTCCGCGAGAGGCTGCCGAGAAAGTCGGCCGTGTAGCTGAAGTTGATGTCGGCCACTCTGCCGACCAAGGGCTGAAAGGTCTTGGTCAGGATCTCGAGGCCGAGGTGCTCGACGCGCATGAAGGCGTCCAACCGGCTGGTGACGTAGTAGCGGCCGTCCGGCTCGCGCACGTAACCGCTCTGGAGGATCAACAGGCCGCGTCCCTTCACGGGCCTGGTAAACAGCGCCCCGTCGTAAGACCCCTCGGTGTAGATCACCTGCGTATCGTGGTCGGAGTACAAGTACTCGACGGAGCCCGTGGTGCCGACGGGGTCGGTCATCCAGAACGTGGCCGGGCCGGTCTGCTGCATCGTCACCTTGGTCACGCCCGCGACCTGCCAGATGTTGACGATCACGTCGGGATGCTGGACCAGGAACAGGTACAGCTCCGGATCGCACCGGGTGACCCGAATCGGCATCCGGCGGAAGAAGCTCACGTCCTGGAGCACCGAGGCGACTTTCGCCCGGGCTTCGGGATCGAGCCTGTCGAAGGGGATCGACCTTTGGGCATCTTCGCGGGCGGCGCGACTGGTCGTGGCCTGATTGGGGTTGCTGCGTCTTAGCGCAGGGAAGGGTTCGGCCAGCAGGGGCAACGGCCGGACGAGCGCTACGGCCAGCGCCAAGAGGGGCACGAGCAGCGTGGCGTGGCATCCGGGCCGGTGGTTGCTGGATCTGGATCGCGAGCCTGCGCGCGGATTTCGCTCGTGCACCGCTGCCATGTATCCCCCCTGGATGTGTGGTGGTACGATGCATCCGGAGCAGCCCCGGGCCGCAGTGATGCTCCGGGCGGTGACTGTACCGGTGCTTCTGATTATTCGGCTTGCGCCGGTCCGGCGGGTCAATCAAAGTTCCTGCTGACGGGAGAGTCCACGAAGTTTGAGTGTTTTAGGAAGTTTAGGAATTTTCGGAGGTGGCTCATCGCGCGTACTCGTGGCCTGATCGTGGAGATCCGCCGAAATCCCGCCCTTTCGGGCCGCCCACTGCTCTTGTTGCCCACGGGGCAATCGCGGAGAATGCCCCGCCCCCGATCATCCAAGTCGTTAGCGCGACCCCGGATCGGGCCTCATCTCGCAGCAGGTGCGAGGCACGGAAGCATGAAGGGACGACGGACACTGCGGCTCACGTTGGGCATCACGGCCGGGCTGGTCGTTCTGGCGGTGGCGGGGTGGAGCCTGTACCCCCGGTTTCTCGCGGCCTACTGGGGAAACCGGCTCCAGACCGTCCCCGACGAGCGGGCCGCCGTGCTCCTGGAGGGCGTGGCCCGGCTGGGGGAGCCGGGGATTCCGGTGCTCGTCGATGCGCTCGGCTCCGAGCGAGAGAGCGTCGCCGCGGCCGGGAAACGGGTGGTGTACAAGGAGCTCGAGCGTTGGGGGACGCTTCGTGCCCGAGAGTATTCGCCCAAGTTGGCCATCCTGGCCAAGGCGCTGGCCGATCGGGTCGCGCGGTTCGGTCCGACCGCCCGGGAGGACGCCGCCGACCTGGCATCGCAAATCCTCCGGCTGTGGGCGCTGGACGACGAGGTGGTCGAGCCCGCGGAGGTGATCGCGAGCTGCGAGAAGGTGCTTCGGGCGGCGGGAGCGGAACGATCGCTGTTGGCCGAGAGAAGCCGTCCGGACGGTCCGGGCGATTCGAGACCGGGACTGCGGACGGCGGGCGATCGGGGGCCGGAAGTCGGTGCCCTGCTTCAAGACCTTGTCGCGCTCCCCGGCGGCGGGCTGCCCATCGACGCGCTTGCCTCGCCCGGGGTTACGCCCGATCGGTCCGACGCTCCACGCCTCGCCGAGTCCCCTCCGGCCGAGCCGCGACGCCTGGACCCTCGCGGCGCGTCCAGCCCACTCCGGCAGCCGTTGCGTCCCATCTCGGAGCCGGACGGTCTATTGGCGATCCCGGACCGCGCGGCCCGCAGGTCCGACGACACCGAGGGGACGGATCAGCCGGAGGTCAGGCCCTTGGCGTTTCTCAACGGGGTGCCGGTTCCGGCGGATGACCGGGCGGGCGGGCGTGGTGCTTTGAGGCGGTTGGCCGGGCTCGAGACCGTCGACCTGATGCGGCGGTTGCAGTCTCCGCGGGATGAGACGGTGGCGGAAGCCCAGGCCGAGCTGGTGCGGCGCGGCTTCACCGAGAGGCATCTTGCCCTGGCCCGGCGGTTGTTCGACCCGGACCCCGAGGTGCGCGTACGATTGGCCCGGTTGCTGATGGATCTACCCGACGTCAGCGCGGCGCCGTGGCTGTTGCAGCTTGCGCGCGACGAGAGCGCGGAGGTGCGGCTGTCGGCGATCTCGCTTCTGGCGACGACGGGCGATCCGGCGCTCACCGAAGCGATCGAGGCAATCGCCCGGGAAGATCCCGACCCGCGCGTACAAGATCAAGCGGAGCGGATCGCGCAGCGGCGCCGCACGGCGAGATACTGACCGCTACTCGCCCGATTCCTTCTCGGCCCGTGGGTGGCACGGGCATCTTGCCCGTGCTTTCGTGGGCGCACTGGCGAGACGCCAGTGGCACCCAACTCACAAGGGGAGGATTGACGGACCACCAGGCCTACTCGCCCGATTCCTTCTCGGCCGGCTCTTCGAGCGGGGTTGGGGGCGCATCTCCGGCCCCGGCCGAGACTTCGGCCTTCTCGGGCGGCTCTTCGAACAGGGGCTTGGCCTCCCGGAGGTTATCGCCCATGGGAACCAGCCACCGCTTGCCGTCGAACTCGATCTCGGCGTCGCGCCGGTTGATGTGGATCACTTTGGCGGAGACGTCGCCGACTTCGAAGGTCTCTCCCTCGCGAAGCGTGTACTTCGTGCCGGTGGTCCGGGCGATCAGCCACACCTCCGGCTCGTCGCTGAGTCCCTTGACGATCCCCGTCAGGTAGGCGAACTTGCAGGGGTCGAACTTGGGGGGCTCGGGCTCGGGGCGTTCCTCCCTGACGGGAGCGGGCGGCTTGTAGGCGGCGAAGACGTTTCGCTTGGCGATCGCCTCGCGGTAAACGTCCAGCTCGGAGGCCGCCAGGCGCGGGGAGGACGCGTCGGCGTCGGGCGCTTTGGTTCGCAGGTGGAGCCGATTGCCGTCGAGCTTGGCGACCACTCCGCTCTTGGCCGTTTGGGCGTTGATCGCCTCGAGGACCTCCTCCAGGGACTCGGTCCCCTTGAAGCTGAGCTCGACGGCCTTCTTGCCCCCCGCGAGCTTGAGCTTGGCGGCGTCGGCGAGCTTTTCGTCGTTGCCGGTGTAGACCAGCTCGGTTTTCAGGTCGGGGGTCAAGCCGGTGACCGTGGCGAAGCTGCCTTCGACGGCGTCGACGGTCGGGGTCTCGGCGCCGGGCAGGCACAGCGCCTCCAGGCCCAACCGGACGTTGAGGTCGCTCGATCTCTCGATCGGCTCGATCGTCAGGCTGTGGATCTGGTGGAGATGGTCCACCGAGTAGAACTTGTAGAGGAATTCGGTCAGCTCGTCGAGCGACGCCTCGGCCTTGACGGTGAACCGGAGCACCCGGTAGGCGCCCCCTTCGCCCTGCTTCCGGCCGTCGCCCGCCGCGTCGACCTTCGGGTCGCTGAACCCGACTTCATCGGCGAGCTTGAACAACCAGTTGTAGTAGAGCGAGCGGGCCAGCTTGGGATCGGCAGGCAAGGAGCGGCGGTCGAGCTCGTCGAGGCGGGCCTGGGCCTTCACGCTCCTGGCGACGCGGTCCTCCTTCTGTTCGACCTCCTTCTGGAGGTTAGCGCGCTCGGCGCGGAGCCGGTTGAGAGGTCCCCGCCAGGCCGAGAAGAGGAACTTGCCCGCCACCAGGGCAATCAGCACGGTGGTGACCACGGCCAGGTTTCTTTCTCGCTTGTTGAGGGCCATCATTTCTCCTCCGAACCGAGCAACAACGAGTTTTTGAACTGTACCGGATACGGACTTTTCGACTCGTCTCGCCTCTTCGTGTCGGCGTACAGCCGGTGCGACGCGTCCTGGAGTCGGCGATCGAGCCTGGTCGTGGCCTCGGGGCTCTTCGCCTGGCCGTCCACGACGATCTCCCCCCTGCCCGAAACGACGCTCAGCGTCAATTGGGTGATCATGGCGTCCTCGGCCTCGGGGAGGTTGTCCGACAGCCAGCGCAGCTCGTCCAGCCAGACGACGTCGCGGTCCCTCCACGCTTCGATCGCGTCGACCGCCTCGTTGACCTTGGTGGCCCGCTCGACCCGAGCGTCCAGGTCCTTCGACTTGCCCGTCAACTCCGCGACGTCGGCCTCAAGCCACCTGCCCTGGAGCCAGCCATAGCCCAGCAGCAGGAGCACGACCAGTGCGGCCGCCAGGCCGGCCGCCGTGAAGGTGTTGCGTCGACTGGGGGGCTCGGGGCGGCGGCGGGGATTGGCGAAATCGAGCGCGTGAGGCGTTCCCTCCAGCTCGTCGCGAAGCATTCCCAGAAGCGGCGCGAACCGGTTCGGGCGATCGGGCAGTGCCCGGCGGAGGTCGCCCTCGAGGCGCAGCCCCTCGAACGGGTCGAACAGCTCCAACGGCACGGGAAGCTGCTCTCGGAGCGACTCGGCCAGCGCGGTATGCTCGGGCCCCGCCCCGCAGAGCACGATCGAATCGACCTCCCGCACGCCGAGCTGGTTCTGAGAGGCCATGATCGTGCGGCGGGTTTCCGAAGCGAGCACTTCCGCCGCGGCGGGCGAGGTGAGCGGGTCGCCGCGGAGTCGCGCACGCCGCAGAAACACGGTCCGATCGCCGATCATCACCGTCAAGTCGGCCTCGTCGACCAACAGATCGACCACGAGACGGACCTGTCCGGGCTCGGCCGGGCGCTGGCGAGCCACCAGCGACGCCGCGGCGCACGGCCGAAGCACCATCCGCGCCGGCTTCAGCCCGGCCGACCGGCAAATCGCGCGGACCGCGTCGACCCGTTCCGCGCTGATGGCGGCGGCCAGCACGTTGCGGGGCTGCGCCGGATCTTCATCGAGCGAGAGGAAGTCGAGCGGCCAATCCTCCCCCAACGCGTTGAACTCCCGCATCGCCTGAAAACGGACCAGCTCCGGCAACTCGTCGTCGGGGGCGGGGGGCAGGGAAAGACGCCGCAGCTCGACGGCGCTGCGTCCGACCGCCACCAGCGCGGGCATGCGGCCGAGATGCCGGGCGGCCAGGGCGGCGGCGATCCGCTCGCCGACGTCGACCTCCGGGGCCTCCGCGTCGGATGGCCCACTCCGGAGGTCCACCACGAAGGCGTGCTCGAACGCGACTCGGCCGCCACGCGACGTGGCCACCGCCACGCGCGCCTCGTCGTCGTTCCATTCCAGGGCTAGCAGTCGGGGCATGGGATACCGCGGGGGTTAGAGCGCTAACTGACCTATATCCGAATACGGTTTGCGGATTCTGCGAGTTCTGGCGAACGGCGTGAATGGTCAGGACCAAGTGGGGCACGATTCCATCGTGCCTGGCACGTTGGAAACGTGCCCCACGGCCATATCGCGACAGTTGTTCTTTCCGCGATCCTTAGGTGCCGGGCAAATCGACGCCGGGCCGTTCGCAGGCGAGGGGCCGTATGCCTTGGCACGGAGCTGTCCGACGATCTTCCCCTATACTCAGCCTAATCGGTGGCCTTGGTGGAATCTACTACCAATCGGGGGCCTGGACGCCCAGCGTTTCCGGGGGGTAGCCGGGGCCCAGGTGGCTCAAGTCTCTCCAGAAGACGACCCGGGCGGGGCTTTGGGAGGCGTCGAGCAGGACTTCGATCCGCGCCGTGGGGCCTTCCTCGTCGAAATAGCCGACCACCTGGGCCCGGTACACGCTCCCGCCCGCGGTGACCAGCGGCATCAGCAGCTTCATTTGCTCCAGCGTGACGACCCCCTCGCAGAGGAGCCAGGTTTCGTGCCGGTGGTACGACTCGGCGGCGGCGGGGTCCGGTTGGCGACGGCTGATGATCTCGTCGACGACCTCGCTGGTGAGGCCGGGGATGCCGGCGAGGATCGTCTCGGGGGCCTGATTGATGTTGATCCGCGCCGGAATGCGCTCCGATTTGGTGGCCGTCAGGTAGTCCATCAGGGTCGGCAGGTAGGTGAGGTAGCTCGCCAGGTCATCGGCGAAGGGGCTTTCGAGGATCTTCGACTCCTCGCCTTCCTGGCCCTGGCTCCCTCCTTGGCCTTGCGAGCCCCCCTGGTTCCCGCCCTGATTCTGCGATTGCCCTCCTTCCCCGCTTTGTCCTTGGCTCTCTCCTTCCGTCTCTTGGGTCACTTCGACTTTCGTGCCGATGAGATCGAGGATCGTCGTCAGCTTGTAGTCACCCGACTGCGAAAGATCGAGATCGTCGACGGTGTAGCTTGTTTCGCCCTCGTCGTCGGTGTCGCTCGGTCCGTACCGCCGCAAGGCGACGATGAACGTCGCCCACTGCTCGTCGAGGACCTCGGCCAGCTCGTCGTGGAGCGTTTCCAGGTCGTCCTGGTTGACGTAGATCTTGGGCTCCCCGTCGGGCCGGACGTTGGATTCCAGGCTGTAGAGCGTCAGGTAGGCGGCCCAGCCGCGGGTGAGGGAGCCGTCGGAATTGTCGATCCCGGAGACCTCCGACGGGTCCGGCTCGGTCGAGTCGGCCTGCCCGTTGCGGTTCGCGTCGACGCCGAACAGAAGCCACGGGGTCACGTCGCGGACCAGCAGCAGCTCCTCGACCGTTTCCAGCGGCCCGTTCTTGGGGGCGTAGGGCGGATCGAGCGAGGAGTAGTAATCGACCTCGGCGCCGTACTCGCGGGTCTCGTCGTCCGAGTCGATCCAGTCGAGGATCGCGTCGGCGACGTCTTCGGTCATGCCGGGCAGCGCCATGAGGATCTGCCGGCCGCCGTTCTCGACGCCCGCCTGCTGGGCGTACTTGTCCAACAGCAGGATCGCGTTCAGATTCAGTCGCGTCGATTCGTCTTCCAGGCCGTAGCGGACGCCGGTGCAGCTTCCGTCTTCGATCAGGGGAGCCACGAAGGTGAACCGTCCGCGGGCGCGGGCGAGCTCGTCGTCGATCACCAGGACGCTGCGGAATCGGTCCGGATTGTCGTACGAGCCGCCGGCCTCGTCCCGGGACTCTTCATCTTGGCCCAAGAACAGCCGCGCCATCTCCACGCCCGATTCGGCCAGCGCCTGGGCCTGGGCTTGCCGGCCGGAGAGGTTCGCCGCCTCGTGCTCCACGAGCATCAGCTCCGAGAAGGTCAGCGCCCCGAGGCTCAACACGGCGATCACCACCAGGACGAGGATCAGGATCATGCCGCGGCGGGAGCGGCGAGTCTCGGCCGTCATCTCGTTGCCAGGCTCCGCCTGGCAGCGCAATGCCTCACCCTCGTTCCCAGGCTCCGCCTGGGAACGCAATGCCTGGCAGGCTCTGCCTGCCGTCCCTGTGGCGTCGTCTCGTGGGCGCTCGTCGCGGCGTCGGTTGGTCGCGTCCGAGGCGGAGCCTCGGGGTAGTGCGTTCCCAGGCAGAGCCTGGGAACGAGGGGCGAATCGTCGGATAGGTGGGCGGGTCATCGCGCGGACTCCTCCCCGGCGGAGCCGGACTCGGTCGAGCCGGACTCGGTCGTTTCGGTCGTTTCGCTCGCTTCGCCCGACTCTTCCGTTCCCTCGGACGTTTCGTCACCGGACGACGCGTCGGCGGCCAGCAGGTGGATGATGCGCGAGTAGGTGAGCGACACCTCCTCCCCTTCTTCGTCGACGCTTTGAGTCGTTGCGGTCACCTCACTCGGGTCGCGGATGGGCCGGATCGTGAGCGTAACCTCCACGGCGACGGGCAGGGCGCCGGCCTCGCCGGAATCCCAGGAGTCGACCCACTCGGTGCCGTCCCAGTAGCGAAAGGCGATCGCGGAGACCTCGGGGGCAATCGGCGTGACGTCGGAGTCGTCGTCGATCTGCCCTTGCCCGGAAGCCCACAAGCTTGCGGCCCGATCCAGCTCGCGGCGGACCAATCCACCCGACGGCGTGCCGTCGGCCGCGTAGCCGGTTTCGTCCTCGGATTCCACGACGTAGTAGGTAACCGTCTTCACGTCGCTGATTCGGTCGACCGTGGTCGAGCCTTCGGTCGACGTGTAGAGGGAGTCGAACTGGTCGAGTCGAGGGAGGATTCCCACGTCGACTTGCAGCCGGTCCGACTCGCCGTAGACGCCGGGAGTGGCCTGCGGCGTCGCCGATTCGGCCGAATCCCCCGTCCCCTCCGATTTGGAATCCTCGGCTCCCTCGCTCTCGTCGCTCTTCTCCTCGGCGGACTCCCCCGGTTCGGAGCCACCCGAGTCCGCCCCTTCCTTGGCGCCGCCTTCCGAATCGGCGGCTCCCTCGGTGCTCTCCCCGGCTACCGTTTCCGCGCCCTCGGCGGCTTGGGCGGCGGCCGATTCGAACTCCTTTACCAGCTCCGCCATCTGGAGCGGATCCTTGGTAACGGCGCAGCGCAGGTCGTCGGCAATGCGGCGCAACAGGACCCGGGCGAGCTGGGCTTCTTCCACGTTGCCCCGGCTCCGGTCGACCACGCGCAACTGGAAATCGACGGCCATGCCCACCGCGAGCAACACCAGCGAAGCCAACGTGAGGCTCAACAAGACCTCGATCAGCGTGTAGCCCGGACGAGGACGGCCGATCGGCGCGGTGGACGCAGCGGATCGACCGCTCGCCGCTCGCTTCCCGCCGCCCAGGTTCCTCACCGCGGACTCCATGCTCATGCTCTCTAGAAGGTTTGACTCTGATCCACGACCCAGCGGACCAGCGAGAACTCGACCGGGCGCCTTGTCTCGGGCAGATCCTTGGTCACGGTCACGCGGACTTCCATCAGGCCCTCTTCGGCGGCCGGGTTCACCTCGATCGAGTAAAGCCACTCGGACTCGGCCTGGTCCTCGGTCGGCTCGAAAGGAGCGCTCTCTTGCGCCTCGGCGGCGATCAGCCCGGCGGTGATCTCGGCCATCTTGCTCTGGCACAAGAGCTGCGCCTGGGTCAAGTCGCGGGCCTTTTCCGCCTGGCGCATGCCCAGCCGCGACAACTCGCCCAACGTGGCGATCGCCCCGCACAAGATCGCCAGGGAGAGAATGACTTCCAACAGGGTGAATGCGGCCCGGGCACCTCGGGTGCCGGTTCTGCCGCGTGGGGACTTGGCTCTCATGGCTAGTGGCCCGTCCAAGCTGAATCTACGGGTGCCACGGTTGGCTTGTCCAACCGTGCTTCCGGCACTGCTGGGCAAGCCAGCAGTGGCACCCAGCCTGCAAACTTGAGAGGGACAGACCACTGGCCCGTCAGTCCGTACCGTGTGAGTTGGGTGCCACTGGCGTCTCGCCAGTGCGTCCACGAAAGCACGGGCAGGATGCCCGTGCCACCCACAAGCTAACGGTTGACACACCACTAGAGCTCCTCGGCGGAATAGACCTCTCCGACCGTGATCACGCCCGTCAGGCCCCGCAGCGACAGCTCGACGCAGCGGTCGTACTCGTTTTTGAGAACGACCGTCGCGGTGGAGGCGCTGCCGTCGGGATAGAAGAGGATCGGCTCGGACCAGCCCTGGCCGCCGTCGACCGACGGGGCTTCCTCCAGCGTGAGCGACTCGGCCCGGGCGTCGGTGGCCGTCTCGCCGGAGAGGAAGGTAATTTTTTCGGGCAGACGGGGCTCGGCCCCGAGCATGAAGGCCGGGTCGGTCTCATAGTCGCTTGCGCCGGCGAGTCCGTCGGCCGACTGGGCGCCCGCCACCGACTCCGGGCCGGCGTACGTCTGGATCGAGTAGCGGTCGCCTTCGATCGAGTAGCGGAAGACGAGGGTCTCGCCGGTCGACATCGCTCGGATCCGTGCCCGGCCCCACACCACGCGGACCAGGTCGGCCGATTTGCGGAGCCGCTGGTTGGACAAGGGGCGCTCCAGCGACGGCCACGCGATCGACGCGATGGCCACCAGCAAACAGAGCACCAAGAGGACCTCCACGAGCGTGACCGCGTGCCGGGGACGACGAGATGGCGACGGGCGGACGGCGATCACGGCAGGCTACTCCTCGACCATCCAGTTACCGATGTCGTCCTCGGTTCCATCCTGACCGTCGGGGCCGAACGACCAGATGTCGGGCCAGTCTTCCTGGTTCTTGCCCGGATACTCGTAACCGTACGGTTGGCCCCAAGGGTCCTTGGGCACCTCGCTGTCCAGATACGGTCCGAACCATTTGTCCTGGTTGGGCAGATCGGAGGGCGTGTGGCGCAGGGCGTCGAGCCCTTGGGACGACGAGGGGAAGTCGCCGATGTCCAGCCGGTAGGCCTGGAGCGGCGTTTTGTACGCCTTGATTTGGGTCTTGGCCGCGTTGATGAAGGCCTTGCGCTGGATCGGCCCGTAGGCGGTCACGGCCAGCGAGGCGATGATCACCAGGATCACCAGCACCAGGAGCACTTCGACCAGCGTGAAGCCGCGGCGACGTCGGCGCCGTTTCGGGGAATTCGTCATGGGCTCTCTTCTCCTCTGAATATGCAGTTGCTCGTTGATTGGCTCACGCTCGTCAGCCCCCGTTTCTCGCCCCAACCCCCCACCCCCCACTCCCTACTCCCCACTCACAACGTCATGCTCATCTTGAACATGGGCAACAGAAGCGCAACGACAAGCACCAGCACGACGCTGGCGAGCATCACCAACAAGAGCGGCTCGAGCAGGCGGACGGCCAGCTCGAGCTGGCGCCAGGTGCGGCGCTCCAGGGAGTTGGCGATGTCCAACAACACGGTTTCCAGGGTGTTCGATTCCTCGGCCACGGAGATCATCTCCACGATCGTGGGCGGGAAATGCCCGCAGGCGGCCAGCGGTCCGGCCAACGACTCGCCGGCCGAGATGTTTTCGGTCGCCCCATGGATCGCTTGGGCGAGCACGCGATTGGCCGCGGCCTCCGCGGAGATTTCCAGCGAGCGGAGGATCGGCACGCCGTTGTGGAGCAGGGTGCCGAGCACGCGGCAGAACCGGGCGACGGCCAGGTTCGAGAAGATCTTCCCGGCCAGCGGCATTCGCAGCTTCACCAGGTCGCGCCAAGTCCGGCCCCGGTCGCTGATGAGCCACTGCCAGGCGAACGCCCCAAACACGGCCGCGCCGAGCAAGACCCAGAGGATATAGTCCCCGATGAACCGGCTGAGGCCCAACAGCCATTCGGTCAGGATGGGCAGCTCCCCGCGTTCGCGCAGGCGGTCGAAGAGGGTGTCGAACATGGGGACGAAGAACACCAGCAGGACGACGACCACGATCGACCCGAACGCAGCCAGGACGCAGGGATAGGTCACCGCGCCCACGGTCCGGCTTTTGAAGTCGGCCTGAGTTTCCGTGAAGCTGGCCACGTGGGAGAGGGCCTCCTCCAGAAACCCGCCTTCCCCGCCGGCGCGGACCATGCTCACCGCCATCTCCCCGAACACGCGGCGGTGCCGGTTCATCGCCTGGGCCAGCGTGGACCCCTCCTCGACCCCGCGGTGGACCTGGCAGAGGACCTCCTTCAGCCCGGCATGCGAGGTCTGCCGCCGGAGCACCTCCAACGCCCTCAACAGGGGCACGCCGCTTCGCAGCAGGTCGGCCAACTGTCCGTAGGTCGTGGCCAGCAACTGGGCCGGCACGCGGCGGACGCGACCGGCTTCGGCCGCCCCCGTCTCCCCCCGCACGTCGACCGGAAACAGCGACCGCCCGGCAAGCGCAGAAACTGCCTCCTGCCGCGTGGCGGCGGTGACCACGCCGGTGACCTTCTCTCCGCTGGGGTCGCGAGCGACGTAGTTGAACTCAGGCATGGGACTCGCAACGGACTATGGATACTTGAGGATCAGTCAATCGCAGCGTGCGTGCTCGCACGCACGCGGAATGGGCTTGTTTTCGCCAAAAAACGTCACCGACGCGTGGGTGCAAGCACCCACCCTGCCACTACCTGAAGATCAGCGATGAGCGGTACGCGCCGTCGGGCACCGGCTCATTTTGGCTTATTCTGCCCGTAAGTATTCTCCTTCGTCACGCGCACGACCTCCTCGACCGTCGTACGCCCGACCAGGACTTTTCCCCATCCGTCCTCTCGCATGGTCCGCATCCCCTGCTCGCGCGCCGCCTGCGTGATGTCCCAGGCATTGGCGCAGTCGTGGGCGAGCTTGCGGACTTTGGGGGTGGTCACCAACAGCTCGAACAACCCCAGCCGACCGCGATAGCCCAACTGCCGGCACGCGCGGCAGCCGACCGCGCGATAGAGCGTCGCGCCGTCCGCAAGCTGATCGTGGGGGAAGTCGTCGGGCAGCTCCTCCGGCTGGGGCCGATAGGGCTGCCGGCACTCGGGGCACAACGTGCGCACGAGCCGCTGTGCGATCACCGCCTCCAACGTGCTGGCCACCAGGAACGACTCGACCTGCATGTCGATCAGTCGCGTGTAGGCCCCGGCCGCGTCGTTGGTGTGCAAGGTGCTGAACACGGTATGCCCGGTCAACGACGCCTGGATCGCGTTCTCGGCCGTCTCCAGGTCGCGGATCTCGCCCACCAGGACCACGTCCGGGTCGTGTCGCAGGATGCTCCTGAGCGAAAGGGCGAAAGTGAGCCCGATCTTCGTATGGACCTGGATCTGGTTGATTCCCTCCAATTGGTACTCGACCGGGTCCTCGGTGGTGATAATCTTCGTCTCGGGACTGCGAATCTCCAGAAGCGATCCGTAGAGCGTGGTCGTCTTGCCGCAGCCGGTGGGGCCGACCGCAAGAATGATCCCGTGCGGCAGATGGATCATTTCCCGATAGGTCTCGTAGACCTCTTCGTCCATGCCCAGCTTGGAAAGCGTGAACTCCATCTGGCTCTTATCCAAGAGCCGGAGCACGAGCCCTTCGCCGTGGATCATGGGGATCACCGACACGCGGACGTCGACCTGCCGGCCGGCCACCTTCAACTGGATGCGGCCGTCCTGCGGCAGGCGGCGCTCGGCGATGTTCAGCCGGGCCATGATCTTCAGGCGACTGATGATCGCCGCCTGGAAGCGATTGATCTCCGCCGGGACCGGCTGGGGCTGCAACACGCCGTCGATCCGGTAGCGGACCCGAAGGCCCGACTGCTGCGACTCGATGTGCACGTCGCTTGCGCGCACGTCCAACGCTTCCAGAAGGATCTCGTTGACCAGCCGCACCACGGACGGCTCCTGGGCCATTTCGGACAGCTCGGAGCCGTCGGTCTCGATCTCGTCCAACAGCTCGACCTGCTTGTCGGCGGTTTGGGCCAACAGGCCCTCGACCGTTTCGCTGCCGACGCCCAGGTGCGTCTTGATCAGTCGTTCGATCTCGTTTCGGGTGGCCAGCACGGGGACGACCGTCTGGCCGGTGGCCACTTCGAGCTCGTCCAACGGGTAGAGGTTGAACGGATCGCTGGTCGCCACGACCAGCACGCCCTTGCGCTGATGGACCGGGAACAGGGACTCGCGATGCATGAACCGGGGAGGGAAGCCGTCGAGGTTCGCCGCCTGGATCTCCATTTCCGAGAGGTCGACAAACGCCAAGCCCAACTCGTCGCCCAATGCCTTCAGCGCGGCCTCCTCGGTGACGAAGCCCAACTCCACGGCCACCTGATCCAATCGTGCGCCATCCGAGTGGGACCGTCGCACCACCTCGAGCTGCCGATCGTCGAGGAGTCCTTTCTTCAGCAGGATCTCACCAGGTTCCATCGCCTACTCTCACTATCTCCCGGGACGATTCGCGTCGCCGCTACGCGGATTCTCCGGCTGGACTTCCGCCCCCGAACGCGCCAATTGTCCCGGGGCCCTCCCGCGAAGACTACCCTCCACGATAAGGAGTATTCCCCCGCTTCGTCCAGGGTATTCCTCACCTTCGGCCAATAAATCGACATCCCCCGGGGCGACCCCAAAAGGGCCGTTCCGGGGGCATGCCGGGGTGCTCAATCAATCTGGCCGCGGGCCAATACCTCAATCTGGGTAGCGGCCGTCCCGCCGGGTCGTGCCGGCGACCGGTGTGCGGCCTATCGTTCGCCGCGTGGTCGACGGGGGCGGTCTCCGCCGCGTTGGCCTTCGCCGCGTTGACCCTCGGGACGCCGGAATTCAAACGGTTCGCCCATCAGGTTCGGCATCATGGCCTTCTGATCGTCGGTGAGGACGCCCATGGCGTTCTTTTGGGCTTCCGACTGGACTTCGCGAAACTTCTCGCCGAGTTGCTCCATCTTCTCGCGAGCCTTCGCACGTTCCTCCTCGCTCATATCGCGAAATCCCTGGAACATCGCCTGCCGTTGCTCGCCGAATTCCTGCATTTTCCTATTGCGCCCTTCGATGGCTTCCTTGACTTTTTTCTGCTGATCTTCGGTGAGACCCAGTGCCTGGATGATATCCGCCCTGACCATCGCGTCGACGCCCTGACGCTGGACTTCAAGCTGCTTGAGGCGCTTGAACTGCGGTTTGTCGAGGATTTCCGCAATCTGCTTCTCGATCCCCGGGGCCCGTTTCTCGGCTTCCTTGCGGGCCTTCTCCATGGCCTCCTGCATCCTCTCCCTTCGCTGTTCCTGGGTCAGGTCCTGCCCGCTCTCTCGGTCGGGGAATAATCCCCGCATCTCTTCCCGGAGCTTTTCGCCGAGATCTCGCAGCTTCTCTTGCTGCGTTTCGGTGACTTTGAGCTCCTCGCGGACTTGTTCCATGCCGAGCAGTCCCACCAGGCCGCCGCCCATCATTCCGGGGCCGCCACGCCCCCCCATAAAACCGCCGGGCCCGCGTCCGCCCGGTCGTCGGCCACCCCCCGGCGGCTGGGCGCCCGCCGCCGCCATCACGAGGGCCCCGATCAGAGCCGCCGAGGCGAGCAACTGAAGACGAGGAAATCGGGTCATGTTGGACTCCTTCTTGCTGAACTGAGAACTGAGACAGATACCAGACGATGGGTCCCCCGCGGCCCCTACCAGCTTGGTAAACCCCGCCAGGGCCGGCAAGTTCCGCTATCTGCTCAAGAGTCCGAAACCTGGCGACGGTTGCCGGGTTCTTAAGAGTATCCCCCTTTTCAATACGCTTCCGAGTCGCCGATGCTGTCCGGAATATCCCCCACGAGTGGGTAGAATAGGTCTTATTGTCCCCGTTTTCTTGCTCGGAGACGACCACGATGAGGAACCTCACCATCCTGTTCGCCGTTGCGGCCATTCTGGTCTCCGCCTTCGAAGCGGCGGGCCAAAGGCGTGGTGATCGGGACCGAGGCGGGTTTGGCCGACCCGATGGCGGATTCCAAGACCGAGGTCCTTCGGGAATGGAATCGCGGCGGGGAGGGCCCTCTGACATGCGTCGCCCAGAAGGGGGCCCGCCCGGAACGGAATTTCGACGGGGAGGACCGCCGGACATGGGTCGTGGCGGCGGAGGCCCGCCCGGAATGGAGTCTCGACGGGGGGGGCCGCCGGACATGGGTCGTGGCGGCGGAGGCCCGCCCGGAATGGGGGATCGAGGCTATGACTCGCACGGAGATCGCTCTTCAAGATTCGAGGGCTTCTTGCGGAGTATGGACGCCAACGGAAACGGGGTGATCGAGCCAAGCGAGGTACCGGAAGAACGCCGGGGCATGTTGCGCTACATGGCCGGCAGGATGGGGTTGGATCCCGAGAAGCCGATTCCCTTGGACCAGGTGCGCCAACGCATGAATAGAAGCGATCGGGATCGGGACGAGGAACCAGGCTCGGGCAAGTCGGCCGACGAGCCGGAACCCTTGGTTCCCGGGTTCGGCGAAAAGCAGGAACTGGCCCGAGTGGCCGCGTTCGGAGAACGGGTCGAGTATCCCACCCTCGGTTCGTCGGCGTCTCAATCGGCGTTGTCGAAGATTGACCCGGAAAGGGCGTCGAGGATTCGCGGTTTCGCCGATTCCATGTTCGCGCGGTATGATCGGAACCAGAACGGCGTCCTGGACAAGGAGGAGTGGGAGAGCTCGCGCTTCGCCCAAGGCGCCGACCGCAACAACGACGGCAAGGTCACCAAGGACGAGCTCACCGCCCGAATGGCTGAATTCAGCGGACGCCGATCGGAAGACTCGGATCGAGGTTCCTCCCAAGGGGACAACTCCGACGGCTCGGGCGATTCGGGTTCGAGCAAGTCGAACGGCCGCAAGTCGTACCGCTTCCGCAGGGCCCCCGAGCTGTTGCCTTCAGGACTCCCCGACTGGTTCGCGCGTGACGACGTCAACGGCGACGGCCAGGTGGCGATGGTCGAGTATTCCAGCTCCTGGTCCGAATCCAAGGCCCGCGAGTTCCTCCGCTACGACCTCAACCACGACGGTATGATCACCCCGCGTGAGTGTCTCGATACCCCGACGACCACGGGGGAGCTGGCCGGCGCGGGCGACAAGTCCGCGGGTCCGGGCGGCCCACCCGCGGCTCCGGGCGGCCCACCTTCAGGCCCGGGCGCCAAGCCGCCGGCCGACTCCAAACAAGAGGGCGGGACGACCCCCTGGTGGCTGCAATAGGCCCCTGTCTGTTCCCCATCAACAACGAATCGCCGACGTCGCCAAGCGCGTGGTGATCGTCCTTTAACCGCAAGCCGAAGGCGTGCGCGAGCAGCGAAGGCAGGTTCGCGATCGCGCTTGCGGTTAAGGATCGGCCTGTTCCCCTAACCGCGAAGCGGTTTCACAACACAGCCCAGGGTTGCGAAGCTACCCTGGGTTGGCGGGCACCGAGTCCCCCCCCAACCCCAACGGGGTTGCACCCCGCGCAACCCTCGAGCGGGCGCTGTGCAACCCCTT
>DATKZH010000426.1:0-6277 GCA_035528065.1 Thermoguttaceae bacterium | reverse complement strand
CAGGGCATGGATTCGCCGTGTCCGGCGACCAGCCGGTGGAGTCACCGGGGAAAGAGAGGGGGGCAACAGGGCTTGACGAGGCCGCCCGACTTTTGGCCGAGGTGGAGTCACCGGGGAAAGAGAGGGGGGCAACAGGGAAGTGTGACCGGCAGTTTCTCGTCTCTGGTGGAGTCACCGGGGAAAGAGAGGGGGGCAACAGGGGGAGTCGAACCCGGGTGTATGGGATAGGGGTGGAGATTACCGGAAAAAAGGGGGTGACAACAGGGCTCGCCCTGCTTTCGTTCGCTGGCGTCGCCGGTGGAGTCACCGGGGAAAGATGAGGAATAGGACATGGCTATTCGCGTTGCATCGTTTCGCGTCGTGGGCTCCGACGGCGACTGGCCGGCGGAGTACCGGGAACTGCTAGACGTAGCCGATACCCTCAAGCGGGCCGTCAATCTGATCTGGCGGACCTGGCTCGCCTACCACGACCAGCACGGATCGGCCGCGAAGCTCCGGGCGTGGCGAGACGAGTACACCGCTTGGCGTACGGCGCAGCACGATTGGGAGAAAGCAAGCCGTGACTGGAAGGCGGCTCCGCGAAAACCCCGCGGCCCGAAGCCAGCCAAGCCGAAGGGGGCAAAGCCCCTGTGCCCGCTATTCGCAGTAGACAAGCAGTGCTCGAAGGCAATCTACCGGGCCTTGCATGATGCGTTTCCCGGGGTTCACGGTCGCATCCTGGAACTCCAACGGCAGTTGACGCAAAAGGCGATCGCCAACCTAAAGCCGTTTCAGGGCTCCTTTCCCGGTTGGATTCGCGTGCTCTTGCTGGAAGATCGGCCGGCATTCTCCAGCGTTCCGCAACCGATTCCATTTGACTTGAAGCACTGCGAACTGGTGGCGCCGGCGCCGGATGCCAAGGGGCAGAACCGCGTGTGGAAACTGGCAATCCGCTATCGGCGACTGGCCGACGGCAAGAGCGTATCGGTGTCATTGCGGCTCGACACGAAGACCCGCCGCGGCTCAAAGCAGGCCGTAATCCTAGAACGCATCGCGAGCGGCGAGTACGCATTCAAAGGGGCGAAGCTGCACTTTGATCGTCGCGAACGGCGCTGGTACATGAAACCCGGCTATGAGATGCCGACGCCCGTGAAGCTGGAGGCGGACGCTGACTGTGTTGCCTACTTGCAGCCGGCGGCCGATCGGCCGTGGCTGCTTTGGATTCACGGATTCCCCTGGTACGTCGGCGGGAAGACCGGGCGCCACGTTTTCCACACGCGGCGGCAACTGTTGACCCAACGATGGAGTCGGCAGGAAGGCTACCGGGTGGCGTCGTCGTCAGGCAAGGGGCATGGGAAGAAACGGGCACTCGACGCCAAGCTCTACACGCTTCGGCGCCGGTGGCAGGACTTCACGAAGACGCAGAACGAAGCGATGGTACAGGATGTGCTCCGGCTATGCGCACGGTATGGCGTGGGCATGGTGCGTTACTACCAGCCGGTGGGGGCAAAGCGCGATAGTCGGTTTCTCGGCCGTGCGGGGAAACTGCCGGGAAGACAGGACGCCACGAACTGGGATTGGTACCAGGCGGGCAAAATTCTCAATGACAAATTAACAGAAGTCGGGGTGGGGGTTGAGATCAGGAAATACGGGGTGGAGTGAAGCGGTTTTTTGGGGGTGGCTACAGGGCGATCGTACATCGCTCAGAAAGTGCGCCCGGGTGGAGTGAAGCGGTTTTTTGGGGATAGCTAGAATGCCCTACTGCCAACTATGTGGAACTGAAATCCCACGGGGCAAGCATTGTCCGGGCGACTGCGCCCGGTTCGTCCAGTTCACTAAACGGATGAGGAGAACCATTGATGGCTGCGAAACAGCAACCGACACAGCACTCGCCCACGGGCTACAAAGCCGCCTTGCTCAAGCTGGGCGAGATGCGAGGGCAGAGCGGAAGCGCGGCGTTTGACCGCGCTACCCTCGCCGTGACCGTCTTCGACGATCGCGACTTCCGTGCGGACCTCGGCAACGTCGACGACTTCCGCGCAGGCCAGGCCCTCGATCCTTACTTTGAGGATCTCTGCCTGGAGTTTCTACAACTCCGCGCCCTACTCGAACACTACCCCGAGCGCGAGCAGTGGGCCGCCGGCAGGCTGGCCACCATGCGGCGAGAAATGCTTGCCGCACGATCGACCGCGGGCTCCGACGGGCAAAGCCATTTGTCCCGGCCGCGGCCGAGTTGGAAGACCAAAGCCAAGGCACTTGAGCAGCAGTTGACGAAAGTTCAGGGTGGCAGCAGGAAGACGAGCCGCGAAGCGACAAGCCTGCGAGCCCAACTCGACCAGGCGAAAGCCAGGATTCGGGAGCTAGAGGTTGAGAACGCTGACCTTCGCCGCCAACTCCTGGAGCTGTGTAACGAGCCGGCATTGGCTTAGACGGAACCAGTAACGGATTCCCCGATGCGACGGACCATGACTACAACCGAATTCACCCCGGCCGCGGATTTTGCAGGAGGACGCCATGCCCCCCATTTCGTTCAAGGCCGAGTTTGCCAAAGCAGTCCAGTCGGGCCGCAAGCGGCAGACGATCCGGGCGATGCGAAAACATCCAATCAAGCCGGGCGACACGCTCTATTTCTGGACGGGTTGCCGGAGGCAGGGGGCTCGCAAGTTGGGCGAAGCCGTCTGCACTGGCGTCATGCCCATCGACCTATCGGAAGACGAGATTTCGCTCGGCGCATGCCAGAACATCCTGCACTGGTCCGACGATCTCGTGGCTTGGATCGCCCACCTCGACGGCTTCGAGTCGGCCGATGCAATGCGGGCATTCTTCGAGCCGCGCATGCCATTTCGCGGCCAACTGATCTACTGGTAGCCCCGGCCGCGGATTCCATAAATGAACACCCTATTCCCCATCGTGACGTTCGATCTTATCGACAACGAAGAAGCGGACGCACGACTGGTGCAATGGGGACATTATCTGGGGGCATGCAATCGCCCGTTCGGGCGGCAGTCATTCGGCCTCCGCGTCTATGGCGAACTGGTCAGCGTGGCCGTGTCGGCCTCCACGCCCAACAAGAAGTGCGCCACGTTCGCGCGCCAGGAAGTGGTGGAGTTGGCGCGGCTCTGCACGCAGCCCGAACGCAACGACCTCACGCTGGTCTGCCTTCGGCTCTGGCGGCAAGTTGCTGCGGAGACGTGGTTGGATGCGGACTTCAAGGGGTGGGAGTCGATCCGGGCCTATGTCGCGTATCAGAATGCGGTCCGTCACAGCGGGGAAATCTACAAGCACGATCGCTGGCGATTTGCGAAGGCCGTCCCCGGCGGTCGGTCCGGCCCGAACGCTACATGGACACGCAATCGCGAGTACGATCCGAAGAATATCTGGGTGTACGATTTGCCCCGGCCGACCGTGCCGGGATAGCCCACACCCTATGCTGGGATGCTGATTGTGCCCAGCGCCGGCACTGGACCGGCGCCGGGTTCGCGGTATTTGGCACAAGGAGAAGCCATGCTTGCCCAACAGATTCGGAAGCGGCTGGAACGTGCCGACGATACGTCGGTAGGTGCGTTCAACTTGGCAGCCGACATTGTCGAGCTTTGTGCGAAAGCGGCAGACGACGCAACCAAGTACACACGTGTGTCGCACGACAGAGACGACATAAAGAACCTGCTCGATACGACGGTGGAAGAGCTACGCAACGCGAACGCCCGGTCCATCGTGCCGGGCTCTTGAGCAAGCCCCCGGCGGCGTGGCCGTGTGAAAACCTCGTCTGCGAGAATCAGCGACGCATGACTAAGACGCGGCGGTTCTTCACGTCGCCCGGGGGCCTTCCTCCACATCCGTGGTATGAAGATGACGGAAACACCGCCCATGGAGGGCCGCGGTTTCCACGGAGGGGCGCGGCCGTCGGGCCGGAAGCCGATGGCGGCCGTGCTGTTTTCTAGAGAACGAAACATGGGCCCGATTGCACCACCAACTGGAACCCGCCTCTATCGTGAGTACCGCGGTCCAAACGCGGGAAAGACGGGGCTACGGCTCAACACTGGTGGGAGGGCCCCGTCACAAAGGAGGAGAAACGATGGCACACGAGATCACGATCCGGGAAGACGGCTTCGCGGAAGCCGCGTTCGCCCTGCGGCCCGCCTGGCACGGGCTGGGGCAAGTGTTTGACCGCGCCATGTTGGGTGAGGAGGCTCTTATCGGAGCAGGATTGAACGTGCGGGTGATCCAATCGCCCGTCTTCCGGCAACACAGACGCTGGAACGAACTCTCGGCAATCCATATCACGGATTACGAGCAGATTACCGGCTACCAATTCAACACCCGGGAGGACACGGGGGCCGTACTTGGTCTAGTGACCGATGCCTACAAGGTCGTTCAGAACATCGAGGCGTTTCAATTTCTCGACGCCCTGGTCGAGAACCACGAGATGCGGTACGAGTCCGCGTTCTCGCTCCGGGGCGGCCGAAAGGTGGTGCTGCTAGCCCGGCTGCCCGGGGCCGACAGAATCGTCGAGGGCGACCACGTTCTGCGGTACGTCCTTCTCAGCTTGTCCCACGACGGGACCGAGGCGATCCGCTTTGGCCCGTGCGCGGTTCGCGTCGTCTGCGCGAACACCCATGCGATCGCGCTAGGCGAGGGCTACACCCACGAACTGTCCATCCGCCACGCGGGCAACGTGATGGAGAAGCTGGCTCAGGCTCGCAACATCCTGACGGTCGCAAGCGAGCGGTTCGCGCAGTATGCGGAGCACTCGCAGGCGTTAGCCCGCGCAAGATTGGACGCTTGCGACTGGGAGGAATACCTGGACATCATGTGCCCGGTGCCCAGTCACCATGATCCCGACTGGACGCAGAAGCGGGAAGACCGGATCACCGTAACGCGGTTGGGCATTCGTACCGCCTACTCGAATGCCCGCCAATCGCTGCCCGGCATCAAGGACACCTGCTGGGCCGCGTACAACGCCGTGGCCGAACACATCGACCATTTGCCGCGGCGGGGTGCAACACCCCGGGCGCGGGTCGAGGCCCGGTTCAACGTGGCGCTCTACGGTGCCGGCCGGGATGCGAAAGAGCGCGCATTTCAAACGGCCTGCCGGTTCGCTGGAATCGGCCAGACAGGAGCATAACGATGTGTGACGCCATTCCTGCCGACGCATTCTTCCCTGTTACCACCCGATTCCTCGTCTGCGGCAACGAGCCGACAATCGGGTGGCGAGTGCGGAAAGTGTTTGAATACGACGAATTGACGGCCGCGATCCAGTACGCCGAATGCCAGGCCGCCCGGCGATACGCGCCGCCGATCAGGGTTCTCGCGTCGACGGGGGAAGTCGTTTACACGGTCACAAACCAAGAGGAGATGAACATGGACTGGAAACTAGAGCTTCCGGCTAGGGGCGTATTCCGAGTTGACCTTGACGATAACGCTCATGCAAAGATCGAGAACGGATGCACGTTGCTGGGACTGCACATTTACCACCATTTCGACGGGCCGGTGTCGGAAGACGCCGATACTCGGGTGTTTACGGAAATGCTGATCGCCCGTACCCGCGAGGTGCTTGCGATCATGGAAGCGAGCATCGCGGAACCGGACGAGCGGGTCGAGTTCCCCGCCGAGGTCGATCCGGTCGCAGCGCTCGAACGGGGGTGAGCCATGTACGAACTTGACTACACATGGGAGCTGGACGGCGATGTCCAGCTTGCGGGGACCGCCCGCGTCACGTTCGAGTTCCATCCGAACGAGGACGTTGACATTATCCGGGTACTTTGCACTAGCCTGGAAATCCGCGATGATGATGATACGCGGATATTCATCGCGGGCGATAGCGTACCGATCAAACTCAATCCGGCTGCAATGGTCGGACTGGGACGGGTGATCGAAAAGCGCGATGAAGAAAAGATCAGGACGTGCTGCCTCGAACGGGGCTTGCCGCGAGCCCGATGGGACGCGACTCGCCGCCAAATGGCGAGGGAATGACCCCATGACCACAACCGCCCAACTCGACAACGGCAAGATCGTGCTGCGGGGCGGCTACTCGCCTGAGCTGGTCGCGTTCTACCGAAGTTTGCCGCGAGCCCGGTGGGACGCGACTCGCCGTCAGTGGACGTGTGACGCGACACCGGGGGCGGCATGGCGGATTGTGGCTTACGAGGGGATCACTGAACAGGACGGAATTTGCCCGCTCGCCGAGCAGCTCGATCCATGCCGAATCGAACCGGGTCAACCTGCGATTCGCCGAACCGAGGCGCGAAGACACCAGGTCGAGGCGTATCGCTACGCGATGCCACGGGCCGCGACGTTG
>DATKZH010000425.1:0-2079 GCA_035528065.1 Thermoguttaceae bacterium | reverse complement strand
GCCGTGGCCTATTGGCTTTTTCACCATTCGTTGGAGAAGTTCTATCCGGTGGTGAATGGCGGCGATGCCGCCATCCTGTTCTGCTTCGTGTTCCTCTACATCGCTTTCGCCGGCGGTGGGCCGTGGAGCCTCGATGCGCTGATGCGGCGGAAGGGCTGAAGACTAAAAGCGCGGAATGGTGGGCGGTACTGGCGGGCTTCTGACCAGCCGAGTCAATGACTTAGTTCTACAAACCTCCCGATCGGCGCTCTTTGAAGTTAAACGCGATTTTGGCGAGCTTACAAACCACATCACCCCCGGTCCTGCCGAAATGGGCGCGGCGGACCAAGAGCCTCGATGCTCTGCTTCCGATCTTGTACTTGCGTGGCATTGGGACAGGGGGCGAAGGATTGGCTCCGATCGCAGCATCGGTGGCCCGGGTCAAGCTCGGCAAATCCAAATTCAACAAGTTGCGTTCAATTAGAGGTTGCTTCCCGGCGCCGGGTCCGAGCGGATCAGACAGCCCGCCAGCCGCCGGCATTGGCGTCGTAGATCCTGAGTGTCGTGCCAAGATCGGCTCGACGGCGATTCATCAGACATGGGCCGGCGAGAAAGGACGACCAAGCCGCCGCATAGAGATCGTCGGCCACTCCAAGAAGCAGCAAATCTGCGTAAGCTTCGAACGTTCGCTCAATGTGGAGCTCGCGATTCGCAAACGCAACGTCCTTTGGAGAGTTCGGCGATACCCAGTCGCCGGTGACAAACCCGGAGCGAGGTAACGACTCGGTGAAGACCACCACATCACGAGCACGGCGACCCTTCAGGAATGCAGCCGGTTCGGACGAATCTGAGGCGACAAGCACAGCGATTTCTTCGTGACGATAACGCTCCAGCTCCTGTTGGAAGGCTTCCATTATTTCAGGCACGTTCAGCGTGCGCCTTTTTTGGACGAAGTCGCCGGTCTCCCCATTTCCTGTCCGAATGTGAATCGCGACAAGTCGTCGGTATCCCACATGTTCAGAAAGGAACTGGTCGAGCCGACAAACCCAGGGGGGCCGAAGCTGCAATATCAGACGAAGATGGAAATCCGCAAAGTGATCCGTCGACGCAGGTGCGAATACTTCTTTGCGCCAGCGCCACTCGTCGTGACATCCCCCGCAAGCGAAGGGGAGACACTGGGGAATGATGAGTCCTGGGTACTTGATGATCGGTGGTTCGGTTCCGCTAACCGAAGTAGTCCTCATCTCTGTGGGCTCGTTCCCAAACTGGAACGCAGCCCGATTCGACTGGTCCGACGCGAAGAGATGCTCGGAGTCATCGAATAACTCGAACCACGGGAACCAGATCACGCCGACGGTGTAGCCTGCGGCCCGAGCTGAATGATAGATCTGGGCGTTGCGGTGCAGTCGGTGACCCAGCCCGCAGGTGCCGTCCATCTCGACGTGATAACCGTTCAGGGGCGGATAGGTCATCTGCGGAGTACGCCTCGCCAGCTGTGCGGCGAACTCAGGAATCGTGCGGGCCCGATGGTTCCATCGGCTTGGCGGTGAGGCAGCTCTCTTGATCATAGTGTTCCCCTTGTCCCTTCCGAAAACTATATCCGCGCGTAGCGATGGTGAAGTCCGCCTAGCAAAGCATTAGCGACGATCACGCCGCACCTCTCGATCGGCCTACGATTTGGAGCGTCCTTGTCAATTCCGAGATGGGTCCGCGTCGCGTTGTAGTATGCGGTGTATGCCTTCAGGACTTGCCGAAGATGTGCCTCACCCCAGATGATCACATGGTCGAGGTATTCACGACGGATCGACCCGATTGAACGTTCGACATATCCATTCTGCCATGGTGATCGGGGCGCGATGGGGTGATCGCGAATGCCCATTGCTCGAAGCCGCCGAGTGAACGCCTCGCCATAGGCACCATCATTGTCACGGATGAGAAAGCTCGGAACAGTGTCCCAAGGAAAGGCTTCCGTCATCTGGCGGGCCAGCCATTCCGCAGTCGGATTGGTCGTGACGCCGATCCTTAGAAGGCGACGGCGTCCGAGCCCCAAGATGACGGTCACAGAGGAGTTGACCGACGGCAAGCTGCGTTGCGTTTGGT